>CALGGY010000088.1 GCA_937915785.1 uncultured Bacteroidales bacterium
AGGTCTTTTGCACACCATCACCTCCGACAACGGCAAGGAGTTTGCCATGCGCAAAGACATAGCCGAGGCATTGGACGTGAGCTATTACTTCGCCCACCCATATCATTCTTGGGAACGAGGCGCCAACGAGAACATGAACAGGCTAATCAGGCGATACCTGCCCAAGGGGACATCTTTCGAAAACTTGGAAACCAACCTTATCAAACTGGTCCAGAATAAGTTGAACCATCGGCCAAGAAAAAAATTGGGATTTCTTACTCCAATTGAGTGCTTTTTCCGTAACTTTGCAAAACCAAATTTTGAAAATAATCATAGTGTTGCATTTATAACTTGAATTCAGCATCCGATGTCCAGTTTTTTTTCGTAAAAAAGAAGTCCAAAAACGGAATTTCAAATTAGTTGCTTTCAAAAAAATGGCTTTTGGTAGCCTACTTTCAAAAAATAACCCGTGCTTAAATGTGTTGATTTACAGTTTTATACTGGTGTGTGGAAGAAAAAACGCAATTATTTTTTTTTAAAATAAAAAAAAGTCTTATCTTTGCAACCGCAAAACTCGAAAATTTGCCCGGGAGCATAGCTCAGCTGGTTCAGAGCATCTGCCTTACAAGCAGAGGGTCATAGGTTCGAATCCTATTGCTCCCACTAAAAAGAGGATTTCGCAAATGCGGAATCCTTTTTTTTGCAAATGCACTTTTGTCTGGCCAGTTTTTTTTCTTATTGCAAACGGGTGTGTTCTGCAAATTGCAGCCCATAGAGGCAAAACCTAATCACCCCAGCATATCAATGCCAAGTATATCGACACAATACACAGAAAGTTACACCTAATTTCCAGTTACAAGTGCAACACTGAGAAGAAAAAAAGAGCATCAAATTTTGGCACTCTCAGGTAAAATGATTACTTTTGTGCTGTCTTATGAAATAATACAATAACCTTAACAAAGAGCAAAGAAACACAATTTCCATGTGTCTGAAAAAAAATGTCGCTGTCGAATATAGCAAATTTGATAAATGTCAGCAAACCAACCGTCAGCAGGGAGGTGAAAAGAAACACCAATATGCGCCGACACTATGTTGCAATATACGCGCAGCAGTTCTCCGAAATGAGAAAACCGGTTCCCAGAATGCCACGGAAACTGTCGAAAAAGGATTGGCTGTACATTGAGCAGTGTCTCAAGAGACTATTGCCAATGCCAGAAAACGCGACGGCAAAAACTGCGTCTCGATTGAGTGGATGTACCACATAATCAGGCAGGACAAGGCTCGAGGGGGAACGCTATACACCTATCTGCCGCACCACCCCAAGCACCTGCGACGACCCGTGAGCTCGCGCATCCCCATCAAGTGTCGTGTGAGCATCGACGAGCGTCCTGCCGTGGTGGACGCGAAGACGCGTTTCGGCGACTGGGAGATGGATACCATCATCGGAAATGACGGAAACGGCGCCATCGTCACCTTCGTAGAGCTCACCACAAAAAAATGCTTATGGCAAAGTCCCCTAAAGACAAGAACACCAAGGTCGTGGCCAAACTCGTTGTCCAGACGCTCCGGACTTTTGAATGCCACGTCCTTTCCATCACCACAGACAATGTATCCGAGTTTGCAGAGCACAAGTACATCGAAAAAAAACTGCACACAAAAATCTATTGCGCACACCCTTATTCCTCATGGGAGAAAGGCCCGATCGAAAACGCCAACAAACTTATCCGCCAACACATCCCTAAAAACACCTATTTTTCCCCGCTTTCAGACGACTACATCCTCTTCGTGCAGACCTAACTAAACCTACGGCCTATAAAAAATTTGAACTTTTTCTCCCCCCCCAAAAAAATCTTCCTATCTTTGCAAAACAGCGTTGCACTTCGATGTTGAATCTATATCAAAAAAGTTTTCAAAATCAATAATAAAAGTTGCGAAGATGCGTTTTTAGATTTTTCAAACACATTAAAAAAAACGATATGAAACTTACAGGACGCAGACAGAGCACAAACGTTGAAGACCGCCGCGGAAAAGGCGGAACAATAGCAGGTTTTGGCATCGGGGCAGCCATCATTGCCGGCTTGATAGCCATTATCACCCCCAAGCTCCAACAGTTTGGCATAAATGTAAACGAAAACGACATACAAAACATAACCCAGAAGGTATTGCCCGGCACATCGAGCCAGTCTGGCGACTACACCCCAACCAAAAAAGAGCAGGAGTTCGAAGTGTTTGCCAAACAGATACTGGCCAGCACCGAGGATGTATGGACCGCACAATTCAAAAAAATGGGCAAGACATACAAAAAACCCACCCTCGTTCTTTTCAAAGGCAGTGTTCAGAGCGGCTGCGGTAGCGCCACCTCGGCAGTGGGCCCGTTCTATTGCTCTGCCGACGAAAAACTGTACCTCGACCTCGACTTCTTCAGCGAGCTGTCGTCGAAACTGGGTGCAAGCGGCGATTTTGCCTGCGCCTACGTTATAGCCCACGAAGTGGGGCACCACGTGCAGCACCTGCTGGGAACCCTCGACCAAGCCCACGCCAAAATGGCTAAGCAAAACGAGACTGAGAAAAACAAAACCAGTGTGCGTATCGAGCTGCAAGCCGACTATTATTCGGGCATTTGGGGCTACTACGAAAAAGAGATGTTCGGCTCCATCGAGTCCGGCGATTTCGAAGAGGCGATAAACGCCGCACAGAAAATCGGCGACGACTACCTGCAGAAACGCGCCCGCGGCGAAGTTACCCCCGAAAACTTCACACACGGCACCTCGGCACAACGCATGAAATGGCTGAAAAAAGGCCTCACCACCGGCGACATGAGTGGCGCCGACACATGGAGCTGCAGCTACAACAGCCTCTGACTTGGCACAGCTTAGAGCGAGATCCGTAAAAAAACATCAAAGCCAGTATGAAACAGTACAGACCGTGCTGTGGATTACTGGCTTTCCTATTGTTTATGGGCTATCCCTTTTGTGAGAATAAACTGCCTCAAATCGTCGGGTGTGCCATTGAACATATTGATATCCACCACATTGTCGACAATTCCGCAAACATGGCCCTGATGGGTGAATTGCCAGAACAGGCAGTTGGGCTCATCGGGCATGTCGCCAATTATCTTTGCCAGCCACAAAGGACGGTTGCTTAGCACGGTGTCGGGTTTCACAAACTGGTTGAGCAAATTCATATTGGTGTATATAATAGCTTGAGTGCCACACTCTTTCTCCACCACCGTGAGCCACTCTTTGGCACGCTGCACCATGGCGGGCGATTTCATCTCCACATCGAGCACCGGTGGCAAATCGCCGGGTTCCAGCCTTGCATTGGCAAGGAACCACTCGGCCTGCGTTTTGCCCGACACCCCGTCGGTGAGAAAATGATAGCTGCCGCACGGTATGCCGGCGCGCTTGGCCTCTTGGTAGTTTTTATCGTAAAAGGAGTCGGCAAGGGTGTCGCCCATGGTGGCACGAATAAAAGCAAACCGCACTGCACGCAGGTTTTCGGGCACTGGCACACGTCCGCTCACAGCTCCGCTTTTATCGCATGGCAACGACAGCTTGTCCCAAAAAATATTGCCCTGATAGTGCGACACATCTACTCCATACACTTGCGGAAACGAATCGGGTTCTACAGCCGCTGCAACGGCATCGGGTACATCGTTTGTAGAGCTGCTTGCCTTACCGTTGCACAAAAACACAGCCATGCCGCCCACAAAAGCTCCAAGCACAAACACGCCTATGGCTGCTAACAATCTTTTGGTTGTCATTTCAAATTCAATCTTTTAACGTCGCATTATTGCATAATTTTAATGCAAAGTTACAACAAATATTTGTTTCTGCCAAAAAATAATTGCCCCGGCAAGGATGCAAGGTGCCGGAAAGTGCGTGTTTTGGCATCCAACCATGGCATTGTGTTTTCGCCACCAACGGTCGAAAAACGGGTTCAACAACCTTTCAACACATTTTACACTTGCAAAATCCGACTTTTTTTCGTAACTTTGCACATTTGTGTATCATAAAAAAGCATCATACGTGAGAACAAAGACCACAATCTTGGCAATGGCTGTAACCACGGCACTCTGCGCCATTTTTGCCATCGGCTGCAACCGCAATACGGCCAGCGACGACATAAACATAAAACGTTTCGAAAGGGTGGTTTTCGGCACCCCTGTGGACGAGTTGCCTTCGGCAATAAAAGAGCATTACACCGACTACGCCCCCCTTATCAGCGGCGACCCCGACGACACCACCTTTGTGCGCAACCTTACCGATTTTGCCACCGACCCGCAGATGCGCGACGTGTACGCCACCGTGCAGCGCCGCTACCCCGACCTCGCATGGCTGGAAAACGGCCTCAACGCCGCCATGGAAAAAGCCCGCACACTGCTGCCAAACCTTGCCGTAAACAAATACTACACCATTATTCTCGGCACTTACGAATACAATATGAGGGTCATCTGCTTCGACTCTATGCTTGCCATCGACATAAGTCAGTATGTGATAAGCGATTATCAGGCTTTCAACTACTACAACACGCCCATGTACATGGTGAACATGCTCGACAGCGCGCACCTGCTGCCCGACTGCATGGCCGCCGTGGGCCGTAGCCAGATACCGCAGGACTACCGTCCGCAGTCGATGCTCGATTTTATGATATGCAGTGGCAAAGTGCTGTATTTTATGACCCAAACGCTTCCCGACGTGTCGCCCGAAGTGCTTATTCGCTACACCCCGCAGCAATGGGGCTGGACGGTGGAAAACGAAGCCAACATTTGGGGCTACCTGCTTCAGAACCAGCTGCTTTACAACACCGACTGGAACTTGATACGCGGTTTTGTGAACGAAGGTCCGCAAACACCGCAGTTCAGCAACTCGGCACCGCGACTGGCCGATTTCATAGGGCTGAACATAGTTACCGCCTACATGCAAAACAACAGTGTGTCGATGGAGGAGCTCTTTGCCAACACCGACTCTCAAAAAATTCTCACCCAATCGAAATACAAACCACAAAGATAAAAGCCCATGAGTTTTACCCTTTTCAAAACCAAGAAAATATACCCCTACGTGCTGGCCAAATTCGTGCTGGCCTTTGTTCTGCTGCTCATCACCCAACTGGTTTTCTACATCTACAACAGCAACCTGTTTTCGCCCGTGTCGTTCGGCGGATTTATGAAATTGCTGTGGGGCAACGTGGTGTTCGGACTTTCCACCACCGCCATGATGCTTTCGCCGTTTCTGATAATGTACGTGCTGCCCATCGGGCTGCGGTGGAACAAGGTGTACAAGGGCATTGCCGAGGCATTTTACGTGATAGGCGTAATTGCCATGCTGTTGGCCAACCTTATCGACGCGGCCTACTACGAGTTCACTTTCCGCCGCATGACGTCGGAGATTTTCGGATACCTTGGCGTGGGCGGCGACATGGGCAACCTTATACCTCAGTTTCTGAAAGACTACTGGCTGTTTGTTATCATCTTTGTGGCACTGATAGTGGTTTTTGCGTGGTGCAGCCGCCGCATTGTGCTCGACAAGCGTGCCCCCCACCCCTTCGGCTCCACATTGATTAAGGACAGCCTGCAGTCGGTATTGGCAATAGCGCTGTGCGTGCTTATAATACGCGGCGGGTTCATATACAAGCCTCTCCGTCCCATCGACGCAAGCAAATACGCCTCGTGCGACAACGTGTCGCTAGTGCTGAACACCCCCTTCTCCATCATCCGTACCTTTGGCAAAAGCAGCGGCCTCGAGCCCAAGCACTATTTCGAAAACGAGCGTGAGCTGGAAAAAATCTTCACCCCCATAAACACCCCTATGGCAGCACTGCCCGCCGACAGTCTTGCCGCTCCCACCGACAGCCTTGCGGCAACGCCAAAAAACGTGGTGGTGATAATACTGGAGAGCTTTTCGGAAGAGTACGTCGGGTTCCTGAACCCCGACAACAAAGGTTTCACCCCTTTCCTCGACTCGCTTTCGCAACACAGCACCATATATCAGGGCATGGCCAACGGCAAACGCTCCATTGAGGGGATACCGGCGGTGCTGGCCGGAATGCCGTCGATAATGTTCGAACCTTTCATTACATCGCCCTACGCCACCAACAAAATAGAGGGAATGCCCGAGGTGCTGAAACGCCACGGATACCACACTTCCTTCTTTCACGGCGCATACAACGGCTCGATGAATTTCGACGCCTTTGCTCAATCGGTGGGCGTGGACCACTACTACGGCAAAGACGAGTTTAACGCCGAGTGCGGCGACACTGGCTACGACGGCAACTGGGGCATCTTCGACGAGCCTTTCCTGCAGTTTATGGCCAAGAAAATAGGCACCTTCCGGCAGCCGTTCTTCACATCGGTGTTCACCATATCGTCGCACCACCCCTACACCGTGCCCAAGGAGCATGTGGGCCAATTTCCGCAAGGCAAGCACCCTATACTGCAAGTGGTGGCCTACTCCGACTACGCACTGAAACAGTTCTTTGCCGCCGCATCGAAAACCGAGTGGTACCGCAACACCTTGTTCATCATCACCGCCGACCACACCTCGCACGCCGTTTCGAGCCGGTATTCCACCGGATACAACGTGTACAAAATACCGATGATAGTGTTCGACCCCGCCAACGATACCCACGTGGTGAAAAACCGCATAATGCAGCAGGCCGACATCTTCCCCACCGTGATAGACTACCTGGGCATCAACGAAAAGGTGTTCTCGTTCGGCAAGAGTGTGCTCAACCCCGCCAACCCCGAATACCACATAACCTACGGCAGCAGTGCCTACCAGCTGATAAAGGACAAATACTACATCCGCTACGACGGCCAGAAACTGGAGGTGTTCGACCGCATTGCCGACCCCGAGCTGAAAACCGACCTTGCCAAAGACAACGCCACAGCCTACCAGCCGCAACTCAACTTCCTGAAAGCCATCATACAACAGTACAACAACCGTATGATAGAAAACCGGCTTACCGCAAACAAAAAATAAAAACTTCGGTTTTTTTTTCCGCATTTTTGCAAAAAACATCATTCGCTGTAGTTAAATATTCGGCTGGTTTTTCATCAAAATAGGCAATATTGGGCGTATAGGCACGGCACGTGTTATCTCCTCAAACAAGGACGACGTCATGGCGTGAAGGAGGTTTAGCGCTTTCTCGCGAAGTGTGCCTCCCTTGTGCTCTACTATTATAAGGGGCTATTTAAACCGTTTCCAAAAAATGACAATTAATTTTTGATGATTTTTTGCTGATTATTAGCCATTTGCAAGGCGTATGACGTTGGTTTTTCATGCGAATAGAAACGTCTCCAAAGTTCATTTTTGTTTGATTTTGGTTTAATTTTGTACGCTGTGGCGATGTGTTTTCTTTAATTGAGGTTTGATTTTGCATTAAACGCCTGAAAATGCGGAGTTTTCAGGCTTTTTTTTGTGCCGTGGCAGAGGGTTCGCATGGTGGTTTTTGTGCCATTGACGGTGACCTTGAAAAACGCCGATTTTTTGAGTTGGTTACGCAGTTGGTTATTCAGTTGGTTACGCAAAAAAAAATTTTTAGCATACAAAAAAACGGGCGTTTTTTACAAAAAGGGTGGCGAGTTTTGCCCGTTTTGCACCAAAGGGGCATAACTGAAATATGGGTGTAAATACATAAAGGGATTGCAGTCTTTTAGTTTTGAAATGCTTGTAAAGTTCTAAAAAAACAGCGTTTTGCGATAAACAAGAGTAAAAAAACGCAAAAAAGTTGCTGTTTTGGCGGATGCGGTTCTACTGTTGGGATTGGTTGAGGTTGTTTTTCTCTATTATAGATAGCAGGCGGTCTATCTGTTTGTCTTTCTCCGCGAGCGTGTTGTTTAGTATGTTGATGAGCGTGGCCACGTGGCTGTTTGCCGTTTCCGGTGCGGCGGCACTTGCCTCCTGCGCCTCCGCAGTGCGCAACATCTCACCCTCGCCAAGCAATAACCACGTGGGGGAAACATTATATTTGATACATAAATTCTGAATAATATCCAATCCGGCAGCCATTCTTTCGTTCATAATTTCTGAAAACTTCGCAGGTTTTACCCCCAAATTATGACATATTTCAGCTTGCTTTTCATATTGTAGCAAAAAAACAATACACTCCAAAACCCTTTTATTTATTACTATTTTATAATCTTTCATGTTGATTTCTGAATAAAAATTTGGTATATACAGAAAATATGTATGTCTTTGCATTCGATTTTACAGAGTAAAACACATTGCAAATATACGAAAAAAAATGGAAAAAAGAATAGTGGTAGAGTACGGCGTGGTGAAACGCCTGGTGGACGAGGGTTGGGGCAGCAGGCCCACAGTGATTTCGGCGCTGCGGTACAAGAGCGACACTCAGAAGGCCCGGCGCATACGCCGGCGCGCCCTGCAGCTGGGCGGAGTGGAGATGCTTGCCACACAAAGCAAATAACACGGAGCAGTAAGGATGACAAACACAGGCACATATAATAAGGATGACAAACACAGGCACATATAATATAGTGGAACGCCACAACGGGCACACCGGCATAAGCGGCGCATGGCTGGCCGAGGCCATTGGCCAGAGCCGCTACAACAACGCCCTTTCGCGCGGCCACATACGCAGCCTGCGCCGGGGGGGCAATGGCCGCACGGCCTTGATAGACTGGCAGAGCATGGGCTCGAAGCTGAAAGCCATGGTGATTGCCTCGCTGGGCTGCGACCCCGCACTTATGAGCCGACAGAGCCTGCTGCGCGAGGTGCTGCAACTCCGCGAGCAACGGCTGCTGGACACGGAGTCGTACGAGTATTTCGACCAAGTGAGGGTGAAAGACGGCGGACGCCTGAAACCGGAGAAGCTCACCGAGCTGTGGAACAACGCCCGCATACTGGACGCCATACGCGACTATATGGAGGAGAAACGCCTTGCCGCCGAGATGGGCCGACTGAAACTGAACATAAAACGCGAATTCGCCGACTTGGCCTACGAGGTGTCGGAAAACCTTGTGGAATACCCCAACACCCTGCCCACCAGCGGCGAGCGTCTGCGCAAGAAATACAACGAGTACCTGCTGCACGGGTGCGAGGTGCTTGTGCACGGGCTTACGGGCAAGGACAGCAACCACCGCCGGCGCGATGCCAAGGAGCGCGCGGTGGTGGCCGCGCTGAGCGCCAGCGGCGCGAAGCTCAACGACATGCAGGTGAGCAAGGTGGCCGCAACCATGGGCATAGAGATAGACCGCCGCCGGGTGCAGGAGATACGCAAGGCCGACGAAACGGCCATGATGCAGAGCCGCGACGGCAAAGGCACGTACCGCAACCGCCAGCTGATGCAGGTGGACCGCCAGCGTCCCGACATGCCGCTGAAGATGTGGAGCCTCGACGGATGGACGGCGGAACTGTTTTACCAGGAACGGCGGCTGGACAAGGCCGGACACGTGCAGTCCGGCTACTGGAACCGCCTGGTGGTGGAGGTGGTTACCGACGTGATGAGCGACTACCCCATAGGCTACGCCATCGGCGAGCGCGAGAACGCCGCCCTGATAACCGAAGCCCTGCAAAACGCTGTGAGCCACACACGCGAGCTGCTTGGCGGATACTACGCCCCGTGGCAGATACAGAGCGACCATTTCGCCATAAAGGAGATGAGCCCCCGCTACGCCGCCCTGGCCAAATACGTAACCCCGGCCAGCGTGGGCAACGCCAAAGCCAAGCCGGTGGAGCGCTATTTCGCGTACCTCGAGAGCGAATACCTGTTTGCCTTTGCCAACAACGCCGGGCACAACATAACTGCCAAGAGCCAGCCCAACGACGACCACACCAACCGCATGAAATACTATTTTCCCGACAAGGAGCAGTGCATGGCTCAGATACACAAGATAATGGAGGTGGAGCGCAGCCGCAAATACAAGGCTATGCGCGAGGCTTGGCAGACGGGCGACGCGGCCAAGCGCCGGCAGCTGGACATGGTGCGCTACCTTATGGCCTTCGGCGAGACGGGACGCGGCAACATGCTAACGCCCAACGGGCTGAAGGTGATACGCGGCGGTGTGGAATACAAGTTCGACTGCATGGACACCGAAATGCGCCGCCACATGGCGGAACGCTGGGTGCTGCGCTACGACCCGCGCGACATGAACCAAGCCCTTGCCGTGAGCGAGGACGGACGGCTGCGCTACATGATGCAGGCAAAAACCAAAGTGCCAATGGCGCTGGTGGACTACACCGAGCAGGACTGGCGCGCGCTGGCCGAATACCGCGACTTCAACGCAAGGATTACCGAGGAGCACAACAGCCGCATGGAACAGCTGTGTGCCGACGCCGGCGAATATGTGCGCCGCAACGAGCTGGAGGACGTGCTGAGCGCCCGCCTGCTGACCGACAGCCGCGGACAGCACAAAACGCCAAAACGCATGGCGCAGCAGAAAGCGGCGCAGACCGTGGACGACGCCGTGCTGATAGAGGAACAGCCCGCCGCCAACCGCGACCCACGGGCAATATTTGAAAATCTTTAATAAACAAATATTTAATAACCAATCAAAAACAATCACAAAAATGGAAAAAAAAGAGACAAAACAGGCAAGTGCCAACGCACAAGTGAAATTTTTCGACAACCGCCAGTACGTTATGCTCACCACCGGCGGCAAGCGTATGTTTTTCCGCTCCACGTCGGAGTGCGTGAACTACTGCAACGAGAACGGAATAGAAGCCGAGGTGGAACAGTGAGCAATGGACAGTTTGCAGTTTGCAGTTGACAATTAAACAACAATTAAACACATCACAAAAATGGAAAGAACAGAGAACAAAAGAGCCATAGTGGAGGCTTTGAGACAGTACACCGCCCAAAAAGGCGGGCAAAACAAGGCCGCGGCCAGCATAAAAGGCGTGAGCGCGGCCACCATCAGCCAGATGCTGAACGGCAACTGGGAGCAGATCAGCGAGGAGATGTGGCGCCGTGTGGCCCGTGCCATAGGCGTTACCGGCAAGAGCTGGCACACCGCCGAAACGATGACCTACCGCCAGATACACCTGCTTTTGCAGGCCGCGCAGGACGAGAGCCGCGTGATGAGCCTCACGGCCCCCGCCGGCACCGGCAAGACCTACGCCGCGCGCGAGTACGAGGCCACGCACCGCAACGTGTACCGCCTTATGTGCGACGAGTTTTGGAGCAAGAACGATTTTGTGGAGGAGCTGCTGCGCGCCATGGGCGAGCGCACCGACGGCCTCACCAAGCGCGAACGCCTTACGCTGGCCTGCCGCCAGCTGGCCAAAAAGGAGCGTCCGCTGCTGGTGTTCGACGAGTTCGACAAGCTGAGCGACAACGTGTGGTTTTTCTTCATCACGCTGTACAACCGCCTGGAGGACCAGTGCGGCATGGTGCTGCTGAGCACCGACTACATAGAGAAACGCATGCGCACGGGCCTGAAATACCAGCGCCGGGGCTACCCCGAGATATGGAGCCGCCTTGGGAGCAAGTGCGTGGGGCTGAACCGCGCCGACTACGACGACGTGCGCCTTGTGTGCCAGGCCAACGGCATTGCCGACGAGGCCGTGATAGACGACATAGCCGCCAGCGCCGAGGGCGACCTGCGCCGGGTGCGCCAGCTGGTGTTTGCCCACAACCAGAAACAAACCTCAAAACAATAGCCGCCATGCCGAGTAAAAAACGCAAACTTTCGCCGCGCGAGCTGGCCAACCAGCACCAGAGCCTGCTGCCTTTCGAGGGGCAGTGGGAACGGTTTATGGGCCGCCCCGAGGACACCGGCGCCTGGATAGTGTGGGGGCAGAGTTTCAACGGCAAGACCCGCTTTGTGCTCCAGCTTGCCAAATACATTGCCGAGCTGGGACGCAAGGTGTGCATTGTGAGCCTCGAGGAGGGCAACGGGCAGAGCATACGCCGCGCCTTTGCCGAAAACTGCATGGAGAGCGTGAACCACCGGCTGAGCCTGTGGTACGACATGGACCTTGACGACATAAAAGCCGAGCTCCGCAAACAGCGCAGCCCCAAGGTGGTGATAATAGACAGCCTGCAGTACCTTGGCATGAACTACGCCGGATACAAACAGCTGAAACGCGAGTTTCCGGGCAAGCTGTTCATCTTTGTGAGCCACGCCAACAGCGCCAACGAGCCCAAGGGAAGCACCGCCGAGCAGATACGCTACGACGCCATGGTGAAAATACAGGTGAGCCTGTTCCGCGCCAAGGCCAACAGCCGCTACGGCGGAGGCGAGATGATGACCATCTGGGACGAGGGAGCCATGCGCGCGCCGGCAGGCGATGGACAATGGACAATGGACAATGAACAATGGACAATGGACAATGGACAATGGACAATGGACAATGAACAATTGACAAATTACAGAGAGAAATGAAAGAGCAACCGAGCAAACAGCAGCTGATACGCCGCCTGCACACCCTGCGCGGCATTGTGGGCATGAGCCAGGACAACTACTACGACATGCTGGAGAGCTGCGGCGCCGAAAGCAGCAAGGACCTGGACGTGGAACAGCTGGAAAAGCTGTGCCGTTTCCTTGCCGGGATGTGCGACAAGGGCACCGAACAAGCCGAACGCCTGCGCCGCGGACTGCTGAGGGCCGTGTGCCAGTTCTGCCAACGCACCGTGGACGGCTGGGACCAGATGCCCGACGACATACGCATAGCCTACGCCAAAGGTGTTGCCTGCCGCGCCGCCCAGGTGGGGCAGAACCACTTCAACCGCATCGGCAACGACCGCCTGCGAAGCCTCACCTTCGCCTTCAGCAAACGGGCGAAGGACATGGACGGCGTGTTGGCCGCAGCAATGGATATTTTGGCAATCAGTAATTAACAGAAAAAAAAACATTTATTAACCCTTTTAAACAACAAAAAAATTATGATTCACACCAAAAACACAGAACCGAAAGAGGCTTTCGACCTTGAAGCCTGCACCGCCGCTTATGCGGAACTTCAAAAACAGATAGACGCGCTGACCAAAGAGCAGAAACCGCTGAAAGAGCAGATAGTGCAGTACGCCAAAGAGCACACCGGCGATTTCGACGGCAAGACCCTGCCCCTGCCCAACGGCATAAAGGTGGAGACGATGACGCGCCTCAAAGGCACCTACGACGAGGCCAAGATAAGCACCCAGTGGCTGGAGCAGATGGTGCAGGCCGGCGGCGGATCGCTGCTGAGCGTGGACATCGACACCAAAGCCTCGCTGGAAGCCGACGAAAAAGTGGCGACACTGCTGGAACAGGTGGACTACTTTGTGGAAGAGACCGACATCTACCGCGTGTGCACCGAACGCAAGAAGTAATTTTTTTCATTTTTGTATGTTTGGGGGGTGGCCCGTTGCCGCCCATCGGCGAAAGCCGCCCCCTTTTTTAAAAAAAAACCGGGAAATGACAATAGATAACGACATGCTGATATTCTCCGTTGTGGTGTTTGGGATATGGACGGCGCTGCTTGTGGCCACAGCCATAGCCGAAGGCCGCGGCGGAGACGACAACAAATGGGAATAAATGCGGCCACACCGCCGCTTGCAGTTTGCAGTTGACAATTAAACAAACAGAAATATGGACAAAAGATACCGATACACCTACCGCGAGCTGGCCGCCATGAGCGCCTCCGAACTGGACAGGCTGGCACAAGCGCACGGGCTGGAGCCCGAACGGATGGCACAAATGCGCAACAGCGAGATAATAACCCACATAATACGGAAACAGGCGGGGCTGAAATAATGGACAATGGACAATGGACAATGGACAATGGACAATGGACAATGAACAATGGA
>CALGGY010000089.1 GCA_937915785.1 uncultured Bacteroidales bacterium
TCTGTTCGTCGTCAAACAAGCCCATATTGCCTTGCGTTTTGTATTCTTGCTTTTTCGGTTCCATATTAATAATTATTTACAATGCAAAAATACAAATAATTCCTTGATTGACAATGATTTAAAGTGGTTAGTTATACACAAAGCTATCAACATCAGCACTTTGTGCAAATCGGTGATTTTGAGAGTGTTTTTTTAAGATCTTTTAACTTGTAACATATTGCTATTCAAGCAATTTTAATTAGAAGTCCCCTATAGTTAGAAAGTTCATTAACAATGGTTTCATACGTAGTATAAAATTCATCGTTTCTCATTCTCTTTGCCCTATGTAAGTTGGTATTTGTATTAGCCACTTATAAAAAACTATTTTCCATTAATTATGATTATTCAAATTTTATTTCAATCTGCAAATATACGAAAAAAATCGGGATTTGTGTGTTTGGTGCAACTTTTTTGTTGATTTGCGGTTACCGATGGGTGGTGTTTTGGACAAAAAAAACGCAACAATAACGCTACGAAAAAAAGCGGGTTGCCGAAACGACCCGCTTGGTTTTACAATAAGGAGATCCTATTTGTAACAGTTCAAACGTATTGTTGAAAACAGCTGTTTTCACACAGTTTTTGTCCCGCACCATGTCAATATTCTTCATTTATTACTTTTTCAATATTGGCGAATTCGTTTATCGTATGTGTTTTTTTGCGGTAATAGATGCATCCGGCTATCAGTGAAACAACTATGCCGGCAATGATGGCGGGCAGGTAGGCCGTGAGGTTCTGGTAAAAATCCGACCTGTTGAAAGTGAGCGATGTTATTGGCGGAAGGCATGCTATCAAAACAGGCAGTGCTATACACAATGAGGCGACAAACTCTTTTTTCTCGAAAATGCGCAGTTTTGCCATATTCAAGGCCACCTTTTTGCTGGTGGCGTTGGCGGAGCCCATGCCAAGTATCAGATGCAGCTCGTAGGCATGGCCTGCTATGCTTGCCGCAAAAAGGACCACCAATCCCACAAAAGGCAAAAGGTATTTGATGGCGGATGTGTAGAGACTCCAGTGGGCAAGCAGGTAAAACAGCACAATGCCGCAGAATACAAGTATGCAGGCTTTGTTCCTGAATAGCTTTTCCAGCTGTGTTTTGCGCCGCGAACGTATTATTTGTTTTATCTCCTTTTCCTGTTCGGGTTTTATTACAAATATTTTGCTGTCGTTGTCTGCACATGCTTTCTGCAGTAGTGCAAGCATACCATCGTTGTTGGTTTCCATGTCTGTTGTTTTTTTTCGGTTAAAATATTTTGATACTGTCGTTTATCCGCTTCAGTTTCTCTTTTATTCTCTGTATCTTGGTTCCCACATTGGTTTCGGAAATGCCAATTATCGTGCCTATCTCTCTGTATGAGCGCTGTTCCAGATAGAGGTAGATGATCGATTTTTCCAAAGGGTCGAGCCGATGTACCAGTTCGTATAGTTTTTCCATCGTGTTGGCTTCTTCGGTTGTGGCTACAATGTCGGACTCCTTGTCCAGGCTTTCGGCTTTGAATGTCTTTTTCCTTGTGTTCGAAATGGCGGTGTTCAGCGATATTTTGTAAATCCAGCAGTAATCTTTGTTGTCGTGGTAGTAATTTTTGTACCCTTTCCACAGGTTGAGCACAATCTCCTGATAAAGGTCCCGCACCGATTCCTTGTCTTTTCCGGCAAACATCCAGCACACCTTGTAAATGGCAGACTCGTACTGCCTTACCATCTGCAAAAAACTGTTCTCGCATGTGCTTTTCATAGTTTTCTGGTTATTTATTACATATAACGTTGTTTGTATGCCAAAAAACCTGTCTATCACAAATCATTTATTGTCTTATCAACACTTTGCTGTGGCAAACGGCGTTGTCGCACACAAGTACCACGGTGTAGCTGCCGGTGGGGTAGTTGGTTACTTCTATGTCTAAACTGCCGACATTGTTATAGTTGCTCAAATCGTAGTTGCCGACAAGTGTTGTTGTTGCCGTGTTGTAGATAAGCAGCTGTGCGGATGTAACAGTGGTGGCATACTCGTAGCTTACAGTTGTCCAATTGTCCGAAACTGGATTGGGAGTTATAGAGCGTATGCAGCCCGGCACCACGTTTACTTTAACGGTGTCCAGATCGCGGTAGCCGTCGCTCCATGCGGTAACTTCGAGTATGTATTCGCTTGTTTGCGAGGGCACTACAGAATAATTCACACCTTCGTATTTGAAGTTGCGCTGTTTGTCGTACCAGCGGTAGGTGGCGTTTTCGTTTATCTGTGTGGCGTGGAGTGTGGCGGTGGTGTTGAGCAGCACTGCGGTGTCGTTGCCGGCGTTGGCGCGGAAACGGTCTTCTGCGGTGCGTTCGGGTTTCTCCACTTGGATGGTGATGCCGCCGACAAGCTCATATTCGTTATCGTCAAGAATATTGTATTTATAGAGTGTGTTTGAGTATTTGTTATTGGGAGAATCTTTTCTTGTAAGAAAATTGTATTTAATAGTGAGGTCTGCATCATATCCTTCGGGAACTGCAAAATTATCCAATATTACATTTTCACTTTCAAATAGGTATGTGTTGTCCGACATCTGCTTTAGTCCTGTTGGCAGCACATTATTGTTTTGCCAATACGATGCGAGATTGTCGCTCAAAATCAATGTGACCTCGGCTTCATTAAGGATGTCCGCTCCTGTGCCCTCACTAACAGTGCCAATCTTTAGACGGAATGGATTCGAACTGGACTCTACGCTTACAGTGGCATCCATATAATATCCAGGTTGCAAATTACGTGTGGAAAAATTTGCTGCGGAGACGCTTTTAATCGAGATGTTGTTGTTGAAACGCATATTATATATCGTGTTTTGAGTTTCAGTTGCGTTAAACGGGTCCCATAACGATTCTATGCGTGAGAGCAACGTGTAGCTGTTAATCCAGTTGTCAAACATCATAGGCAAACATATCACGGTATCCCTGTTTGCCCGTACAGAAGGGATACTTGCAGCACCTATTTTTCTCCAATAGCTAGGCCAAAAACTGTAGTCCAAGTTTGGTTGTGATGTTATTACATTCCATTTTGCAAATATTTTGATGCTATCGCTCCACAGAGAAGGCACATCGTTTCTGTTATGCACACGTACATAGACATAATTTGTGTCACCCATGAGAGCTATCTGGTGACTTGTGCCGCCGTCTCTAGCGTTGCGCACCCAGATATCGGGGCTGTTGAATCCGTCATCGGAGATATTGCTTGGTTCATACCCATCATCATTCTCATTATCCTTTGTGTATAAATCATAGTTAACCGCAGCTTGCACCGCAGCAAAAGCATCTACCATGCCATAGCCCATTTCGTTGTTCCATAGTCCGTTATTGTTGTTGTATAGCGAAGCGTCAACATATTGATACGTTCCAACTTTCTGTGCTGTCTGTTCTATAATGTTGCGGACTTGCTGACCTGTAAGATTGGGGTTCGCCGACAGCATTAATGCGGCAACTCCTGCGACATGCGGTGCTGCCATAGATGTTCCGCCCTCATAGCCCCAATATCCGTTTGGAAATGTAGACACAACATCGCTACCTGGAGCTACAACATCCAAAAGCAAGCCTTTTGCTGAAGACGGCCTCCTCACATAATTACTGTCAGAGGCACCTACCGTCAAAATTTCTCTTCTATATGTAGCAGGATAATCCATATTAGGGTAACAATTTCCTGCAGCAAAAATCACGACACAGCCCTTTCCATCTCTACCATAATCAATGGCAGAATCCAATGCATCTTCAAGATATGCACTATGCAAATAATTGTAGAATACACCACCCCGGTCACCCCAGGAATTGTTTATGACATCTGCACCATTAGCCAATGCCCAAAATATGCCATTCGCTAATTCTTCGGACAGAGTTTCATTTATTCTCAATCTGTTGCTAATATTGAGCATACTACAATTGGGAGAAATACCAGCCAAATAGTTATAATCATGGTTGGCAAATATTATTCCTCCCACATTTGTACCATGATCACCATAAATAATAGCGGGCTGTGTCTCTGTCCTTGTATCAAAAGAACCGGCCACATTGACACCATTAAAATCTGCATGGTTTTCGTCAATGCCCTGATCTAATACTGCCACTTTTATAGCAGGATTGCCTTTGGTTATTGTCCATGCATCACATGCGTCAATCTTTTTCAACCCCCATTGTTTATTAATATGGACATCTGTAACACAAGGAAACGTATTTTCACGGAATGGAATAACAAAACAGGGGTCCACTTTTGCGAACAAATCAGTTCCCGCAAGTGTGTTGGCTACTGCAATAGAACTGCCGGATGATTGTTTGGAAACTTCCAAAACATACCATTTGCTGGAATACTGCGACTGCCGTACAATTGTTGTATTTGTTTGGTTTGCCCAGTATTCCAACAATGAATAATCATTGCCGCTCTTGAGCTTTACATAAAGCATGTTTGAAACCATTACCGTGCTATCTATACCAATAACGGGCTCAACATCTAGTATGTAATTTTTGCCGCTCAATGATTGCCTAACGCTGTCGTAATTGTTGTTGGGTATTAGCACCTCGCAAGCATATACATTGCTCGGTTTGTCTTTTGCCAAGGGCAATTCTCTGCCTATGGTGTACCTCTTTTTTATTGAGTCAATACAAATGATGTTCGTGTTGTAATACACTACAAATCTGTTGTTATTGATTGTCAAAGCGACACTCTCTCCATTGTAGTAATAGAAAGATTCGCTGGTTTGATACTGTTGTGCGTTGGCTATAATGCAAACAAGCAGAAATGATAAAAAAAACTATCATTTTCACGATTCTATCGTATCTTTATATATGGTATGTTTTTATCCACACAAGTTATACTCAAATTGATGAAATTACGAAAAACAATTTCGTATTCATTTGTTGTTGTGTCCAGACTCAAAATAAAGCCAAACGGATGAGCGAACAGAACAGTATCTTTATAAAACGCTATAGTATTGCTGTCCAAGATACTAAAGTTACAGTTTGAAAAAATCCCCGTTTTGTCCAAAACGGTAGAATCATTTCCTATAAATGTCAATGTGTCACGCACATCATCATCGGAATAATAGCTGTGCCGGCCGTAATATTTTTCTTCCCACGAGCCTATAAGCAAGTTGCGTATGGAATCGGGTGAAAGGGAGAGCGCAATGCGGTGGTTGGGGTTAACCGACGTTGTGTCCGTTTGCAAGATGTCGGGCGGGTTTTGTGTGTCCGTTCTCTCCTCTTTGTCCTTTTCGCAGGATGTGGCTGTCGCTAATCCCACCAAAGCCACCACTACCAGCAGTAAGAATTTGAATAAAGATAATTTTTTCATTGTGTTTATTTTTTATTGTTTAATGTTTTTTTTAAATTGACAATTCCTGTGCTGTTCCATTGCGAATAACATATCCGCAACGACGGGTTTTCTAGTAATTTCTTACATATATAACGCAAAATCCGACAAAAAAATCACAACACACCGAAAAAAAACTTTATCTGTTTTTGTAAATAATTGGTTCGCAATGGCTTGTGTTAAAATACAGTTGTAGTCTCGTTGATGGAGGATGTTCTGGCGTTTAATTGTTGATTGTTTATGTGTTTTGAATCGGTTGTTTGTTGTGGGAACTCCGAAATCTTGACTGATTCCGAGTGCCGGCCTGCAGGGCAAAATTTCTTCCGAGCAAGGCATTGCCACGAAAAAAAACGTGATTTGGTGTGTTTGGTGTAACTTTTTCGCTTTTTTGCAGTAAAAAAGTACAGAAACACCGCCTTCGGGTGGTAAATTGTATCTTTTTGTATAATTATGGACAACTTGCAGATAACCACTACTTTGGACACCCTGCCGGAAGCCGCTCGGCAATTGCTCGGAGCTTTTGCCGAAGAGCGTTTTTTCGCTTTCTACGGCAAGATGGGCGCCGGCAAAACCACCCTTATCAAAGAGCTGTGCCGTGCCCTCGGCTCGTCCGACAACGTGTGCAGCCCCACTTTCGCCATCGTAAACGAGTACCAGACCCTCGACGGAGAGCCCATCTACCATTTCGATTTTTACAGGATAAACAGTCTTTCCGAGACTTACGACATAGGCTACGAGGAGTATTTCTACAGCGGCTACTACTGTTTCACCGAATGGACCGAGAAAGTGGAGCCCCTGCTGCCCGAATCGTATATCAAAGTGAGTATAGAGGAGCTGCCTTCGGGCCAACGCCTCATCACCGCCATAAAAATCTGACATTATGGGAATATTGAACGATATAGAGAACGAGCTGGCCACGCTGCCCGAACTCAAACACGACAAAACCGCCAACAAAAAATACCTTATCGGCGTGCCCGACGAGAGTGCCGACTACGAGACGCGTGTGGGGCTCACCCCGCAGGCCGTTTCCATACTCACCGCCGCCGGACACCGAGTGCTGGTGGCCACCGGCGCAGGCAACAACGCTGGGTTCAGCGACTTGGAGTATTCCGAGGCCGGCGCAGTCATCGCCGACCGCCACACGGCCTTGCAAACCGACATCATTTTCAAGGTGCAGTCGCTAACCGCCGACGAGATAGAGCTGGTGAAACCCAAGTCCACCGTGTTTTCGGCGCTTACGCTGAAATATCACGACAACCAGTATTTCCGTGCCTTGCACGAGCGCAAGATTACCGCCGTGGGCTACGAGTTTATGGCCGACAGCCACGGGCACCACAATTTCCTGCGGGCTATGAACAGCATTGCAGGCAACGTCGGTTTCATGGTGGCCGCCGAACACCTCTCCAACCCAGGCTACGCCAACCGCTCCATGCTCGGTTCTGTGGCAGGCATACCGCCCACCGAGGTGGTGATACTCGGCGCGGGACGCTCGGCAGAAACGGCTACCAAAATGTTTGTGGCCGCCGGTGCCAACGTCAAAATCTTCGACAATTCCATCTCGCGCCTCAACGAGATAAGCCAGCGGCTGCAAACACCTGTATATACGTCGGTTATATACCCCGAGCTGCTGAAAAAGAGCATAGCCTCGGCCGATGTGCTGATAGCCGCTTTCCACAGTAACGAGCCCGACTCGCAATACATCGTCAGCGAGGACATGGTGGCCTCGATGAAAGAGGGCAGCCTCATCATCGACATCAGCATCGACCTGCGCAACACCATCGAGACGTCGCACGCCACCACCATTCCCGACCCCGTTTTTGTGAACCACGGAGTGCTGCACTACTGCGTGCCCAACATGCCCGCGCGTGTTCCCAAAACCGCTTCTATGGCCATCAGCAACTTACTGGTTCCCATATTGATGCGCATAGCCGAAGGATGTAGCGTAAACGAACTTCTGGCCGAGAACGAGGAACTTCAGCAAGGCACCTATCTCTTCAACGGCATACTCACCAACCAAACCGTGGCCGACTACGTGGGACTCAGCGCCAAGGACCTGCAGATATTGCTGAAACTTCCGTTGTGCTGATTGTCAGAGGTCAGAAGTCAGTAGACACATCGTCCGTTCTTTATCACAGTTCACAGAATCAAACGCACTACCAATGCCAACCCTCACCATCATACAGAAAAAATCCAAACTGATGCCGGCCATACCGCACAAACTGGTTGTCAACAATCAGGTGGTGGGCATAATGAAAGACGCCGAAACCAATGTGGAAATACCCGTGGGTGATTATAACATTATGATTCAGAGCATGTTGCCGTTTTTCTCCGCCTCTATGGACGTAACGGTGCATAGCGGTGTGCGCAACGTGCTCACTTTCAGCGATAGAGAAAAAATTTGGGATGCCCTGCTGGTGGTGGACATGGTGCTGTGGGTGGCGGAGCTGTTTTTTGATCTACCCTCGCCGTGGGATGTTGTCTATCAGGTGTTTACCAACGGCTATCTGGTGGCTTGGCTCGTTTACGAATGGGTTATACGCAAACGCTATTTCCGTATGGATTTCGGCACTTATAAACTTGCTTGAAAATGAAACGATTATTTTTGGTTCATCCGCTAAATGGATAGGTGGAGTCGTGTAGGGAAAGTAGTTTGAGTTTGAAGAAAGGCA
>CALGGY010000090.1 GCA_937915785.1 uncultured Bacteroidales bacterium
GGCTGCGTGGCAGTGGCCATGGCTCAAACGCTGAAATACTGGAACCATCCCGCCACAGGCGTTGGCACCAACGGTTACCAACACAACACCTATGGAACCATCTCCGCCCAGTTCAACAACACCACCTACGACTGGATACACATGACCGACCAGCTTGGCAGCACGTCCAGTTATCAGGAACTCAGCGCTATAGCCACACTGATGCTCCACTGCGGCGTGTCGTGCAACATGAACTACGGCACCGACGGCAGCTCCGCCAGCGTCAACGGCAACCGCTACGGCACTTCGGAGTACGCCTTCAAAAATTTCTTCGGATATAAGAAAAGCCTGCACAGCATCTCGCGCGACGACTCGCTGTACACCGATTCGCTCTGGACCGAAACCCTGCGTTACGAACTCGACAACCATCGCCCCGTGGTTTATACCGGCTACGACTACTCCGACACCAACGACGTGGTGGGACATGCTTTCGTGTGCGACGGCTACGACACCAACGACTACTTCCATTTCAACTGGGGGTGGGGCGGTAGCGCCGATGGTTATTACGCTCTCAGCAACCTCAACCCCTCGCATGTGTTCAACGACTACCAGTACGCCATCATAGGCATGGAGCCCGACAGCAATCTGCTTGGCGTAACTCCCACCCAACACGTGATAGCAGGCAACGGCGGCTCGGCACAGTCCACCGTTATTGCCATTCCCAACGACAACTCCAGCTGGACAGCCTCCACCGACCAGCAGTGGATAACACTGTCGCGCACCTCCGGACCCGGACTCGGAGCACAGACAGCCATCACCATCTCGGCATCGCCAAATAATCAGGGATACTCCCGCAACGGCTTCGTGGATATCGTTCAGGATTCTCAAAAAGTAACCATCTACATCTCGCAACCCGACGTCAACCACAGCGAAGGCGGATGGTACGGCAACTCTGCGATAGAAACCGAAGAGGCAGTGCTCTCTACCACCCAAAACCTTATCATCATACGTCCCGAATCGTACGGCAATTTCGCTCAGGGCGACAAAATCACACACGTGAAATTCAGAACCCGCAAACGTGTGCCGGGATACAACAACAGCTCCTTTGTGATAAAGATTTTCCGCGACCCCACATTCTCCGCAACCCTCGACAGCGGACAGTGCGAGACGTCGAGTGTAAGAGGCCGGCCCATCTATTCCGAAAACTACACCATCTCCAATTTCGACATCGACCAGATAGTGCCGCTCTCAACGCCATACGTTATCACCAACGAACCTTTCTGGATAGGGCTTCAGTCGTCGGGCGGAACACTCTACAAAGCCCGCCGCACCTGCCTGAACAATATCCCCGACGGCTCGGCTCCGCTTATCGATTCGCTCAATATTCATTATTTAAATGGTATGACCGACGGACAGACCTGCCCGGCTCTGGTTTTGAACCAAAACGGCAGCACTTGGAGCCAATGCGAAATCGAGTACTATTTCCAATTTTATGTGGAACTGGGCAAAGACGGCATCGAACAGCCCGAAACTGCCGAAGTGCCATCCGTTAAGGTGTTCCCCAACCCCACCACAGGACTTGTGAATTTCTCGCAAGAGGTGCGATACGTAGAAGCATACGACAATACCGGCCGCCGTGTGCTCACAGCCCACAACACATCATCGATAAATCTCGACCAACTGCACAAAGGCCTGTACACGCTGCGCATCGTTACCGAAAACGGCACCATAGTTCGAAAAGTGGTTAAACAACAGTAGGTATTGTCGATAATTAAGTAATTAAGCATCGGCCTATAGCGCCGGTGCTTTTTTTTCTTTCGATGGAAAAATAGAACCGCACTTTTTTCGTTCATGTAAAAAAACAACACCCATTATGAACAAATTCATGCAGATAGCCATTGACGAGGCTCGCAAAGGCATTGCCGAAGGCCACGGAGGACCCTTTGGTGCGGTGATAGTAAAGGACGGCGCTGTGATAGCCCGCAGCCACAACAAAGTGCTGAAACAGAACGACCCCACGCACCATGGCGAGATTTCGGCCATACGCATTGCCGCACGACGCCTGCGCAGTTTCGACCTCAGCGGATGCGAGATATACACCACCGGCGAGCCGTGCCACATGTGCCTTTGCGCTTGTATGTGGGCCAATATCAGCAAGATATACTACGGTTGCTCCATTGCCGACAACGGACGCATAGGGTTCCGCGACGACAAGTTTGACAACCTCTTCGGCGGACGCGAAAAACTTGGCGACTACATGGCGCAGATAGACCACGACGAATGCCTCGCCCTTTTCGACGAATACCTCAACCTGCAGCATACCATCTACTAACGCAGCAATGACCATACGCCACGCCACCCCCGACGACCTGCAGCAAATAATGCACCTGCTCGACTGCGGACGGCACACCATGCGGCAAAACGGCGACACTTTCCAATGGAACGGATATCCTACGGAGGAGCAGATATTAAGCGACATCGCCAACGGCAACAGTTACCTCATCTGCGACGTTGACAAACCGGTGGCCACCTTTGCCATGATTATCGGCGAAGAACCCACCTACAGACAGATTTTCAACGGCCAGTGGATAAACGACACCTTGCCTTACGCCACAGTGCATCGCTTGGCGGGATTGCCCCACTACCACGGACTTGGGAAAATCTGTCTCGACTTTGTGTGGAGCAAAATACACAACATCCGTTTCGACACGCACAGCAGTAATGCCATACTCCGCCATTTGGCCGAAACCAACGGCTTCCACTACTGCGGCATAATTTATCTCGCCAACGGCGACGAGCGAATGGCCTTTCAGAGAATTGACAATGTACAATGTACAATGTACAATTAACTCCTTAGTTCCTAATTACCGATTAGTCAAAAGCACGCTTTCAGCACCAGCATCACCTCGTCGGTGTTTACGGTGTGGTAGCCGCCGCCTTTTATGGTGCTTTCGGCAATAAGCGGTAGCATATCTTCGGTGGTGCCCACTTCGCGCAGGGTCTGCGGAATGCCCAGTTCGGCGATGAAAGCCTCTAAGCGGTTGATACCTTCGAGGGCAGTCTGCTCATCGGTGAGGGACGGGTCGTTCACATGCCAGATGTTGCGGGCGTAGCGCACAAATTTATGCAGCCCGTATTTGTAAATCAGGCGGTAGTACGAGGGCGAGATGATGGCCAGCCCTATGCCGTGGGGGCAGTCGGTGTAGGCACCCAGCTGGTGTTCTATCATGTGCACCTCCCAGTCTTGAGTTTTCGAAAGGGCAAGTATTTTGTTCAAACCCATTGTGGCGCACCACATTATATTGCTTCGGGCCTCGTAGTCGTGCGGATTGGCAAGGGCTTTGCGCGATGCGTTGACAAGCGACAGCATCACGCCCTCCAGCAGATAGTCGCTGGTGCAGTCGTCGTCGCCGCTGAAATACTGCTCCATAAGGTGCGAGAAAATGTCGAAAATGCCGCTCACCATCTGGTGTTTGGGCACGGTGTAGGTGTATTCGGGGTTGAGTATCGAGAATTTCGGCGACATCAGCTCAAGCGGGAACACGCGTCCCAGTTTCAGTTTCTGCTCCTCGTTGGTGATAACGGAGCCACCGTTCATCTCGCTGGCGGTGCCCGTCATTGTCAGCACCGAAGCCACGGGAACCACTTTGTTGGTAACGGGTTCCTGACGCACCCAGTAGCGTGTCCACGGGTCGCCGTCGCAGTAAGCCGCCGCCGAAATACCTTTGGAGCAGTCCACCACGCTGCCACCGCCAACGGCAAGTATCAGGTCCACAGCATTTTCGCGCACAAGCCTGGCTCCTTCGAGCACTTGAGTGTAGCGTGGGTTGGAGTTGATGCCCGACAGTTCGACAACATTTTTGCCGGCATCGTGCAGCATTTTCATCACAGTGTCGTATATGCCGTTTTTCTTTATTGAGTTTTTGCCATAAACCAAAAGTATGTTTTTGCCGTAGTTGGCAAGTTCGGCAGGCAGGTTGTCCATGGCCGTGCGGCCGAAATAAATCCGGGTGGGATTGCAGTAGGTGAAATCGTAAATCATAAGTATATGTGTTTATTGTTATCTGTTCGACAGAAAGTTTTTCATCTGGGTTTCGTTCAGTTCGATGTATTTGTGGCACTCCACCACCTTGCCGTTGTCCACAAAGGCTATCAGCGGCATGGAGCCTCGGGTGATGTCGAGGAACTGCGTGGCTGGTATCACAACGTACCGCAGGGGTGGCACACCGCTTTTTTCGAAAAAATCGGCCACTGCCTTGTCGGGATTGGTGTGCCAAAAAACGATATTCACAGCCGAGCTGTCGATGCCGGCCGTTCGCATGGCAATGTGCACTTTTTTTGCGGCCTTGCGGCAATATCCGCAGCTGGTGGAGTAGAGGCATATCACCCTTCGGCCTTGCAGAAATTGGTCGCCGCCATCGCTCTCCTGCAAAACGGTCTGCAGCAGTTCCTCAGCAATGGTTATCTCCTTGCCATACAGTGCGTTGTCGATATACGAAGGCGTAACCAGCGAAAACGCCGCCACAAGCGAGAGCACTGCCACCGTGGCAAAAGCCACCTTAGGCCACCCGAAACGCCAGCCCACAGCCGGGTTTATTGGCAACACAATGGCTATAAGTGCAATGTTTTTCAGCACCGACTGCCAACGGTTTAGCTGGAAAAAGTCGCCGAAACAATGGCAGTTTTCCGTATCCACATCAAAAAAGTATGGCAGCAGCAACAGATAAAGGGTGAACGCCGCCAGCAGGCCAAGCACCGAATATTTCGTGAATCGCGGCCATACGCCCAAAATCAGCATCACGCCCAAGCAAAACTCCGCAGCAATCAGGCAGCGGGTGAGAGTTTCGGTTATCACATATCCAAATATCTGATGCTCATATATATACATATCAAAACTGTCAATGGTAAGGTATTTGAGCACCGCCGACAGCACAAATGCCAGACCTGCCACAATTCGCAGCGCAAGGTTCAGGTGAGGGTTTACGATGAGCGTTTTTTTCATTGTTTCAATCTTTTTTTTTTGCTGGGTAGCAGTCCGTTAAGCCATTTTGTCCCGCATTTGCAATTTGCAAATTTACGCAAAAAAAATGATTTTTTTTTCTTTTTATTCAAAGTATAGAAGTAGATGGCGAAATATCTGTGTTAATCATATTAAAATACTTTGCTTTTTTGAATATGTGCAGTAAGTCTAAAAGTTTAAAAAAAAAGACATTTTTTTATTTTTGCCACTTTTTTATGCTCGTCGGCACGTTTTTTTTTTGAAAAAAAAACATAGAATTTTATATTTGTAAACATTTGGTTTTTAGAGAGTTGTTTATATCGTTTGTTTTAATTGTGATTTTTTTTCAAAAATAATTTGTTTTGTTGGAAGTAATTGCGTAACTTTGAAGTCGCGTTTTTGCTAATTAAGTTAAAAGCAGATTTTTGTCAATAATATAAATGTGGTGGTTTGTGTAAATTTATGAGTGTGGCCGAAGAAAAAAAATAAGACAAATGAAACAAAAAAACAGTAGGTTACGTATTATACCATGTTGTTCGCTTTGATAGGTTTGTTTTTAATGTGTTGAAAAATAGTTATTTGTAGTGAGAATAGGTGATTTGATTGTCGGAGTTTTGATATTCAGCGAGTTATATTGTTGAAAAAAAATAAAAAAAAAACATACAAATAATAGAAAAAAAACGTACGAAACGATGAAAAAAAAGTTAGAAACAATTACAAAATTTTTAGTAACGGCTGTTGCTTTGACAGTCGTGGCTTCGTGTGCCAAGGAAGATATTGGCGACGTAACCCAACTTCTCCCCAAAGGAGTTGAAAGAAACATCAATGCCAAAGCCGACCTGCCAAGTTCCGCAGCCTCGTCCGACAAGGCCTACATCGATTACCAGAATGGAAACGCATCCCACAAGGTTCTTTGGAATCTTAGCGATCAAATCAATGTAAACGGCGACGTTTTGGGCGAGATAATGCTCCACAACGATTTTGCCAGTCCCCGTGCCGAATTCGGTGGCCTTACCCATGCCATGACTTCGGGTAGCAACGAGGTTTATTGGGCTGTTTACCCCACTACTTTAGTCGGTACCTACACCAACGGCATCCCTGCCAATTTCACACCCAACACCCTCACCGTTGACCTGCCCAATGTAAGGACCTACAACGTTACCGAAAATCCCCTTCAGGACAATACCTACATGGCAGCCTACGCCAGCGTCCCCCAGGGCGAAACCGACATTGTTTTCCAGATGAAGAACCTCACTTCGGTGCTGCGTATCAACCTGCAGGCCTCGGCAGCCACTGCCGGCGTCAGCACCAGCACCCATGCCACACGTATTGTGTTCAGCAGCCCGTCGGCAATGCTCAGCGGCGCTTTCGAAGCCAACACCAACATCGAGCTTACCGCCGGTGCCAACGCTTACGACAACTTCACAGTTTATCTTACCGATGGCACAAACAACTACGTTGACATTGCCAACGGAGCCGTTGTTTTCGTGGCCCTGCCCGC
This sequence comes from uncultured Bacteroidales bacterium, assembly GCA_937915785.1. Classification (GTDB taxonomy): domain Bacteria; phylum Bacteroidota; class Bacteroidia; order Bacteroidales; family P3; genus UBA1219. The sequence continues at coordinate 6,480 of CALGGY010000090.1, forward strand.
CATGAGAGCCGGCAACCTTATAATGCGCGTGTATAACGACGAGGGTTATTATTATACCAACAGCGCCTCCAATATCTCGTTGGCACGTAGCTCTTTGTACACAAGCAACATGAATAACATCGTTTTCAACGAAGAACCCCGTTTCGCCATTAGCGTTGACAAATTCGCCACTTTCGCACCCGGCAACCTGCAGCACAATCCCGCCTCCGGCGACTGGCGTTTTGCCACCGAGCAGTACGATTTCATCGGTACCGACAACAACAATACCGCCGCTTCGTACAACGGTTGGATAGACCTCTTTGGATGGGGAACCAGCGGCTACGACAACACAGCCAACGATGCAAACGCCATCAATTTCCACCCCTACGACACTTCTTCGGCAGAAATCGGTGCCACCAACAACGTATATGGCTATGGCCCTTCCTCAAACATGACCGACGGCAGCCTTGTTGGCACCAGCCAACTCTACGACTGGGGTAAAATGAACCGCATCAGCAATCCAAAAACCAACGAAATAGACCCCGCCGGCACTTGGCGCAGCTTGACAGCATCCGAATGGGAGTTCGTCCTCAACACCCGTTCCGCCGCTACAGTGAATGGTACAACTAACGCTCGTTTCGTGAAAGCTAGAGTTTGCGGCGTGAACGGACTTATAATCTTCCCCGACGACTATATCAATGTTGGCCACCAACTTCGCGATATCAACGATGCCACAAGCCAG
>CALGGY010000091.1 GCA_937915785.1 uncultured Bacteroidales bacterium
ATTATCAAATCTAAAAAACGGATACTTTTGCAAAAGATTCATCGGACACCAATAATTAATAAGATAAATCATTAGTATGCCCCCAAAAAAAAACTCTCAGATGAAGTCATACTATGAAATATCAAAAACAAACATGACTTTTCGTTTTTTTAGCGTTTTTCGATGCTGATAATCAAAATATTACATCAGCGTTGCCCTATAGCTCATCGAACATCCGTTGGTAGGCCGCGCATTTTTTTTCGAACGCCAGCGGGTACGCCCTCGACGACGAAGGCAATCGGTAAAGCGCAAGACCGATGCGGAGCTTGGTACGGCTGCCGACGGCGGGCAGTTGTTCAATGCCGTACTGCCGGCACACTTCGGCGGTGGCTTTCTCGCCAGTGGTGGCAATGGCGTGGCACACAGGCAGTTGGCGTAGCAGGGCTTCTATGTCGGTGGGCTCCACTATTTCCAAGAAAGCATCGGAGGCGTTGTTTTTCAGCCGTCGCACGGCACGGGCAGTGTCGAAAAAGGCTATCCCTTTGTCGTTCAGAAATTTAATGATGTTGTCCTTGCGGAAACATTTCTTTTCGGCATCGACAAAATGGTCTCGGTTGCCGAACCAAATATGCCCTTCTATGCGCCAGTGGTCGTTGCCGAAGTTGGGGTAGTAGAACTCCATGCACCAGCGTTTGGGCTGTGGAGGAAAGCTGCCCAGAAACAGCACCCGCGCATTGCTTGGCAGAAACGGCTCCAGTGGATGTCGTTCTATTTCAGGCATTTGTCCGTTGCCGTCGGCACCTTTGCGGGGCTTGGGGTTGTTTGTTTTCAAAATGTTGGTTGTCAGAAAATTAGACTAATCAGCACCCAAGTCCAGTGTGCGGCAATGCCTGCGCAGAGGCCGCCGATGGTGTGTGCTCCGATGGCTTTGCCTATCAGTTTGCGGTAGCCCAGACTGTCGAGCATGGCGGTGTGTGTGCTCAGGTATCCGCTCCAGCACATGCCCATGGCGGTGAACACTGCAATGGCGTTGTTGTTGATAATGCCGGCGTCGATAAACGATGGCACCAGACCGATTGCCGCGCCCACGGCACCCAGTGCTGTGATGGGGAAAGACACCAACTGTCCGCTCTCGAACCCAAACAGCCAATAAAACACAAAGTTGATCTTGTCGGCAAGCCATGTTATCACCGGCACGCCCTCGTAAGCTGCTCCTGTGTATGTGCCACCCTCGCCCGAAGGTCCGAAAGTCAGCATCATCACCATAGTACTGATGCACAGCACTCCGGGGATGATGGCGATGCCTATGCCCACGCCGCTCTTGCCGCCGTCGAGCATGGCGTTCAGAAAACGTTGGAAAATGCTTCCCTCGCTGCGGAACGAGATGTTCTGCTCCGTGCCGTCGTCTTCGGTAACGGGACTGTCCATTTCGGGAAAACTTTTCAGTGTAAAACGTTGCATCAGCCGTGTGCTGATGATGCTTCCCACCACGGCGCCGAAAAGTCCCACCAAGGCTCCGCCGCCGTAGCCTTTGCCTGTCATAAAGGCAATAACCACGAGGCCCATGCCAAAGGCGGTGCCGAAATTGGTAAGCGACACCAGCTGGTATTTCTTGAAATAGCGCGAAAAATTGTTGTCCTTGGCCAGCGAAATAATGGCGGGGTTGTCGCTAAGAAACGTCATCACCGCGCCCAAGGCGGCCACGCCGGGGAGGTTGTACAAAGGTTTCATCAGCGGACGCAGTATGTTTTCCATCAGGCGCACCACGCCAAATTCCGTCAAAAGTTTGCTAATGGCGCCCATCAGCACGCATATTGCCATTATGTAGAACACCGTTTCCATCAGCAGCTGGTAGGCTGTCTGCATAAAGGTGTTGAGCATGTGGGGCAGCGTCATTTTGTAGGCCAGCAGGCCGAAAAAGACCAAAAAACAGGCCAAAAATATCAGCGCCTCGATGCTGCGGCGGGTGGTGAATTTCGATTTGTGATTTTTTTTCGGAGTCTCGGTCTGGTGGTGGCGGAACACCTCAAAAGGGTTCAGCACGCTCAGCAGGCTATGACGTTTGTTGTGATTCTCCTGATTGTCCATATATTATATGTGTAGGGTAGTTTTTTTTGTTATTTGAAAAGTTTGTGGAAATCCACCGTCCACGTGGCACCGATGTCCACATTCCACGAATCTTCGGTAACGGAGACGTCGGTCGCGATGTCGGTGTATGTGTCGGTAAGGCGGCAGCCGTAGATGTGCAGCCTTACGTTTTTCTGGAGGCTCGGGTACCATTCGAACCCCATGCCGTAGCGCGCCGAGGTGTGTCCGGCCACAAGCTGGTGTCCGGGAGCCACAGCCGAGCCAAGGTGCACGTCAGACTTGTTCTGCTCGTACATCCCTTTGATAAAAATGTTGAACCTCGGTGTGAAATAATAGTTGAAACAGCTCACAAAACCGAAATTCTTGCCCCAGTCGTCCCACGAAAGGGCGTGGTGCATAAAATCGAGGTACAGGTCCCACTTTTCGTACGTCAGCTTGTTGCCTATCATCACAAGGTTTAGGTAATGGTCCCATTGGTATTCCATAAGGCTGGTGGACCACAGCGTTTGCCAATGCCCCATAGTGCCCGACCAGTAAAGGTTGTACGACACCAGTCCGGCATCGTAGTTGAGGCCCTCGTAGTTTACGTATGGCGAGTTGGAGATCTGCGCCACAAGCGTGTGGTTGCCGTCGTTGCTGATGTATGCGGCGTGGGCGGCCATCTGGAAACAGTAAATGTTGCGCCATAGGTTGGTGGGGAAATACACGTCGATAGGCGAGGCATCGTACTCGAAACCGCCAAGCGCCATGGCCTCCTTGCCAAAGCGGATACGCCAGTTGGGGGTGGGTTTGTAGTCGAGGTACAGGAAATCGGTGTTGTCGAAAAACGTTACTGTGCCGGGGTCGGCCACAATTCTCTGCTTGAAATAGTAACTGAACTTGCTGCCAAGGTCGCCGCCCATCATTAGGTTGAAATACTTGCCGTGAAATCCGAGATTGGGAGTGCTGTCGGTGGTAGTGTATTCGCCGTCGGCACGAACCTCAAACTTGATGGTGTTGAACAGGTCGCCCCATTTTGGTTGCTGGGCGTTTACCAACAGCGGAACTAATGCCACCGAAATAGCTATGGCTGTTCTTAATGTGTTGATTTTCAATGTGTTATAGATTTTTTGTAATTTAATTTAAAGTGCAAAGATACGCAAAAAAAATGATAATTGCTCAAAATTACTCCAACTATGAACTGTTTGACAATGTCTTGACTCCACCAAAAGACATTTTCACAACTATACACCATCCCCCTTTTTATGCACGTTTTCCGCATGTTGCAAGAGACCTGAACATTCCCCGAAAGTTCGTCCTTTTCATCGTTTTCGGCGAAAAACTCCATCCAAGCACCGAATTGACCGCAGGTGCGTAAACCGTGTGTTCCGTGAGCTGTACGGCAACGGCTCGGTAAAGAAATATTTCAAATAAAAACGATAAAAAAAGCATTATGAACAAAATAGTAGAAGAAAAACATATTACTGTAGGTGTATGCAAATACACCTGCGGAAGTGGTGATGTAATTGTGACCTGCGGCAGCACACTCCGCAGCGTTTTTGACGGCTTGCACCGAAACCACGACAACGGCGGTGCAACAGGCAACTGTCGGCTGAATGGCCAGCTGACAAGCTTGAAAGCCGCTCTTGAATATGCGAGCAAAAAATAAATTTGGAGATATGAAAAAAAGTTCGTAACTTTGCAAACGGAAATTTATTTCCACCAGGGAACTTAATCTATCGAGAGGGGCTACTGCCGCTGTGTTCCAAGTCCCACGACTGAAATGTCGATGGGGCGAGCAAAAAAAAGGGTTTCTATAAGAAGCCCTTTATTTTTTTTACATAACGCCCTTTCGCAATATCTTTGAAAGAAATATTTTTATATTTTCCGAATTGGTTGATTAGTATTATATTACCATATCTAATATTGTTCCTTTTTATGTATTCAATAGCCTCTTTGAACTGACCAGCATCCATATTTTCAAGTTTTAGTACGATTGTGCTGGCTTGTAAGAATCCCTTTTCAATTTCTTTTGAAAGAGTATTTCCATTTGTGGTTATTGCATATTTAAAATCAGCTAACAAGTATTTCTTATCTATATAATAAATCAACGCATCTGCACTTGTTTTACCTTTAAGTTCAGGTAAGAATACTACACTTATCTTGCCATTATTCAAGTCAAAACCCATTTGCTTGGTGGCATTCCATGTTGGCTTGTTTGTACCTCTATGACCTGCAAAAAGTCTTGTTGTGTAGCCTTGTGTTTCGTTTAATAAAGTGGCTCGTTCATCATTTAGTATCTCAGCTAATATCTTATTTTTAGCCTTGCGGTCATGTGCCGCTTTAACGGCTTCTACGATTGCTGGCGAGAAAGGCTCAAAAGAAATATATAACGAATGCTCTGTTGGAGCTAATGCTTTCGCAATTTTGCTTGGCAAATCATTTGTTTTTCTATTAGTATTTCCCACCCATCCGCCATTGACAACCTTGCCGTTATCCCTCAAAAAGTAGGGCAGACTTTTGGTTCGTGCTATGCGTTCCTCATTGTCCTCCACCCAGTCTTTGAAGCCTTGCGGCACGTCTTTCACTGTGTTCACGCTTTCGGCGGAGGGTTCCTCGCCTTGCAATATACGCTGCTGGTCGGCCTCAAACTCTTCGGGAGTTTTATGTATGGTGGTGGTGAAACAGCGGCAGTGCGGGTGCCAGCCCACAAACTTGAAGTCCTTTGGGTAACGGCCTTGCAGCTGGTCGCAGATGTCCACAAACTCTCCGTTAGGTACACCTTTGCAATTGTGGTTGTTGGAGAGATGCACCTCTATTCCCACCACAAAATCGAACCGCTGCACACGCTCGTGGTCAGCGGTGCGGTAGGCTATGTTGGTTTCGGTGGCGGCCAGTCGGCGGGCGTTCATATACGAGGAACGGTACACGCCTTGCCCGCTCGGATAGTCCTTCGGGTTGGCGTTCACCCACCTGAAAGAGCCGTCGGGCTGTTGCACACGTTTTTTCCATTGTCGGTCGTAAATGTTGTTGCCGTATTCGTCATTGCCCGTCTTAATGCGGAAACGGCGGTAATAGCCCTCTGGCTCGTTTAGATATTGCTTTATCAAAGTAGCCATACGCTTTGCTGGCATACTGCACTTTTTTTTTCGATATAAACACATATTTGTGCACAAGTGGGCTAAAAACACCGAAAAAATCCCCCCGAAAACACTCTCCCTCGGAAAAAAGTTCAAAA
>CALGGY010000092.1 GCA_937915785.1 uncultured Bacteroidales bacterium
AAGGAGCGGCACGGAGTGCGCGACAAGCGCCGCGGAATAATAACAAACCGCAGCCCAAAAAAAAAGGACGAGACAAACCACGGTTTCAAAAAATAAGAGACAATAAAAATGCAATACAAGATATACACAGTGCCGATAGTTGGCGGCGATGAGGAAACGGAGCGGCTGAACCGCTTTTTGCGCGCCAATAAAATAGTGAAAGTGGACAAGGAGTTCGTTGTTCTCGGCGAAAGCGCCGGCTGGTCGTTTTGTGTGCAGTACCTTTTGCCCGTGCCAACGTCTGTGGCCGGCGACAGAAAAGTGAAGGTGGACTATAAGGATGTGCTCAGCGCTGAGCAGTTTGCTGTGTTCAGCCGCCTGCGCAAGTGCCGCAAGGCCATCGCCGACGAGGACGCCATACCCGCTTTCGCGGTTTTTGTGGATTCGGAGCTCGCCGAAATGTCCAAGTTGCGTGAAATAACAGAAAAAACAATGCTGGAAATAGACGGCGTGGGCGAACAGCGTGTGCGCAAGTTTGCCGGCCGCATAATGGAAAAAATGCATGAAACGGACGGGAAACCTGATACAACGGATAGCTGACACCGACAATATCCTGCTTGCTTTTCACAAAGCTTTTCGCGGTAAAGGCAAAGCGGCCGGCGCGCTGAAATTTCAGCGGCACTTGGAGGAAAATGTCAGCAATTTAAGGTCGGAGATACTTGCCGGCGAGGTGACGGTTGGCAACTATGAGTATTTCTTTATCGAAGACCCCAAAAAGAGACTGATATGCGCGGCCTCTTTCAGGGAACGCGTTCTGCACCACGCAATAATGAACGTGTGCCACGATGTTTTTGAGCGCAATTTGATAGAGACAACATACGCCACCCGGCCCGGCAAGGGCATATACAAGGCGATAGACAGAGCGAAAATGGCGATGAAAAAATACCGCTATGTGGCTAAATTCGACTTCCGCAAGTATTTCGACAGCATTTCGCACCGGATACTCTCGGAAAAGCTGCAGCGACTGTTCAAGGACAAAACGCTGCTGCGCATATTTGACACAATTATCAGGAGCTACTCCAAGTCCGACGGCGGGGGAATACCAATAGGCAACCTCACCAGCCAGTATTTTGCCAATTATTACCTTTCGGCAATGGACCATTGGATAAAAGAGCGCCTGCATGTGCCCGAATACCTGCGCTATATGGATGATTTCCTTGTTTTTGCTGACAGCAGGGCGGAAATTGACCGGTTTAAAAAAAGTATTGGGGAATATGCCGCTAAAAAGCTGTCGCTGTCGCTCAAGCCCGTAATTGTTTCCGCCTCGGCAGAGGGAATCGATTTTCTCGGTTATCGTGTTTGCCCCGACAAAATTCTGCTCACACAGCGCGGCAAAAAACGTTTTGTCCGGAAAAACAGGCTCTACGGCCACCTTGTCGAAACCGGGGTTTGGAGCCAGAAAGAATATTACGAACACATAACGCCATTGCTTTCGTATGTCCAGAAGGCATATACCAAGGGCTTGCGCCTTTCGGTGTTTGGCGGCAATGACAATGGGCTCGAACCGCGTGTTGCGCGGTGGCGGCTGGAACAACAACGCAAGGAACTGCCGCGTTGCGAATCGCAACAACAACACCCCCGACAACCGCAACAACAACAACGGCTTCCGCCTGGTGTTCCGTTAGCTTAGTATGACAGATGGATTTCGTCGTGGTAAACATGTCATTGTCGGGTTTGGCCTGCGGGCCAAACAAAAACGAGCGGTCTCGAACCGCCTTTGTTATGGTGCCGGTAGCTGTTGAGCCGCGTTAAAACGGTGTTGGCTCAACGGCGAAGGCCCCAAAAAAGAAAGTAAATTTGTGAAAATAAAAAAAATAAAAAAAATATGCCCCGAACAATCAAAATATTCGCAGTCCTGCTACTTGCAACCCTTTCCACCACCGCGCGGGCCCAGAGTGCCGGCGGCTATGCGCAGTCGTTCAAAGCCTACCGCGACAGCGTAATGGCTGGCTACCGCGATTTCCGCGATGGCATTTTGTCGGACTACGCGTCGTTTCTCGATTCGGCGTGGAGCGCTTACGAGGCGTTCAGCGGTGTGCCTGTGCCCACGCGTCCCAAGCCGCCTGCGCCCCCCGAGGCTCCGCCGCAATACACCCCTCCGGCCGAGCCCACCCCGGTGGTGGTGCCGGCCCCCAAGCCTCAACCTGTACCGCCGGCGCCATCACCCAAGCCGCCATCTCCGCCGGCGCCACCACCATCATCTGACGGTGTGGCGGTGCATCTGTACGGCCTTACGGTGATGCTGCCACCGCTCAACACCAACCCCGCCACGCTGAACGGCACCTTGGCGGAACAATTTGCGGCCCTTGCCGAGTCGGGTGTGGAGCAGGCGGCCGAGGCCATAGGGCGGCAGGCGCGGCTATACTCGCTCGGCGACTGGGGCGCCTATATGCTTGCGCGCCGCTATTCCGAAACGGTGGCCCCCGGCAATGACAACATATCCGCCATGCTGCAAACCCAGCTGATGATGCTTTTGGGCTACAAGGTTACCCTGGCGCGCGCCGAAAACAATCTGGTGGTGCTTCTGTGTTTTGAGCAAGACGTTTACAGCCAGTCGTTTGTAAAAATCGACGGACAAAAATTCTATATCTACCCCAAGTCGGCAAAAGGTAGGGTGAGTGTGCCCAGCAAAGCCAATTTGCAGGGAAGACCCATCAATCTGGTGATGACCTCGGGGGTGCGTCTGCCAATGGACGCCAAGCCTTTCAGCCTGAAGTACGGCAACATAGCCATCGGCGGCAACGTAAACCGCAACGTCATTCGTATGATAGACGATTATCCTCACATGGACATAAGCGGACACGCCGCCACGGTGTTCGACGCCGGGCTGCGTGAAAGCGTTATGGGGCAGATTGCGCGCCAGATAGATGTCGGGCAACCTCTGAAAGCCGCCAACGACATGCTGCATTTCACACAGTTGGCTTTCCCCTACAAAACTGACAACGAGCAGTTCGGGCACGAAAAATATTTCTTTTTCGAGGAGCTGCTCTACTACCCTTATAGCGACTGCGAGGATCGCAGCGTGTTTTTCGCCAATCTGGTGCGCCACCTGTTGGGATACGACGTGGTGCTGCTCGGACTGCCCAACCACGAGGCCACTGCGGTGGCAACACCTTTCGATCCGCCCAAGCGTAATTATGTCCTCAACATCGGCAACAGCCGCTTTTTTGTGTGCGACCCCACTTATATGCACGCCGATGTGGGCATGATGCACCAAGATTATTTCAATGCCAAATTGGAGGTGCACGAATGGTAAATGCTTTGGTAATTGGGAGCTGCAGCCACCGCGCGCGCGCCGTCTAAAGAGTTTGCAGTTTGCAGTTTGCAGTTTGCAGTTTGCAGTTGGGAGTTGGGAGTTGGGAGTTGGGAGTTGGGAGTTTGCAGTTGGCAGTTGGGAGTTTGCAGTTGGCAGGTGCGATGTGTTGCATTAAAAATAAAACGATAAACAGTTGTAAATTAGATATTCCGATAAAAAGAAACTGATGAAACGAAAAATAGCGCTATTGTTGTTTTTGCTGCCCGCTATGCTTATGGCGCAGGGCAAGCTTAGCATTGTGGATTTCCAATACGTGGAGAGCGACCAGACCGCCAACACCTACGGCACCGAGCAGTTCGACCAGAACGGCCGCCGCTGCGCGCTTCTGCGTATTTCCACCACAGAGAAAGGCTTCACTTTCGAGGGCGGCTCCTTGGGCATAACCAAAGTCGACGACAACCACCCCGCCGAGGTGTGGGTGTACGTGCCGGCGGGCCTGCGACGCATAACCATACACCACCCGCAGTTGGGCAACATGTACAACTACGAGTTCCCGATAAATGTGGAGCCGGGACGCACATACATAATGCAGTTGGTTACCGGCAAGGTGCAGACCGTGGTGGAGGAGGACGCCGGAGGGCAGTTTCTGATAATGCATGTGCAACCCGCCAACGCAATGGTTTATATCGACAACACTATGCGTGAGGTGAAAACCGACGGCACCATGACCCTGATGTTGCCCTACGGCAGCCACACCTACCGTGTGGAGGCCGCCAGCCACATTTCCGAAAGCGGCATTGTGGAGATAGGGCAGAGCAAGGTTACTAAAAACGTTGCCCTAAAATCCGCCAAGGCCACGCTGACCATTACCTGCCCCATGGCCGACGCGCAGATATATGTGAACGAGGAGCTGAAAGGCTCCGGGCGATGTTCCCTAACCCTCGACGCTGGCATGTACGTGGTGGAAGCCCGCAAGGCCGGCCACCGCGCAAGCAGGCAGAGCGTAGAGCTGGCTCAGCAGGAACGCAAAAATATTTCCCTTGCAGCACCAGTGCCCATGTACGGCACACTTAATGTGAGCAGCTCCCCTGTGGAGGCCGAGGTGTGGCTCGACGGCAAAAAGCTGGGCGCCACACCCGACATATTCCGCAACATCTTGGCCGGCAGCCACGAGCTGGAGCTGCGCAAGCAGGGCTGCAAACCGGCCAAACGCGCCGTAACCATAGCCGAGGCCAAGGTGGAGAGCGTGGAGATAACCCTTGAGAAAGGCTTTGGCGGCAACGCCGAGGTGATAACCGTGAACGGCGTAAGCTTTAGGATGATACCCGTGCGGGGCGGCACCTTCACCATGGGCTGCACCGGTGAGCAGGGCGGCGACTGCTGGGAC
>CALGGY010000093.1 GCA_937915785.1 uncultured Bacteroidales bacterium
TTATTTATTAACAATCACTTGTCCATTTATCAACAAGCCAATTGCATGGTTACTTTCGGAATTTAGAAAAATAAAGATTCACCCCTTTCTCCCCAACGCAAACCGTGTCTTTTCTTTGAAGTCGTTGTGCAGCGAGATTTCAAATCCTTGGGCGCGGAAGAGTCCGGAGATTTCTCCGCCGAGATTTTCATTAATCTCTACAATAAGTAAACCATTGGTAACAAGATGTTTGTCCGCTATTTCGGCAATTCGGCGGTAGAATATCAGCGGGTCGTTGTCGGGAACGAAAAGGGCAAGTTGCGGCTCGTAGTCGAGCACATTGGGCCGCATCTGTGCTTTCTCCAGCTCCCGCACGTAGGGCGGATTGCTCACAATGGCGTCGAACACCGGCAGTTCTGCAAGGCTGTCGTTGAGTAGGTCGGTTTGTACCAAATTAATTGCAACTCCCTGATTCCATGCGTTTTGCCTTGCCACTTCGAGAGCTTTTTCCGAAATGTCCACGGCGGTGATTTCGGTGTTGGGGAACACTTTTGCCAAGGCTATGGCTATGCATCCGCTTCCGGTGCAGAGGTCGAGTATCCGTTTTGGCGACTGTAGGTTTTTCTTTGCAAGTTCCACAATCCCTTCTGTTTCGGGACGCGGTATCAGTACGTTTTCGTTCACCGCAAGCGTCATCCCGCAAAAGTCGGCTTTGCCGGTGATGTATTGTATTGGGCGGTGGTGTTTCAGGTCTTTTATGGCGAAGTTTATCTTAAGCAGGTCGCTTTGGTTTATGGTTTTCTGTTTGGAGAGGAGCCATGTGGTGAGGTTCCAGCCGAGGTATTCATCAAACATTATTCGTAGCAGGTTGCGGATTTCGTCCTTGGAATACGTCCCCTGCAGTTCGCTGTAGGCAAAACGCTCGATGTCGCGGATGCGGTTGGACGCAATTCTCATGGTATCAGTGCTTTCGGTTGAAATCGGCGGGAATTTCGCCCCAGTTGTCGGTGTCCCATTTCAGTATTTGGGTGTCCCAAGTGTTGTTGCGAAGCCAGTTTTCGGCGCGTTCGATGTATTGGAACAGCTCTTCGGTTTCTGGAGTTCGTGGCAGTTTGGTCTTGCATTTTTTTTGACGCACCCAAGCCATGCCATTCACCGAGTCGCTGTATATTGGCTGAGTGAAGCCGTATTTTTTCATGTACGATAGTCCGTGCACAATGGCCAGAAACTCGCCTATGTTGTTGGTTCCCACAGGGAATTTTTTATGGAACAGCTGTTTTTTGTCCGATGTGCGCACTCCCTGATACTCCATCACGCCGGGGTTTCCGCTGCAGGCGGCATCTACGGAAAGGCTGTCGGTGATGATTTCTTGCGAGATTGGCAGTGAGGTTTGTTTTTCTGCTTTCAGTACGGTTTTCTTCACCACCTGCCAGTAGTTGCTTTTGAAAGCCTTTTCGGCCTCTTCGTGGCTTTCGAAGGCTTTGTATTTGGCTCCGGCAAAGCCCGCCACAAGGCGTTTGCAATGCTCCCAGCTGTCGAAAATGCCGGTTTCGGCGCCTTCCCACACCACGTAATATTTTTTCTTTTTCTTGGCCATCGGACGGTTATTTTACAAAATTGCGAGCCGCTTGCAAAGCAAACGGCTCGCAATAATTGTTTTTGTACGGTCGGTTACAGGTTTATGGCATCTATAAACTTGCCGTTGGTTTCGAAGTTGAGCTGTTTGGGGTCTTTCTGCTTGTGGCCAAAAAGTCCGCCTTTTTTGTATATCTGCACCTGGTAGGTCATTTTGCCGCGGAGCTCCACAATGCACACGTTTTTCATTTTGTAGCCTTGGTAGTTGTTTGCAAGTGTGTCTTTTATGGCTTTGGGTGTGTATTGCGACTCCACAAACCAGCGTTTTTCGGTGCCTTTGTTGGAGAATAGCACCTGTTGGTGCACGTCGTCAACGGTGAAATCGGCTTGGTAGCTTAGCGAGTCGAATTTAACCCATTTCACGTTTTTGGCGTCGGGGTAGTTTTTCTCGAAATCGGTGATGTAATTTTTGTTCACCTCTTCTTTGGCAACGGTTTTTTGTGCGTAAACTGCGGCCTGAACCATCAGCATAGCTGTTAAAGCAACTAATAACTTTCTCATAACCATATCTTTATAAAAATGTTACACTTCTTGTTTGGGATTACAAATGTACTGAAAAAAGTTTGAAAAAAAAATTATTTTCGTCAAATATTTCTTTTTTTTCTTTGCAGTTGGTTTGTTGTCAAAGCTATTGGTGGGCAAAGGCTCGATGGCAGATAATAATGTGCTGCATCGTTGTGCTAAGTTTATAGCAGGTTCTATATTGCCCACATTGCTCAGTATCAATTGTATTCCATATTGGATTTTTTTTTGGGGGGAATGTGATATATCGACCTTTTACATCGGCTTTTGCCAATCTGCCATCACTCGCCCGTAAATTTGCCCACAAAAAGTATCACTCCCGTGGAGGCCTCGCGGATTAGATAAACAAACGGACGTTTGGCGTGGAAAACAACAGGCTCTTCGGGTTGACGTACAGCGCTCGATTTCAGCATTGTTATCACTGTTACCGCGGCGGCTTCGGAGCCACGCTCGTCCACTTTTATGCGCGCTTTCTGCAGCATCATGCTTATAAACACGCTGCTGTTGCACATGTTGGGTATTTCGGCGGAGCCGTCAAACACGCGGCTGAGTCCCATTTTTTGCATGGTACCAATCAAATTGCTGGTGGCCGACGAGGTCTCGAACCGTGGCAGCTTGAGGTCCACTTTGCGGCTGACGAAATCGTCGGTGAACGAGGTGCCGTTTTTGGCAAGATAGTCGATAACGTCGTTCACTGTTTTGTCCTCTTCGGGCAGCAATACCGTCATGCTCCAGCGGCGGTTGCCATAGGGCAGGTCCACGGCTGCAAAAGTGCTGTTTTTCAAGTGTTTGTAGTTGCGTGTCTGGTGCATAAGGGGCATTGTTTTGGCTCCGTGGGCGGTGGCAAAGTCCTCGTCGTTGGTTAAATCCTTTTCGAAGGGGTTGCTCCATTCGGCTTTGAAATAGATGGCGTTGAGCAGATACGACACGGCGTCGGGGTTGAGCTCGTCGAGGATGGTGGGTATCATGCCGTTGGTTTTTTTGTCGCACCAGGCGTTGATGCGGTTGAGCGATTTCTGCGACGAAAAGTCCATATTTTCGGCAAGGGCGCCGAAATACCGCTGCATGTCGGTTTGGTAAGGTTTCAGCAGACGGTAGTCTTTGTTCACAAAAATGGAGTTGGCTATGCTGAGCCGCACTTTGCTGTCCACCGCGGGCAGACTGTCTATCAGCGTTTTGCAGAATTGGTTCACTTCCTGTATGCCTCCCTGGCCGAAGCCCAGCGTTTGCTCTATCTCGCGCTCGGTGGCCCCTTGGGCGGCAGCATTTACCATGCTCAGGGCGTAGGTGATGCTAAGCGGCGAATACACAAAACTATGGCCGGTGTTGTCCTCGTCGTTTATGGTTTTAAGGAATTTCAGCGTAAAGGCGTTGTTGCCGGCAACAAATTTCTGTTGCTGGCCGGAGAGGTGGATGCCGGCGGGTTCGGTCATAATTTCTTCGGTGGTTTCAAACTCTTGAGGTTCGGCGGGTTGTGGCTTGGCGTTGGCCGTGTGGCCGCACGAGGTTGTTGCCACTGCGGTGACGGCTACGGCCAAAAAAAGGATGGCTTTTCTCATGTCGGTTGTGTGTTTTTGGGGTATAACGAAAACAAAGGCGCGGTATTGTGTGTTGGTGTGCAGGTAGGACAAAGACGGAACTCACGCCCCTATGGATTCCTGTATTTCATCAAGAACCGCAAAGAGTTCTTCGATTTTGGCAACAATACGACGTTGTTCATTGTAAGGAGGCAATGGGACAATAAGTTTATCTAACAATCCAGAAGATAGACCTTGAAGTCCTATTCCTTTACCATGTATTCTGTCCTTCCATTTATAAAGCATCAGAACATATAGATAAAGAATCTGGCAAACATCCCCTTTAGCTCTTAACCTATGAATATGATTTTGAATACAAATGTCATAATCATAGTTCCAAATGGCGGCTCGCCCGATGTCACCCCCTTCACATACTAACAAATCTCCTTTGGTAATGGTACACTTCTCCAACTCAGAATCCTTAAAATACATCTCTTTTACTTCGGTAAAGTCAAAGCAATTCCAATACACATTGGAAGTCGTAAGATAGGGTTTCGACAGACCTTCCTGAGAATCAGACTTGTTCAATGCCTTGCCAGTATTATGCTGAAATAGACTTCCCAATGTCGTCCAACACCAACTATTAGGAATTTGGTTCCTCTCATGCGCGTTATCACAAGGAGTAAACTTGGGATTGATGCGCTTTAGGAGTTCTATGGCTGGTTCATCCGACGGATCTTGTGGAACGAGTTTTCCGTGAATGGCGAGGTCGAGAATCTTGGACTTGGCCTTTTGTATAGCTTCAGCTATGTCTGCTTTATCAGATTCAAGAATGTCAATTAATTGAAACCAGCCTTCAATAGAAGCCACTATATGCTTTTGCTCATTAAATGGAGGTAATGGTATTTGACCATTACATGCATCAGTTGTGCTTAGTCGTGGCATTTTGACACCGTATCCACATTGAATTGTGTAGTCGACGAAGTATTTAGAACGAAGCACATGATTTAGATAATCTGGGAGGACATATGACATGCATGTTATGGGTATTATTTCTGTTGTGCAGAAACCATCTTCATTCGCTACCAGAACTTTATTCAGATAAGTCCTGAGCTTTGAATAAAGCACATCGCCTTTATGGAAAGAATGTCTCACTCCTTTTATATCACGCTCATCTTTGGTAAGCCGTTGAATAATTTTGGCAGAATCCTTTTCTAAATCCTCCAGTTCCAATACCCATCCATCGTTGGGTATATCATTAACATCTACATTTTCACAATTGCCATAAATTGTAATATCACCGAGATTTGTCCACTCCCAACTTCCCGGCACCTCAAACGGCACCTCATTCTCATAATGGGGCGTATCAGAAGCAGACTTCTTGCTTCGCCTAATCTTTCCTTCTTTGATAAGTCTTTCTTTTTCAGCACGGATGCGCTCCAGCAATACAGATGCCGGCTCATCGTTAGGATCTTGCGGAACGAGCTTCCCACGGATGGCAAGGTCGAGTATCTTTTGGCGTAGTTTCTTTGTGTCCATTCTATCGTTGAAAATCGTCTGCAAAGCAGACTAAATTTATATTTCTTCATCTATCACACGGCGGAGTTCCTCTTCAGAAGGTAGTATTTTCTTTACCTCATCTACAGTCTTGTAGGTAGCAACCCCCATCGGATTGTCATATCCTTGGATGACAAACTCCACAAAAGATTTATTTGCCTCTTTGCAAAGAATAATGCCGATGCTTGGATTTTCAAAAGGCTTCTTAACTTCGCTGTCGAGAATACGCAAGTATGCCGACAGCTGTCCTAAATATGCTGGTTTAAATTCGCCGCGTTTCAGTTCTACAACAACGAGCGCTGCCAATTCTCTATTATAGAACAGCAAATCTGGAAACTGTTCAACACCGAATTTCTCCAAATGATATTGATTCCCTACAAAAGCGAAGTCTCGACCGAAGGTCATGATAAACTCTTTGACATGCTGCACAATTTCTTGCTCTATAACTCTCTCATCAACATCTTTCTCTCGGGCGTCAAGTTCTTCCATATTGACAAACTCAAGCAGATAGTTGTCTTTAAACATAGAAATTGCCTTTAGAGCAGAGGCTCTTGTGGGTAACGTCTCCGAGAAATTATTTGGCATAGATGCCTGATGATGATAAAGATCTGCCTTTATTTCATCAATCATTCGCTCTTTGCTCCAATGGCATTCAGCCGTTTTCTTTATGTAGAAAAGGCGCTCCTCCAAGTTTGATACCTTGGCAATGATCTCGCTATGATGTGTAAAACTTATTGCAAGGAAATCTTTCCACTCCAAATCGCCCACCGCCAGTGGGCGATTTGTAAGAGGCTGAAAGTCAATGCTGTTATTATCATCTTTTTTTTCGCCCTCTATAAGTGGGCGATTTTCTAATACCTTCCATTGCTCATAAAATGAACGCATTCTTTTTACAGCAGACGGAGAGAAGCCACGGAGTCCGGGTAGTTCACCATGCAACTGGTCGCAAATAGCCTGAACAGCTCCAGTTCCCCAAGCTCCATTCCGAGTTTTGTTGGATACATATTTACCTATAGAATAGTACAGCGATAACAGTTCTTTGTTGGCAAGCTGCGCTATATGATATTGGCTCTGAAGAATAGCGGCTTTAATTTTTTTTACCGCATCCCTTAATTCAATGCTATCTTCGTTCATGATTATTCTTTGATGTCGTTTAGAAGTTTCTGCAATTCCGTCACAGCCTTGCTGATATTGTCACTCTTCTGCTGAATGGTCTGCATCAATTCCGCCAATGTCATGTCATCATCGTCGTTGGTCTGCTTGATCCATGAAATATCGAGGCTGGTCTTGTCGCGCTTCAGCAGTTCCGAAACGGGGTACTTGCGCCAACGGCCATTAGGGTTTTCCTCGCTGTAGGTCTCTTTGCGCTGACCAATGTCCTCTGCATGGTAGCAAGCAACAAAGTCGTCAAGATGGTGGCGCATCATCGGCTTGGTGGCCAGTGTGTGCTTGATGCCTGTGCGGTAGTCGTAGAACCAGACATCCTTTGTCTGTTCTCCTTTCTTGAAGAACAGGACATTGGCTTTCACGCCTTGCGCATAGAAAATACCTGTCGGCAAACGAAGAATGGTGTGCAAGTTGAAGTTCTTCAGCATCTCCTTGCGGATGGTCTCGCCGGCACCACCTTCAAAGAGTACGTTGTCATAATGGGGCGTATCTTGCCTGTCGGCATACAGGTCGGAATCGGACTTCTTGCTGCGCTTGACCTGCCTGCCGGACAGGCGGGTCTTTCCCTCTTTAATTAGGCGTTCCTTCTCGGCACGAATGCGCTCCAGCAATACAGATGGCGGCTCGTCATTCGGGTCTTGCGGTACGAGCTTACCACGAATGGCAAGGTCGAGTATCTTTTGGCGTAGTTTCTTTGTGTCCATATCAATAATCCCCCTTTCTTTCTTCGAATTGCATTTCATGCGAATCTCATCGCGCCTCTGCTGAGTCCAAGTCAACTTGGCTCTGCTCTCGCTGCTCCTCGAATTCAGCAATCCACTCCCTTACTTTTGCTTGCAGAAGTGCTTTGTCTGGCAAATAGAGTTGATAGGCTGAAGCGTAGATATTGGCATCTTTTGGCAATGTCAGTTCAACAAGTGTATCATTTTTACGTTCGCAGAGGAGAATGCCAACAGTTGGTTTCTCAAAATCTTGCTTGACATAACGGTCGTAATAGTTGACATACATCTGCATTTGTCCCAAATCCTGATGTGTTAGTTTATCGGTTTTGAGGTCAATCAACACGTAGCATTGCAGTAGTCGATTGTAAAACACCAGATCTACGTAGAAGTGCTGTTCGTCAAAAGTAAAACGTTTCTGCCGAGCTTCGAATAGGAATCCCTTACCCAGTTCAAGCAGGAATTGTTGCATTTTGCTAATGATGGCATTCTCAAGTTTGCTTTCTGAATAAGAAACGTCGGGCTTCAGACCAAGAAATTCTAGCGTAAGTGGATTCTTTATGATGTCTGATGGTTTCTCTATGGTCTGTCCCTCCGTAGCCAAACGCATCACTTCATTCTTATCACGGCTCAGTGCCAACCTTTCATAAAGGCTGCTACCCACTTGCCTACTTAGCTGGCGTACACTCCATTGCTGCTGTGCACATTCTATCTCGTAGAAACTGCGGGCATCGGGATTGTCTATACTCATCAGTATAAGATAATGGCTCCATGACAAGGAGAACTTTGGAGTTTCAATTTGATAAACAGTGTTTACCAAATTTGAATTGGGGCTACATAGTTCTCCAAATTCAGAATTGGTCAACCTGTGGTTGCCTTTTTCACCTTGAATTTGATAATCAGTGTTTATCAGATTGGAATATACAAGGTAAAACTGCCTGATTTTTCGAAGATTGGGATAACTCCAACCCTTTCCATATCGTTCAGTCAGTCTATTTGAGAGTTCTTGTAATATGGATTTTCCATATGCTGCTCGTTCTTTACCTTGTAGCTCCTCCTCAACTATATACTGTCCAATATGGTATTTGGTATATACTTCTGCCACATTGACGGTGGTGGCTACCCGTTTCCGTGCCTGCTCTATCAGGTCGGTCACTCTTGAGAACAGACCTTCGAGTCTGTCGGTAGTATTGCTTATCTCGTTCATTCTTCAATTCCTTTTAATAGACCCTGCAATTCGGCCACAGCCTTGCTGATGTTATCACTCTTCTGCTGAATGGTACTCATCAGCTCCGCCAATGTCATGTCATCATCGTCGTTGGTCTGCTTGATCCATGAAATATCGAGGCTGGTCTTGTCGCGCTTCAGCAGTTCCGAAACGGGGTACTTGCGCCAACGGCCATTAGGGT
>CALGGY010000094.1 GCA_937915785.1 uncultured Bacteroidales bacterium
AATATACAAAATTTTCGACTTAACCAAATGATTAACAGTGTTTTAATTTATAGAAGCCTCTTTATGTGAAAAACTTGCACTATGGTCTATTAATTATTGTTAAACTGCTTTATAAGTTGTAATAGTTGTAATAGTTCATAACGTTATTGTTGAAAAGGCTATTATCACCCTGCAAAGTTATGACATTTTTTCCGATTATCAAAATTTTTCTGTGAAAAAGTTCGGTTTTCAGTCGGATATGGAATGTAAGAGTTTCTTTGCATATCAATGCCGAAAATAATGTTGTGAAACAATTGCCTTGCCATGCAATAAAAGCGGCAATATTTAGTTTTATCTATTTACACAAGTATAAAATATGCGCTATAAAGTAGATTTTTTGGTAGTTGGTTCCGGTATTGCCGGACTTAGCTACGCCCTGAAGGTGGCCGGACACGGCAAGGTGTGCGTGCTTACCAAAGCCGATGCCTCGGAAGGCTCCACCAAATATGCCCAGGGCGGTATCGCCGCCGTGATGTACGACCCGGACTCGTACGAAAAACACATTGCCGACACCCTCGTGGCCGGTGACGGCATCTGCGACGAGGAGGTGGTGCGTATGACCATCACCGAATCCACCGAACGGGTGAAAGAGCTGATACAGTGGGGCGTGGAGTTCGACAAAAACGGCTCGCACTACGACCTGCACCGCGAGGGCGGACACTCGGAGTTCCGCATACTTCACCACAAGGACAACACCGGCGCCGAGATAGAACGCGGACTGCTCAACGCCGTGCACAACCACCCCAACATCACCCTCAAGGAAAACCAGTACGCCATAGACCTCATCACCCAGCACCATCTGGGCATGCGTGTTACCAAACACACCCCCGACATCGAGTGCTACGGGGCGTACGTGTTCAACAGCGACACCCGGCAGATAGACACCTATCTGGCCAAGACCACCATACTGGCCACCGGCGGCTTGGGCAACGTGTACAAAACCACCACCAACCCCATCACCGCCACCGGCGACGGCGTGGCCATGGTGCACCGCGCGCGCGGAGGCATCAAAGATATGGAGTTTGTGCAGTTTCATCCCACCACCCTCTACAACCCCGGCGAAACGCCATCGTTCCTCATCACCGAGGCAATGCGTGGCGCCGGAGCCATACTTAAGGACAAAAACGGAGTGGAGTTTATGCAGAAATACGACCTTCGCCAGAGCCTTGCACCGCGCGACATAGTGGCACGTGCCATCGACAACGAGATGAAAATCTCCGGCGAATCGCACGTGTACCTTGACGCCCGACACCTTGGCAAACAGCAACTTATGGCTCATTTTCCCAATATCTACGCCAAGTGCTTGGAGATAGGCATCAACATTGCCAAAGATATGATTCCGGTGGTGCCCGGCGTGCATTACGCCTGCGGTGGCATTGCCGTGGACAAGAAAGGCGAATCGACCATACACAACCTGTTTGCCGCCGGCGAATGCTCGTGCACCGGTCTGCATGGTGGCAACCGCTTGGCTTCCAACTCGTTGCTCGAAGCTGTGGTGTATGCCCACAACGCCTCGCAGGAGGCCATCAGCCGTGTGGCAAACATTGAGTTCCACGACGAGGTGCCCGACTGGAACGCCGAAGGCATGATACTGAACGAGGAGATGGTGCTTATTACCCAGACACGCAAGGAGTTGCAGGAAATCATGTCGAACTACGTGGGCATTGTGCGCAGCGACCTGCGTCTGCAACGCGCTTTCGACCGGCTGAACCTTATTTTCCGCGAGACGGAGGAACTCTACAACAAGTCGGTGCTCACCGAGTCGCTGTGCGAGCTTCGCAACCTGATAGCCTGTGCCTACCTTATAATAAAGATGGCTCGTGCCCGTCGCGAAAACCGCGGGCTGCACTATTCCATCGACGGGGTGAAACACGCATAAGTCCCCCTCTGATGCACGATTTTACGCAAGGCAGGATAGCCCGTCCGCTCACCATGTTTGCCGTGCCCATTATTTTGGGCAACCTGTTCATGCAAACCTACAATCTGGTGAACGCCGCCGTGGTGGGCTCGTATCTCGGCAAGGAGGCCCTCTCCGCAGTGGGTGCCGCCTATCCCATCGTTTTTATGCTGATGTCGTTGGTAATAGGCATCGCCTCTGGCGGAACGGTGCTTGTGGCGCAATATGTGGGTGCCCGCGACCGCGAAAACGTGCGCCGCAGCGTGGACACGGTGTATGTGTTTGTGTTTTTTGCATCGATAGTGGTTACCGTGGCGGGAATTTGGCTTACGCCCACCATCTATCGCATCACTAACCTGCCCGCCGATGTCATGCCACATGCCGTGGCATACCTGCGTGTGTATCTTCTGGGCACCATTTTCACCTTTGTGTTCAACACCATATCGGCCCTGCTGCGTGGCATGGGCGACTCGCGTACCCCGCTGTTTTTCCTTATCGGTAGCAATGTGCTGAACCTTGTGCTGTCGCTGCTTTTCATCTGCGTTTTCAGGTGGAGCGTGGTGTCGTCGGCGTGGGCAAGCGTCATCTCGCAAGGGGTGGCCTGCTTTGCTTTCTACTATTACCTTTGGCGGAAAAAATCCGATGCCGTGATGCATTCCGGCAAGGTGTTTTGGAGCGCCCCCATTTTCAAGGCTATGCTCAGAATTGGCCTGCCCACGGGCCTGCAGCAGTCGTTTGTGGCGGTGGGGCAGGTGGCGCTGTCGGCAATAGTGAACGGGTTCGGCACCGTGATGGTGGCGGCCTACAGCGCGGCGGTGCGCATAGAGTCGATAGCCACCATTCCGGCAATGAATTTCAGCCAGGCACTCTCCACTTTCGTGGGACAGAACATCGGCGCCAACAAGATGGACCGTGTGCACAAGGCTTTTGGCAAAACATTGATTATCAACGTTGTAATCTCGTTGTTTTTGGCCGTGGTGCTTGTGATATTCGGCAAACCCATCATGACGATGTTCACCAGCGAGCAGGCAGTTATCGACGAGGGCTACAAGTACCTTTTGGTGTGCGGACCCATGTATTTCGTTTTCTCGCTGATGTTCTCCTTTACGGGACTGTTCCGCGGGGCGGGCTACACGCTGGTTCCCATGCTGGTGAGCCTTGTGTCGCTGTGGGTGATACGTGTGCCGATTGCCTACTGGTTTTCGGCGCAGATAGGCACTTTGGGCGTGTGGATAGCCATTCCGGCAGGCTGGGTGGTGGGTTTGGCACTGTCGGTTGTGTATTACAAAATAGGCCGATGGAAAGACAAACGTGTTACAGAAACAATTTATAAATAACCGATACAATGAAAGTTAACTATCATACCCACTCGCGTTACTGCGACGGCAAAGGGGAGCTGGAGGATTATGTGAAAACGGCTTTGGCCAAGGGTTTCACACATCTGGGCTTTTCGGGACACGCGCCCGTGCCGTTCGAAAATACCTTTGCCATAAAGCACGGCGACTA
This sequence comes from uncultured Bacteroidales bacterium, assembly GCA_937915785.1. Lineage (GTDB taxonomy): Bacteria > Bacteroidota > Bacteroidia > Bacteroidales > P3 > UBA1219. The sequence continues at coordinate 3,443 of CALGGY010000094.1, forward strand.
CAAGGCCTATTGCGACGAGGTGCGCAGGCTTAAGGAGGAGTATGCCGGACGCATAAAAATACTGCTTGGTTTGGAAATAGACTACATTCCAGGCATTATGGACGATTTCGCTCCGCTCATTGCCGAAGGCGGGCTGGAGTACTGCATCGGGTCGGTGCATCTGGTGAACCGCAACCTCGGCAGCGACCTGTGGTTTATCGACGGCAGCAAGCAGGAAACTTACGACGAGGGACTTGCCAACGTGTTTGGCGGTGACATACATGCGGGGGTTACGGCCTTTTTCCGCCACACCTGCCAGATGATAGAAAGTCAGCGTCCCACCATAGTGGGCCATTTCGACAAGATAGTGATGCACAACAAAGGCCGCTATTTCTCGCCCGACGACCCGTGGTTCCACGCCTTGGCAATGGAAACGGCAGAGCTGATACGGCAGAAGGGATGTGTCTGCGAGATAAACACACGTGGCTTGTACAAAGGCCGCTACAACGATTTCTACCCGTCGCGCAAGCTGATACGCGCTATGAACGAGATGGACATTCCCGTGGTGGTAAGCTCCGACGCCCACAGCCCCGACGACCTCGACAAGTTCGAAGGAGCCTACGACTTCCTGCACGAGATAGGCTACCGCAATGTGGTGGAAGAGTGGTAGAGTGGGGGAGGGGATTGTTGAAAAAAAAACTTGCAAAAGTTGGACTTTTAGGATAAAAATTGTAAATTTGCAGGGTTTGAATTATGATAACGGACACAGAGTATTAACAAATAATAGCAAGATAAACAGAAAGATAGACAGATAATTTTTTTATATTAAATATAGCGTTTTTTCGCATACTTGTACTCTTTTCAGTTCCACGCAAAAAAGCACATGATAAGTAAGGCGGTAAACGCTCACGATGTATCGTGGGCTTTTACTTATTAGTTGTGCAAGTCGTGGAACACTTAAAGAGTTGATAAGAAAAGTTTCACGATATTTTTTTGTATATAGATAATAATTGAAAGTGGTATGGATATTATAGCAAATACAGGAATTCAGATGTTTGTCCAGCGAGTGAGTATTAATTTGAATCAGATTGGGCGAAATATGTTTTTTAGGGAATGGTTTGATGAAAATGCTGTGCAATGGAAAGTTCAGGTGGCGTTTAAACTCACAAATGGCGATGGCGGATGTCGTTATGTGAATTTCAGCGAATTGGAAGATGGCAATTTTGTTGACGGTAGAAGCAGACAACTACTTAGAAGCAAACATGTCGTTAATGCACAGCCATTCGTAGAAATTGAAAATGAAGAAGTGAAAGAGCTCACAAATAGGGATAGGGATAGTATAATAAAACAATTGTTTGACAGATGGTTGCCAGCACCATACTTGGAAATTGACCCAACGGGAGGCAATCATTATTATAAAAAGACGCCTTATAATTGGTGCCGTTGCAAAATCGTTCCAGTAGATGGACATGTAGATAACACGCAACCAATAAAGTGTGACGTGTTGTTTGCTTTCGATACCTAAATTCCGCAAGTAACCATGCAATTGGCTTGTTGATAAATGGACAAGTGAT
>CALGGY010000095.1 GCA_937915785.1 uncultured Bacteroidales bacterium
AAAGCATGGCTTTGTCGCCGGGTTACTGTTTTTACTCATTCATGCGAAAACACGCAACCGCAATAGTCCTGACGGTATAGCCCGTACTGCCTCGAAAGCTCGATACTTCGCTTGTAGCCCTCGCGTTTTTTGAAATCGTTGGGCAACCACGCCACACCATATTCTACAGCAAGCCCCTGCCCTATCCCGTTCAGTTTCGCGGCATTTTTAAGCGGACTGATGCTCAGCGTGGAGGCAAAATAGTCGAAACCCAACGCCTTTGCCATCTCCGCTGTTTTGCGCAACCGCAAGTCGTAGCACAAAAAGCACCGCTCGCCACCTTCGGCACAGTGCTCCAACCCTTTCGTAGTGGCAAAAAAAACATCGGGGTTGTAATCGCAGTCCTCCACCGAAACAGCATTGGCAAAAGGCATTTCCTTTATCAGACGGTTGAGCTCGGCCTTGCGTTTCAGATACTCTTCGGCAGGATATATGTTGGGATTGTAGTAAAAAACCGTAATCCGGAAAAAATCCGACAGATACTCGAGCACATAGCTGCTGCAGGGGGCGCAGCAGGCGTGCAAAAGCAGAGTGGGTGTAATGGCGTTTTTTTCGTTTTGCCTTATAATATTGTCGAGACGTATCTGATAATTCGCCCTGTCCATATTATTTTACTTTATCACCTGTATTGTGCCGTTGCGCTGTATGTTGCCTAAATAGCCTTTGGCCGAGAAACGGTAGTAGTATGTGCCATCGGGGTCGTTGTTTTGTGATGGATCCCAGAAATCCTCTCGGGTTGAGATATTCTCCTTATGGTAAACCTTGCGGCCCCAGTGGTTGTAGATATACAGCTCGTTGTCCGTGTATCCGCCGCCGTCTATCAGGTTCTTTATTTCAAAAATATCGTTTATCCCGTCGCCGTTTGGCGTAACGGTGTTGGGGAATTGCAACAAATCGTTGATAATCAACACTGTATTTTCAACAGTATCCACACACGACACTGTACCGCCGCTTGCTGTGCGCACTTGGTTTACGGTGATAAGGCGCACAAGGTTGGCCCCCGAAAATTCGTTGGTGGAACAAGTCCAACGGTGCTCCGGTTCGAACTCGTTGTTGTAATACGATGGATTGGAGGTGTGGCAGAACACTTCCCAATTATACACATTGGTGGGATTGGGAGTGGTAAGGTTCACAAACTTCACTGTGGGGTCGGTAACGGTGATGATTGGGGGTGTCCACGAAAAACTGCCGTGGGGGAAGCTGTACACGTATGCCGTACGCGAAACGGTGTCCAAGCAACCTTCGGCACTAACAATGTAGCAGTAGAACTGATATGTTCCGGCATTGCTGTAGGTGTGTGTCGGGGCGTTGTTGTTGGGGGTTGTGGAACCGTCGCCCCAGCTCCAGCTGTAGGTATTGCCTTGGCTTAGCGAGTTCACATCCCTTATACTCATGGTATATGGCACACACGATTCGTAAATGGCGGGGTCGAAGGTGGGCAGTGGCACGGTGTCTATGTCCACATGGAACGAGAGCACTGTTTCGCAACCCAGCTGGTCCCACACATGAACGGTCATGGTGGTGGAGTCGGGCGGATATATGTCTATGTCGCGGCTTGTGGCGCCGTTGCTCCATTGGAAACGCTGCGCCGTGGCACCATTAACCTGAATATGGGCGCGGGTGTTGATACAAACCACCGAGTCGCCGGAAATTGTAGGAGCCTGTGGAGCGTGGAAAGTTACGGTGTAGTACGAAGTGTCGGAACATTCGTCGCCGGCAAGGCCTACCACAAGCATAATGGTGTATGTGCCCGGCTGGCGGTATGTGTGGCTGCCGGGGTTGCGCGATGCTGTAGATGTGCCGTCGCCCCAGAACCAATAGAACGACTCGCAGTCGCCTATGGAGTTGGTGTCGGTGACACTGATGGAGGTGTAGCTGCGGTTCACCACGTTCACTGTGTAGTTACAGCCCGTGGTGTCGAGAGCTGCCGTAAAACGGGAGTGCGGGAAACGCGGTGCGGCCATGGTGGACATGGTAAATTTGCAAGATGTGTCATCCACAAACGACACCTCGCAGTAATAGGTGGAACTGTCTATGTCCACCTGCACCGTCTGCAGGGTGGAGGTCCATCCGGGCAGGCTGGGGTTGTACCATCGGTAACGGAAACCCGAAGGCGCAGTAAGTGTGGCGTGTTGGGCGTTATTGCCGCAGGTGTTGGCAACAATACGTGCTTTGGAGCAGCCCAAGGTATAATAAACGTAGCAGCAGTGGTTGGGGCCCGACTGTCCGCAGTTGAACGAGGTAACACGTATGCGTATTGTCTGGCCATGGTATGCCGAAATGTTCAGTCCCAGCGGGGTCCAGTCTCTCGCTCTCAATCCGTTGGCGTAAGTGGTACCGCTTATTGACTGAGTCCTTATGGCTCCGGTGTTAGAGTCTACAATGGTATCGATATACGAGAAAGACCCATTGTGGGTGTACCAAGTGCCAGGAATGGAGCCGTTGGTAACCTCGGTGGCGTTATAGTCGGCAGCACCGCAGGTGGGACTGATAAGGTTGTTCTGCTGGTCCAATATTTCAAACACAAAACGTGGCTGTTGGGTTGCGCTATGCCCCACATCGTTGAACACGGCGGCGTATTTGAACAGAAGGATGTCGGCATTTGCCGTATCCACCACGTATGAATACGATACGGACTGACAGATGTATCCGCCGTAGAAAGAGCCTAAACGCACCGATTCGCATTCGTCGGGGGGTATTTTAGACAATTGCGGAAACAGCGGGTCGCGGGAGTTGGGGTCGGTGTTTACTGTGTGCAGGCTGCCTGGCGAACCAGATGCTGTGCCATAGGCTCCGGGGCCGAGATCTATAACGCCCGTGTTGGCATAGGGACCTGGGTATGTAGCAGTGTATTGCTGATAATACTGGTATCTGCCATAGGTACATGTAACCCCGGGTCCTCGCAGGTTGGTGAAATCTATACAGCGCATACCTGTGCAGTAGCGGTAGTTGAGCGGGTCACTGTAGTTGCTGGTGTCGCCGTTGGGACAGATGGCGCGTATTATGAATTCGTACGTTACATCGGCCTGTAGTCCGCAGATGGTGTCGGGCTTCGAAGTAGTGTAAATCTTGGTGCCGTTGCCGTGCGTAAAGCCGCGTTGGCCGTATTCTATTATCCAGCCTGTGGGCTGAGGGTTGCCGTAGTCGGTCCACGTAATGGAAATGCAGCCGTTGCCCAAATCAGTTTTTGTGATATTCATTGGCTTTGGGCACGTAACAGGAGTGAGGCAGATATTGTCCACTGCTGCCGGAGGCGCATAAACCGATGTGTTGTTGTACCAAAAAAACACCAAGAAATAGTCCATAGTATTGGGTACCTGCACTATGGGGTTGTTGAAATTGGTCCATGTCGTCTGGTTTTGCATAGCCCCCGCGTCGAGCGAAATGGTTCCGGCGGGCAGCGATGTGGCCGAAAGGCCGGTAAGCACCTGACCTCCTGTCAGTGTAGTTGAGGCTGCCGGTATCAGGAATGCACGCATATATCCATAGTAAGTGGTGCCACTAACATAGCCTCGTGCCATCCAGTCGTAGGTAATTTCGTAAACACCTGCCGGGACATGTATGCGCCTGTAGGCGTAGGAGTTTGTAACAACGCCGCTATAGCCATGACTGCCGCCGCCGTCGGTGGAGATATACATGCTGTACAGCCCTGTGCCAGTCTGCGTAGCAAAGCCTATGGCCCATTTGTTTGTGGCATCGTTGGCAAAACGCCAATAAGCCCGTTCTACTGCGTTTTCGAAATCGCAACAATACGGTACGCTGTCGGTTGCGGTCTGAGAACGGGCTATAGCAGGCATGGCCAATATCAATCCCATCACTAACATCTGAATGGTTGCTCTTACTCTATTCATATTTTAAGGACTTTTTTTATTTATAAACTATTCTTTTTTATTTTTCAAACTACTTTTGTTCTATATCCATATATTTTTCAGCACATTACACTTGTTTCGGCAACAAAATGGTGCCGAAACAGTGTCGCAAAGATACGTTTTTTTTGCGAATATTTCAAGTTTTTTGCCTTTTCTACGTCCATAACACATAGGTATATCATTATCAATCATCCATTTAACATCGTTTGGCTGTATTCATTGGGTTATTTGCCTGTCATTTACCGGTTTGGTTTGTTATCGCAGCAGTTCCACAACGCCGTTGCGTTGCACATTTCCTGTATGCCCTTTGGCGGAGAAGCGGTAGTAGTATGTCCCCGTCATTTCGTTGGTTAGCGAGGGGTCCCAGAAATCCTCACGGGTTGCGATGTTTTTCTTGTAATACACCAGTCGTCCCCAGTGGTTGTAGATATAGAGTTCGTTGTCGGTGTAGTTGCCGCCGTCGATGAGGTTTTTTATCTCGAATATGTCGTTCAGTCCGTCGCCGTTGGGGGTTATAACGTTTGGAAACTGCAAGAAATCGTTGAGTATGTAAATTACGTAGTCGATGCTGTCGACGCAGGTAAATTCGTAAAGCGGCACTCGTATTGGAGTGTAGGCTATGAGTTGTATTCTGCGGAATCCCACGTCGCTGTTGTCGGTTACCGGCCAGCGGAAATGTGGCTCGTATTCTGCCGATGCGTCAAACATTCTGTTTTCTGACGAGTCGGAATAGAATCGCCACAGGTAGTAGTTTTGTTCGGGTTCGTGCGGGTAGCTGAGGTTTTGTATGTGCATTTCGGGCTGTTGTATTTTTCCGAAGAACGGAGCCCATTGGAATTCGGCTTGAGTGTAGGCCATGGAGAAGGCTTCGAAATGCACGGTGTCGCGGCAGTCTTTTGCCGATTGCAGGAAACACCAGCCTTTATACGTGCCGGCGTAGCAGTATTGGTGCTGTGCTTCGTTGCCACCGATGGTGCTGTCGCCGTCGCCCCAATACCATGCGTAGCTGTTGGTTTCGCTGCGCGGGTTGCGGTCGAGCATGTGCACTGTAAGCGGGTGGCAATCGGCAAAATAGAGGGTGTCGAAAATCGGTTTGGGCACGCTGTCGGGCAGCACGTTTATAGCAAGGTCGGTAACACAGCCCATAAAATCGGTTACGTGGACCACGAAATGGTAGGGCCTGTTCCTCATTGTGCGTGTTATTTGCTGTGTTGAGTCGAAAGTGTTCCACCTATAGCCGACGGCGGTGTTGCTCAGCACTCTGATGGTGAACTCCTTGTCGCGGCAAACGATGGTGTCGCCTTCCATTTGCGGCACTTCGGGTTCGGGGAAAGTCAGGGTTTGGTAAGTGGTGTCGTAGCATCCCAGTATGGTGTCGCCTGCTATAAGCATAATGGTGTATGTGCCGAAACGAGTGTAGGCGTGCGGCTGTGGGTTGGCTCGGTTTGAGGTGGTGCTGTCGCCGAAGTCCCAGAAAAAAGTGTTGCAGTTGTAGGCCACGTTGTTGCCGTTATAGTCCGACGAGTAGCTTGTGTTTTCGAAACTAACGTAAGTGGTGCAGTTCTCAAAAGTTTGGTTCATCACAAAATTGGCGTGTACGTACTGGTTTTCAACAAAATTGCGGTTGGCCACCATCGACAGTGTGAAACGGCATGCCGAGGTATCGTCGCCAAAGAAAATGTCGCAATAATAAGTTGAGCTGTCGAGAGTTATGTATATGATGCGCGATGTGTCGGAGAAGGCTGGATTTGCGGAGTTGCGCCAGCGGTAGTGGAAGCCTTCGGGTGCTGCAAGTTCTGCTTTCGACGAATTGCCCGACGATGCGCACACACGTGCTGAGATGCGCGACTTTTGGCACCCGAGGTTGAAATATGCGTAACCGAAATGGTTCTTTGCCCCTTGTCCGCAGGCATAGGTGGTGAGGCGCACGGTTATTGTTTGCCCGTTGTAGTCGGCCACGGCCAGTCCCACCGGAGTCCAGTTGCGCCAATAGGTATGGTTGTCGATGCCTGTGTGCCAAGCGGTGTCGGCATATACGTTGTCGGGGGTGAAATCTGCGTAGTAGCAGACTCTGTCGATTAGCGAGTTGGTGCTGTCGAGAATTTCGAGCATGAAACGGGGTTTGCGTGCCATGGTGTGGCCGCTGGGGTTGTAAAGCACGCAGGCATATTCGAGCTGCAGAAGGTCGGCGGCGTTGGTATCCACGGTAATTTGGTACGATATGCTTTGGCAAATCCATTTGCCGTGTACGGAGCCCAAGCGTACGGAATAGTTGCCGTGAGGCGGCACTGTGTTGAGCTGTCCGCCAGTCCACCGGTCGGTTTCGAAGGGGTCGTAGTGCACGGTGTGGCGGCTTGAGTACATGCAGGTGGCCGAGTTGCCATAATTTTGCGAGCCATAATTTAGGATGGCTGTGTCGGAATGCGGGCCATAAAACTCCCCTACTGTATCGCCGAACTCCTCGTATTGTCCGTAGGTGCACCATGTGCCGGGGGCTTTAAGGTCGGAGAAATCGCGGCACAGCGGGGTTTCTTCGGAGAAACGCATACGCAACGGGTCGCTATACGGGCTGTAGGTTCCGTCGGGGCAGAGAGCCTGAACATATATGTCGTACAACGAATCGGGTTGCAGGCCGCACAGGGTGTAAGGCTTACTGTTGGTTGTAACCCTTGTGCCGTTGCCAGGCATGAAACCGCGCGGGCCATACTCTATAGTCCATGAACTTGGGGCCGGAATTTGGGCATCCTCCCAATCGAGGCGTACGCAGCCGTAGCCCAAATCGGCTTTTACCAATGCGTACGGTTTGGGGCATGGGGCGGCATTTATGCTTATGTTGTCTATTACCGGGCTATAGCCAAGGTTGCCTATGTATGCTGGAAAATTGTTGCCAAAGAAAAAGAAAACCAAGTAGTAGTCGCCGGTTTGAGGCACCTGCACCATGGGGTTGGAGAAGAAGTTCCACATACCGTCCCAAACGGGCTGGGCACCACTTTGGTCGATGGGTATGGCGTTTTGAGGCAAACGGCTGGCCGAAAGTCCTGGATAGCGCACTCCGGCAGTGATGGTGGCCGACACCGGCAAAAGAAACACCCTCATATACGAGTGCACTATGTAGTTGGTCATAGCGCCGTAGAAATTCCAATAGAAACTGACATCGTACAAACCGGCATCGAGGTGCACCCTGCGGTAGGCATAAATGTTGGTGGAATCGAACTGGCCGTAGGTAGGCGACAGCCCATTATTTCCAGAAACAAACAATGCTCCCGAACCGGCATACACCATCGCTCCGCCTATTATCCACTGGTTTACGGGTATGTTGGCCATCTGCCAAAAAACATTTTCGGCCGAATTTTCGAAATCGCAGAAATAGGGTACCGTGGCCGTGGCATTTTGCGATATCACAGCACCATTTACAGCCAGAAAAGCCGCAAACGACAGCAATATTTTTTTCAGCTTGGTCATCGGATAATGTTTCTTCTATTTTATATATAGACACTTAACGCACTGCAAAGATACACATTTTTTACGAAATAAACTATATTTTTCGCATAAAAAAACGACTGGACATCTGATGGTTCATCACACAGAGCAAAAGATTCTGCAAAATCAGCGACATACAGAAGCCACCTTATTACTGCAAGCCGACGCAAGCGGAACGGATATTGCCAAACACAGGCAAAACACACAATAATTGCGTTTTTTTTCTGTTTTAAACAAACAAAAAAACGAGTGATGAAAATTTACATTGTTGGATACATGTACTGCGGAAAAACGTCGGTTGGCAAGCGTTTGGCACGACGGTTGGGATACAATTTTATGGATCTTGACGACGAATTTGAAAGGCGTTTCAAACTTTCTATCACCGATTTTTTCGGGCGCTACGACGAGACGGCTTTCCGCAAGCTCGAACACGAGGTGCTGCTTTCTACCAAAGATGTGGACAACTGCGTGATTTCTACCGGCGGAGGTACGCCATGCCACAACAACAATATGGATTTTATAAAAGAGAATGGCCTTTCGGTTTATCTTGAGGCCGACGCCGATTTGATACTGAGCCGCAGGGCGAACTCCAAAAAAAGACGTCCCGTTTTGGAGGCCATGCCAGCCGGAGAGGTCGAAACGTTTGTTGATGAACAGCTTGCAGCCCGAAAGCCATTTTACAGCATGGCCGACATCAGGTGCGATGCAAGGGACGTATCGATTGACAATTTGGCGAACATATTGAAACAAAAGCTATTATAAGTTATTGGTGTCCGATGAATCTTTTGCAAAAGTATCCGTTTTTTAGATTTGATAAT
>CALGGY010000096.1 GCA_937915785.1 uncultured Bacteroidales bacterium
TTATCTATGTGAATGGTGACAACACCCTGCCCAACCTTCGCCGCGACGAGGAACATTGGAAAGTGGTGCTGACAGAAGAAGAGTTCCAGAAACGTATGTTTGAAGAGGAGTAAGACATGAATGAGATGGTAAAAAACAGCGAGAGGCTACTTAACGATGTTAAACAAATCGTTGAGCAGGGGCGCAGTGCGGCTTTTCAAGCCGTCAACCAGTCGATGGTGGATACCTATTGGAAGATAGGACGCCGTATTGTGGAAGAAGAGCAACAAGGCCAGCAGCGTGCGGAGTATGGCAAGCAGATTCTCAAAATACTTTCCTCGGAACTGACACGCGAATATGGCAGCGGATTCTCACAGAGATACTTGGCTTACTTCCGACAGTTCTATTTGGTAATACCGGATATCACGATTTTGCAAACGCGTTTGCAAAATCTCAGATGGTCGCATATTCTCAATGCACTGACTGTAGATGACCCCGTGGCTATGCGTTGGTATCTGGAAACGGCATCAGAAGAGATGTGGAGCGTCAGAACGCTGGCAAGAAACATCAGCACGCAGTATTATGAACGTCACTATCAGCTGCCTCAACTGCCATCGCAAAAACAGGGCGACGAGGACAAACATGAGATAATGAAAAGTCCGCTGGTGGCCGAATTCCTCGGATTCAAACAAAATGACAGTTTCTCGGAAACGGAACTGGAATGTGCTATCATCAGCCATCTGCAGGATTTTCTTTTGGAGCTGGGACGCGGATTCGCTTTTATGGGAAGACAGCAACATATAAGGACTGCTGCGGAAGATTATTTCATCGATCTTGTGTTCTACAATGTTTATCTGAAATGTTATGTGCTCATCGATTTGAAAGTGGGGAAGGTGACGCACCAGGATGTGGGGCAGATGGACATGTATGTCAGGATGTATGATGAGCTGAAGAAGAAGGCGGATGACAATCCTACTATAGGTATCCTCCTGTGTTCGCAAACCGACGAGGACATTGCCCGTTATTCAATCCTGAAAGGAAACGAACAGATATTTGCCACCAAGTACAAACTATATCTGCCAACGGAAGAAGAATTGCGAAATGAAATAGAACATCAAAAGCAGCTATTTCATATTCAGCAAGCAAATGAGAATCTGTATAAATAGGTGATTTTATTATGGCAAAGAAAGCAACAAAGCAGCCTGCACGACTGCAAGAAGCACTGGTGCTGCACAAATATATATTGAACCTCTTTGGATGTAAGGACTTGGAAGCCCTGAGCCGCGACCTGAAAGACCCTGCATTGGAAGGAGTGGACGACGAGGGAGTGTCGCGTATCTATTATGCCTTGAAAGGACACCTCTACGGGGGCTTTTCCATCTCTGAGAAGCAACTGTACGACTACGACCGGAACATTGTGCGCCACACCCGCGAAATCAACGAATACCGCCGCGAGAAAATCCAGTGGAAATACTTCCAATATCTGGCGCTGTTGTTCACCGAGGTGTATCTCGACCGCTATTTCAGCGACAAGGCGAAACTATTGGACGACATCAACGCTTTCCTGAGCGACGATTTCAACTTCCGTCCCGAAACGTGGCACGGGATGCCCGTGTTCACGGAGGACGACCTGAACAAGGTGGCCTTCTGGTGCGCCACCGGCTCCGGCAAGACGCTGATGATGCACGTCAACATCAAGCAGTATCTCCATTATGCCGAAAAACATAACGCCAAGAAGCTCAACCGTATTCTGATATTGACCCCCAATGAAGGCCTGTCGAAACAGCACCTTCAGGAGTTGAATGATTCCGGTCTTCAAGCCGAACTGTTCTCGAAACAATCACAAGGTGGTATGTTTATCGGAAAGACCATCGAAGTGATTGACATCAACAAACTGGCTGAAACCGACGGCGACAAGACTGTTGCCGTTGAGAGCTTCGAAGGCAACAATCTCGTATTGGTTGATGAGGGCCACAAAGGTTCTGGTGGCGAAGTCTGGAAAGGCTACCGCAACATCCTCACACAAGAAGGCTTCTCGTTTGAGTATTCGGCCACCTTCGGACAGGCCATTGCTGCCCAGACGGGGGCTAACAGAGACGCGCTGCTGAAAGAATACGGCAAAGCCACTTTGTTCGACTATAGCTACCGCTATTTCTACAACGACGGCTATGGCAAGGACTATCGCATCATGAACATGGCTTCGTGGGACGATGAGGAACTGTTGAACATGTACTTGACCGCCTATCTTCTTTGCCTCTACGAGCAGACTTTGGCCTACGAAGGCTCGCCATTGGTGAAAAACCGTTTCCTCATTGCGCGTCCCTTGGGCATCTTCGTGGGAGGCTCGGTCAATGCCGTTCGCAAAGTCCGTGGCCTCGAAGTGAGCGATGTGGTGCAGATATTGCTGTTCCTGCAAGGCTTCATTGCCAATCCGCAACAGTTCTCGCTCTATATCAAGCGCTTGCTCAATCCCAATGACGGCATCAAGAATCCTCGTGGTTATTCCTTGTTCGCCAACAGCTTCCAATTGGTCAAGGCCGGAATGAAAATCGGCGAAGAGGATGCCTTTGCCCGCATGACCTATAACAAATTGCTTGAAAAACTGTTCCACAGCACTGTGAATGGTGCGCAGTTGCACATCGACAAGCAAAAAGGTGGCGAAAAGGAAATTGGCCTGCGTGTCGGTAATGCCGACTATTTCGGCGTCATCAACGTCGGCGATAGCGATTCCTTGATAAAGCTATGTGAAGACAATCACTTGAATTGTGAAACAAGGGAGTTTGGCACGTCGTCGCTTTTCACGAAAATCAACAATGAGGATTCCACCATCAACATCCTGATTGGTTCCAAGAAGTTCAGCGAAGGCTGGAGCAGCTGGCGCGTTTCGGCCATGGGCCTGATGAACGTGGGACGCAGCGAGGGCTCCGAAATCATCCAACTCTTTGGCCGTGGTGTGCGCTTGAAAGGCTTCAATTATTCGTTGAAGCGCAGTTCTGCCCTCGACCCAAGTTATAATCCCGGCAACCTGCCCAAAGGCTTGCACGAACTTGAAACCCTGAATGTGTTTGGCGTTCGTGCCGACTATATGGATGCCTTCCGCAAGTATCTGGAGGATGAAGGCCTGCCAGCCAATGAAGACACCTACACCCAAATCAAGATTCCGACGGTGAACTTGTTGGGCGACAAAAAGCTGAAAATTGTGCGCCTGAAAAAAGGCTATGATTTCAAGAAAAGCGTAGTAGTCCGTCCCGAAGAAGTGAAGGACATCCATGTTAAGGTGGATAAGACTCCAAAAGTTGATGCCTTATGGAGCAGCCAGCGTTCCGGCGTTGATGAGGCCGCAGCAGAAACTACAGGCAAGTTAGAGCCGAAGCATCTGAACCTGCTCAACTGGAACAAGATCTTCTTCGCTATGCAACAGATGAAGAATGAGCGTGGCTGGTACAACATGGAGATTGATATAGAGAAGTTGAAGTTGTTGATGCTGGATTCAGATTGGTATGAACTATTTATTCCAAGTGCAAAATTGGAATTTAATAATTACGGCACCGATGTCTCCTATTGGGAAGACGTTGCCATTTCGCTGCTCCGTGCCTTTATTGACAGGGCATACAAGAAAGCCAAAGGCAGTTGGGAATCCAAATACATGGAAACCGTTTACATCGACACCAACGACCCGAACTTCTTCGAGGAATACATGGTGGAAGTCCGTAACGACAAAAACGAATGGATTGAAAAACTCCTTGAGCTTAGTGAGCAAGTCATGTCACGCAAATTGGAGAAAGACTTCTCCATCTATAGTGACTGGATAAAGGCGATAAAATTCGACCGTCATTTGTTCTACCCAGTCTTGTGCCTGAGAGACAAGGACCAGAACGGAAAGAAGCTGCTTCAAGATGAAAACACCAATGAGCCTTTGGTAAAAATTTCGCCTGTGGCGTTGAATGTGGGTGAGACGAGCTTTGTCAAAGACATCCGCAACTATTACGAAGCTAATAAGAACGGCCTTTTGAAAGGCAAGGAAATCTACCTGCTGCGCAATGAAAGCCGGAAAGGTATCGGCTTCTTCGAGGCCAGCAACTTCTATCCCGACTTCATCCTGTGGGTGAATGATTCACAGAAGCAGCGCGTCACCTTCATCGACCCGAAAGGCATCCGCAACTTGAAAGGTCTGCAAGACCCGAAGATACAGCTATACCACCAACTGAAGACCGAAGTCGAGCCATCCTTGAACGATGCCGACATCATCCTTGATAGTTACATTATCTCCAATACTAGCTACAATCAAGTTGAGTTTTGGGGAACCATGGATGATTTTGATATAGCACATGTTATTTTTCAAACAGATAATGGCTATATCGGCCAATTATTCAATAATATTTTGCGTTGATGTATTATTTTGTAGTGTTTGGATATGACAATGTAAGTCCCTGAATTGGTATAATGCTATATTGTATGGATAACGTCCATGCTTCTCACCACTTTTCGCAAACACAATTCGTGTCAATTCGTGCAATACGTGGCGTGAACAAAATTTGTGCTATATGGCGTTGTTTTTTTTATTTGCAAAATCCAGATAAAAAGTGTATATTTGCAAATTGAACTAAACTTTTCAATGTTTATGGAAAAAATTTGGTTGAAATATGTAAGAGACTGTTTATATGTGTTTTACATTACGTTGCTGATGTCCGTTACGCAGTTTGCCAACGCTCAGTTGTACGAAGATTTCAGTTCGCCGGCATGGCCTTACGCGGGCTGGGTGGGCGACACCGCCGATTTTGCCACCACCACTGGCCAGTTGCGCATACCTCAGCGCACCACCCTCAACCGCTCGCGTGTGGCAGCGCCTTACAGCTTTGCACAAGCCGATTTGGCATACCCCTTGCGTTTCGATTTCGAGGTGCTTACCGCCGACCCAACAGCCAGCAATTTCGCCGAAGTGTACCTCTGGGCCGACAGTGCCAATGTGGAAAACTCCTCCAACGCCCTGTATGTGGCTTTCGATGTAAGTTCCGACAAAGCCATACTTTACCAGCGTGTGGCCGGCACTGCTACAGCCATACTCACCACCGACACTGCCGTGGATTACGAAATACTGAACTTCGCCATCACAAAAAATGCCAACATTTTCAGCATGATAATGCGCGTTTCGGACCGTGGCGGCAATTTCCTTCGTGCCGACACCGTTTCGACTGCCCATGTGTTGCCATCCTCCATCAACTTTGCAGCAAACGGCTTTTTTGGCGTTCGTTTTGTTTACTCGGCTTCGTACAACGGGCGTTTCTACCTCGACAATGTGAACCTTCGCGCCCTTGTGCCCGACACCATCCCGCCAGCGGTGCGCTCTGCCACCATCGCCTCCAGCGACGACAATAACGATTTTGTTCTTGTAACTTTCAGCGAGCCAGTGGATTCGGCCACTGCTGTGAATGCCGCCAACTACCGCATCACCACCATGCCCTCAGTGGTGCAAAATCCTGTTTTCAACGGTACGCTGATAAGCGAAACGCAGGTGCGCCTAAATTTTTCTCATCTGATACCCAACATGTTGCACCAACTCAGGGTGTGCAACGTAAAGGATCTCGAGGGCAACGCCATGTCGCCTTGCCAAACATTGCCCGTAAAACGCGCAGCCGACGACTATCAGGCTCCCCTTGCCACCCAAGCCGTGGCACGTGCCGAAAATGTTGTCCGTGTGCTTTTTAGCGAAGTCGTGGACAGCCTTTCGGCTTCTAATGCCGCCAATTACAACATTTCTGGCGTCAATCCCACCCAAGTGGAATACAATCGCAGTTCGGTGCAACTCACCTTTGAACAAATCTGGCAGGAGCTTGTGCCGTACACCCTGCATGTGGAAAATGTGTACGACCCTTCGGCCAACGTTCTGGCTCCCACTGATTTAACATTTGTATTCGACACCACTTACCGCAATCTTATCATCAACGAGGTGCTTTTCAATCCGCAGTCCGGCGGCGAGGATTTTGTGGAAATCTACAACCGTTCGGAACGTGCTATCCCATTGCGGGACATTATTTTAGCCACTTGGGACGCCACCAATGCCCGCCTGCGCACGGCCTGCCGCATTTCCGACACCGCCACCCTTGCACCGCACGACTATTGCGTTGTTACACGCGATACAGCGCTAACACGCCAGTACACAGTGCTTTATCCCGAAAAGGTCATATATCCGCTTAGCGCTATGCCTACTTTTGCCAACGCCGAAGGTACCGTTATTATCGCACTGAAAGACAGCACTATAATCGACCGTCTTGTCTATACCGAAAAGATGCACAACACCTTTTTGAACAATGTTAAAGGCGTGTCGCTCGAACGCCGCTCGTTCGACGCTCCCACGCAGGAGCCCAGCAACTGGCACTCTGCCGCCAAATCGGCTGGATACGCTACGCCAACCTACAAAAACTCACAGAGTTACAATTTTCTCTACAATGAAGGCGACATCACTGTGGATCCCACCGTTTTTTCGCCCGATGCCGACGGATACAACGATGTTACCAACATTTCGTACCAGTTCGAAAACTGCGACTTCACGGGCAACATTTTTATCTATGATGCTCAAGGCCGGTTGGTGCGCCGATTGGAGCGCAATGCCGTCATGGGTTGTAGCGGAGTGTTCTCGTGGGACGGCACCAACGAGGCCAAAGCACGCTGCCAAGTGGGCAACTACGTGGTTTATATGGAAGTTTTCGACACCAAAGGCAATAAACAGACTTTCAAAAAAGTGGTAACCCTGATGGTGAAATAGATAATTATCAATTTACAGTTTACAATGGACAATGGACAATGGACAATGGACAATGTTCAATTACGCTCTTTTTCACTGTTTAGTTATCTTTGTTCACCCCTAAAATAGCATTTAAACAAATAAACAATCAACAATACAATAATATTATGTACAAAGCATTAGAAAATCTTCAGCCTGCCGCTGTATGGCGCTTTTTCAACGATATACTGCAAATCCCGCGTCCATCCAAGCACGAGGAAAAAATAAACCAGTACCTTGTGGAATACGGGGTTAACAAGGGTTTCGAGACCTTTACCGACAACGTCGGCAACGTGCTTATCCGCAAGCCCGCCACCTCCGGTTCCGAAAACCGTCCGTGGGTATGCCTGCAAAGCCATATCGACATGGTGTGCGAAAAAAACAGCGATAAAGTGTTTGATTTCCAGAAAGATGCCATCGTTCCCGTTCTTAAAGGCGAATGGCTCCACGCCGACGGTACCACTCTCGGCGCCGACGACGGCATAGGGGTGGCCACAGCCCTTGCCATCCTCGACTCCACCGACATCGAGCACGGCCCCATCGAATGCCTCTTCACCGTTGACGAAGAAACGGGACTTACGGGTGCTTCGGCGCTGAAACCCGACTGGCTGAAAAGCCGCATACTGCTCAACCTCGACGACGAAGACCTTGGCGAAATCTGCGTTGGTTGCGCCGGAGGCATCGACACCGTTATGGAAATTGACTATACAACTGAAAGCGTTCCTGCTGGTTGTCAGGCTTTTACAGTAAAAGTTTCGGGACTTAAGGGTGGTCATTCGGGCGACGACATAAACAAAGGTCTTGGCTGTGCCAACAAGCTGATAACCCGTATTTTATGGTCGGCAACTGATACCCTCGGACTGCGTGTTTCCACCCTCGAAGGGGGCAATCTGCGCAACGCCATTGCCCGCGAGGCCTCGGCAGTTGTGGTGGTTCCGGCACAAAACGCCGAAAAACTGCAACAGGCTGTGGCAGAGTTCGACAAGGCTGTGCGCTACGAGTTCCGCTCCACCGAACCCGATATTAAGGTGAGCATCGCTGCCGCCGATATGCCGACCAATCTTATCGAAAAATCTGTTCAGGACAATCTGCTCAACGCCCTCTACGCCTGCGCTCACGGCGTTTTGGCAATGTCGCGCGAGATACCCAATTTCGTTGAAACCTCAACCAACCTCGCTTCGATTAAAATGGACGGCAAAAAAATACACATCTGCACCAGCCAGCGCAGCTCGGTGGAGAGTGCAAAACATGCCGCAGCATCGAAAATCGAGGCCACGTTCCGCCTTGTCGGAGCCAAAGTTACCCATAGCGACGGCTACCCGGGCTGGACACCCAATCCCGACAGCAAAGTGCTGAAAGTGGCCGCCGACGCCTATCGCCGCCTTTTCAACGAGGAACCTACCATCCGCGCTATCCACGCCGGACTGGAGTGTGGACTCATTGGCGAAAAATACGAGGGCATGGACATGATTTCCTTCGGTCCAACGCTGCGTGGAGTGCACTCGCCCGATGAAAGGCTCGAAATTGCAACCGTGGAGAAATTCTGGCGCCACGTTATCGAAATACTGAAGAATGTTAAGTAGTCAGTAGTCAGTTATTTCAATTTTCAATGAGAGACTTTCAGTTTAAAAAGATGAACCTTTTCGGCCAAACCATTGAGGATTTGCATCGGCTCTGTGCCGACAACGGCCTGCCAAAGTTCGCCGCCAAGCAAATTGCCGACTGGCTGTACAACAAACGAGTCCTCAACATCGACCAGATGACGAATCTTTCGCTGAAAGCGCGTGCACAGCTTGCCGTGTCCTGTGCCGTTGGCCGCCGCCACTTCGCCGGCTGTATGGTTTCCACCGACGGCACCAAGAAATATCTTTTTCCCCTTGAGGGCGAAAAATATGTGGAAACGGTGTTTATTCCTGACAAAGAGCGTGGTACGGTGTGTGTGTCGTCGCAGGTGGGCTGCAAAATGGGTTGCAAGTTCTGCGTAACGGGCAAACAGGGGTTCCACGGACATCTGTCGGTGGCCGACATTCTCAATCAGATAGCTGGAATCGACGAGGCAGACCAAATTACCAACATAGTGTTTATGGGTATGGGCGAGCCCTTCGACAATTACGACAATGTGCTGAAAGCCACGCAGATACTAACTTCCGAATGGGGATTTGCCATGAGCCCGCGCCGCATCACCGTGTCAACCGTGGGAGTGTTGCCCCGCATCAGGGATTTTATAGAGCAGAGCCAGTGCCATCTGGCCATAAGTCTGCACTCGTCCTACGGTAACGAGCGCGCCTCCATCATGCCCATACAAAATGCCTACGCCCACAGCGAGATAGTGCGGCTGTTGCGCAAATACGACTGGTCGGGACAACGGCGGCTGTCGTTCGAATATATAGTGTTCAAAGGTATGAACGACGACCTGCTTCATGCCAAAAAACTGGCTCAGCTGCTGCATGGGCTGCCGTGCCGCGTTAATCTGATACGGTTTCATGCCTCGCCCGGCACACCCTTTGCCAGTTCCGACGAAAAAACGATGGAAAATTTCCGCAACTGCCTTAACGACAATGGTATAGTCTGCACAATACGAGCCTCGCGCGGCGAAGATATTATGGCCGCTTGCGGACTGCTGGCAGGGAAGAGGGTTGGGAGTTAGGAATTAGGAGTTGGGCGGTTGCCGGTTTTTTAGTTTTGAATTTGTAGAGACGATGCATGCATCGTCTAAGGAATTAGAAAATAGTAGTTGGTAGATACGAAGCGTGCATCGTCTAAAGAGTTAGGAATCGGATACAGGTTTTAAATAAGAAATAATGTTTGTTAGTTACAAATAAGCGATCGACATCTTTTTAGTTACACGCAAACAAATTACAATTAAACAATAATCAAACAATGAAAAAAGTCCTTTTGACGCTAAGTTTAGTGTTGGCCACCGTGCTGGCTGCAAATGCTCAGGTGGAATGGCAACCTATTGAAAAAGTAGGTGTTACAAAACTTGAGGGCAATGCCAAGATGTTTTTCATAGATTTTGCCACCGACTGGTGCGGATGGTGTAAAAAAATGGACAAGGACACCTACGAAAAGTCGGTTGTAGCTGCCATTATGAACCACTATTACATTTCGGTGCATTTCGATGCTGAGACCAAAAACACCTTCTTGTGGAACGGCAAGGAGTATTCCAACACCGCCTCGCGTCGTGGCAATCCGCACGATTTCACCCGCGCCGTGCTCGGCTCGCAAATCGGTTACCCCTCGGTGGCCATTTTCGACCAGCAGATGAACCTCGTACAAGTGCTTTCGGGCTACCAAGGTCCCGACGACTTTATCAAATTCATCTGTTTCTTTGTCAACGACAATTACAAAAAATACTCCTACCAGAAGTATATGGAGATTTTCGATACCCAGATTTATCCCGAGATAAAGAAGGAAGTGGGTCTTAAATAATTCTGCAATTGCCTGATACCATGGAAGTTGTTGTGGATAAAAACGCGGGGTTCTGTTCTGGTGTGGTGGCCGCCATTGCCGCTGCCGAAAGTCATTTGAGCAGCTCCAAACGGCTCTATTGCTTGGGCGACATTGTGCACAACAACGAGGAGGTGGAGCGCCTTTCGGCCAAAGGTCTGGAGGTGATAACCTACGAGCGATTATCGCAACTGCATGATACCAAGGTGCTTATACGCGCCCACGGCGAACCCCCCTCCACCTACCAGCTTGCCGACAACAACCACATTCAGCTGATAGATGCCACCTGCCCCATAGTTCTTGCCTTGCAGAAAAAAATCCGTAAGGGTTACGAGGAAATGAAACTTACTAATGGTCAGGTGGTTATATTTGGCAAAAAAGGTCATGCCGAAGTTATCGGCCTTAACGGACAAACCGACAATACTGCACTGATTATCAGCGATATGAGTGATGCCGAACAGATCGACTATTCGCGTCCACTGCGCATGTATTCGCAAACCACTCAGAACAAAGAGCAGTACGCCCAGCTTATCGAGTTGGTGAAAAATCGTTGCCAAGAGCGTAACAATTTGGATGTCAGTTTTTTCAACACCATTTGCGGCAGTGTGTCGAACCGTGTGAAAGAGCTTACCGACTTCGCCGCCTCGGTGGATGTAGTGGTGTTTGTGTCGGGTCGCAACAGCTCCAACGGCAAGTACCTTTTCGAGCACTGTAAACAGGTGAAAAACAGTGCGTTGTTCGTTTCGGGCGTTGGCGAGCTGCAGCCCGATTATTTCAAGGGCGTGAAACGCGTAGGTGTAACGGGAGCCACCTCCACTCCGCGCTGGCTGATGGACAAAGTGGCACTTTGGCTCAACCAAAATATTTAGTTATGTTACTGAAAAACCTCAAACTTGCCAATTTTAAGAACTATGCCGACTTGGAAGCAACGTTTTCCGACAAAATCAATTGTTTTGTGGGCAACAACGGTGTTGGCAAGACCAACCTGCTCGATGCCATTTATTACCTTTCGTTCTGCAAGAGCTATTTCAATCCATCTGACAGTCAGAATGTTAAATATAGAGAGCCGTTTTTCGCCATACATGGCATCTACGCCTTGCCCGACAGCGGCGAGGAACAAATGGTGTCGTGCGTGTTCAAACGTGGCGGTGGCAAACAGATGAAAATCAACAAGAAAGCCTACAGCCGTTTTGCCGACCACATTGGCAAGATACCGCTGGTGATGATTTCGCCCTACGACCAAGACCTGATAAATGCCGGCAGCGACATGCGCCGCAAGTTCATCGACGGCATAATTTCGCAAACCGACCGCACTTATCTGGAAAACCTGTTGGCCTATCAAAAGGCTGTGGACCAACGCAATACGTTACTCAAGCAATTTTTCGAAAACCGCTTTTTCGAAGAGGCGCAGCTGCGGCTCTGGGACGACCAGCTGGTGCGTTTCGGACAGCCCGTGTTCGAGAGCCGCAAGGCTTTCCTGAAAGAGTTCGAAACCATATTCCAACACTATTTCCGGCTTATCTCGCCATCTGGCGAACAGGTGAAAATTGGCTACATCTCGCAGCTCGACGGTGGCAATTTTGCCGACCTTCTGAAAGGGGCTTGGCAAAAGGATGCCTACGCCCAATATTCCACCGTGGGAGTACACAAGGACGACCTCGATTTTCAGATAGACGAGGCAATGCCAATCAAGAAATTCGGCTCACAGGGTCAGCAGAAAACTTTTGTCCTCGCCCTGAAACTTGCACAATTCGAATACATCACCTCGGTGCGTGGCACCAAGCCCATACTTTTGCTCGACGATGTGTTCGACAAACTTGACATACAGCGTGTTAGACAACTGATACATCTCGTTGGCAGCGACCATTTCGGACAAGTGTTCCTCACCGACACCCAACTGGGCAGGGTGGAGTCCATTTTCGAAAATACCGACATCGAACACGCAGTTTTTACAGTGGAAAACAATAATTTGGCACAGCAATGAAAGAACCTCACGAATATTCTTTGCAGGATTTGTTGAAAATAATTTACCGTAGCGAGCATATGACCGACGCTATTGCCGAGCATCAAGCCATAGATGCTTACAATCAAGTGGTTGGCGACCTGATTTCCAAGCTTACAGGCAAAATGGTGATGCGAAACGGCGTTTTGCACGTGCATCTGTCGTCGGCGGCGCTGCGGCAGGAAATGACGATGCGAAGAGAGTCGCTGCTCGAAAAAATCAACGCGCAAATTGATGGATTTGCTGTGAAAGATATTGTCTTTTACTGATTTTTTTTCTTAA
The DNA here is from genome assembly GCA_937915785.1 of uncultured Bacteroidales bacterium. Lineage (GTDB taxonomy): Bacteria > Bacteroidota > Bacteroidia > Bacteroidales > P3 > UBA1219. Next base: position 12,495 of record CALGGY010000096.1, read on the forward strand.
AACATCGACCAAAATGTATCAAAAAACGAAAAACAACGTTATATTCTATTTGACATATTAAATCAGATTTTTTTGATGAAACACATTGTAACAACCGCTTTAGCATTGATAATAGCCAATATGTCGATGGCACAGGACGATGATTTCCAGAGTATTAGGGGTATGGTAAACCGTGGCGACTGCGACAATGCCCGCAGTGCATACAATGCTTATGTGCATAGAACCAACGTTTCCGACTACGGAGTGGAAAAACTGATTGACGATTGTATTTCGGAACGCTGGTATCAATCTGGAAAACAGATGATTGCCAATGGAAACTATGCCGAGGCCATTGCTCTTTACCGCAAGGCCGCCGACAAGGGCTATGGCATGGCCCAATATGCTTTGGGAATATGCTACGAAGAGGGTACTGGCCTGAAAAAAAACGAGGTGGAGGCAATGAAACTCTACCGTAATGCCGCCGAACAGCAGATGCCCGAAGCTCAATATCGTCTTGGCGACTGCTTTTATTATGGCCGAGGAGTGGAGGTTAGTCGCTACGAAGCGGTGAAATGGTACCGCAAGGCCGCCGAGCGTGGCATGGTAAAAGCGCAGTATCGTGTGGGAGAATGCTATTTCAACGGCGACGGCGTTAGCCAGAACTATAGCGAGGCTCTGAAATGGTTCCGCAAGGCCGCCGATCAGGGCGACGCCCAGTCGCAGTATTACCTTGGGGTGTGCTATTACAACCGTTTAGGACTTTCGCGCAGCTACTTCGAAGCCGTGAACTGGTTCCAGAAAGCCGCCGCACAGAATCATGCCCAGTCGCAATATTATCTTGGCCTTTGCTATTACGAGGGCAACGGCATAGAACAGAACTACGCCGAGGCTTACAAGTGGTTCAAAACTGCCGACGCCAACGGCTGTGCCGATGCACAATATTATATTGGCCTTTGCCATTACGAGGGCAACGGGGTGGCACAGAACTACAACGAAGCCGTTTTGCACCTGCGCAACGCCGCCATTGCCGGCAACGCCGAAGCTCAGTATATGCTGGCCACCTGCCTCCTTGAGGGCAAAGGGACGCAGAAAAACTACAAGTCTGCTGTAGAACATCTAATGAGTGCCGAAAGCAACGGATCGGTACAGGCTGCCTATCAGCTCGGACAGTGCTATTACAACGGTACTGGAGTCACGCGAAACGCCACCGAAGCCACCACGTGGTACACCAAAGCCGCCGAAAAAGACTATATACCGGCACAATACGAGCTGGCACGCTGCTATTACACAGGCGATGGCGTGAAACAGGATTACACCGAAGCCGCCAAATGGTACAGAAAGGCTGCCGAACAGGGCTACTACAAAGCCCAATACAACCTTGCCCTGTGCTACGACCAAGGCATAGGACTGGCGAAAAATGCCAGCGAGGCCGCCAAATGGTACAGGCTCTCGGCAGAGCAGGGCTACGCTCCAGCCCAGTACAACCTTGCCTCGTGCTATGCCGCTGGCGAAGGTGTCTCCGAAAATTTCAACGAGGCTTTTGTGTGGTTTAAACGTGCCGCCGAACAGGGCGACGCCGATGCTCAATACAGTCTCGGCACTTGCTACGACAAGGGATTTGGCGTGGCCAAAAATAAATCCGAAGCCAAAAAGTGGTACCGCAAAGCAGCCGAACAAGGACATGCTGCAGCCAAAAAAATGGCCAAGTAATATATTCTTATCCCGTGATAAACAGTGCCGGACACAGAACAGTGCTCCGGCATTTTTTTCCATTCCGGTGGAGTGAATGGAGTGGCTTCCTACTGCCATACATTCCGTTGCAACTGACAATTTTATCAGCTTTTTTGTGTAACAATGACGTATTTTGTTTTTTTCTGACAAATGGTCATTTTTCAAAAGACGGTATGCTTTTTGCCCTATTTTGAGTGCAATCAATTAAAACATAATTATATAACTATGCAGTACACATTGAATGATTTGAAAAATGGAGCAAAAACCATTGCAAAAAGTGTTTTCGGAAAGAAAAGCGAATATGAGCTGCAGTTCAACCACGAAGAATACGGATTGTGGTATGTGGATTTCCCCAATTGGCCGTTCGACCATGCCAATCTGTTGATGGTGAACGGAGCGGATGAATTGTGTGTTTTTCTTTCGACCGACGACAAGGTAGTAAATGTGAAAGTGATACCCGCCGAGAAGGAAGAGAGCCACGAAGGCTATTTCAAGCTGACGCAGAAGGATTCGGGCTTGACATCGGGTAGCACGTACAGCGTTTCGTGATTGGAAGGTTTCACCCGCGATGTGTGGTTTTGTCCGGTAACACTTTTTGTCTTGGGCAAATATTCTAAGTATTTGTATGTTAATGCGGTACGCTGAACAAATCCCGTTGTTGGTGATTTGTAATCCGCAACATTGTTGAACTTTGGCTTTTCGCCACAACGCGACAACTCTGTTGAACTAAGCTGTGGCAGAAGCAATCAGAACCGTATGTTGGCCGCCAAACCCACGGTGTTGCGCGGTCCGCAGTATGGCATCAGCGACAAGTCGGCATTGTTCTTTTTCTTGTGTTTGAACCAGCTTTTCTCCCATGGCAGCAGCAGAAGCGCAAGGTTGGCCGAAATTATGCCTATGCCGGCGCCTGCCAGCACGTCGTTCAGCCAGTGGCGTTCGTTGTACATGCGCAAAAAGGCAATGCCTGTGGCCATAGTGTATGCGCCCAGTCCCACCCAGTTGCCGTACGACAGCCGCACCAGCTCGGCGCCCATAAACGCTGTGGCGGTGTGCCCCGACGGGAACGATGTGTGTGCACGGGTGTCGGGACGTGGCTCGCCCACAAGGAATTTTGTGCCCTGCACCAGCGTGGTGGCAAGTATGGCGGCAGTGCAACCCAGCAGTGCCCTCTCGTTGATGTTGTGCGCCGGCGGTGTGCCGACGTATTCGCCTACGGCAAAATAAGTTACTGGCATGTATTGCACGTAGTCGTCGAAATGCAGGTAGCGGTCGCCGCGCAGGTTGGAAAACCCTTTCTTTATGTTCTTTTTCCAGTCGTTCATGGCAGTGTTGTAAACGCCTATGGTGCCTATGGTGATAAGCACGGTAGGGACGATGTAGTCGGTTATTTTTTCTTGCGCTTGGCTGAGTTTTGTGAGAGTGCCAACAAGCAAAAACACCGTTAATGCCATTCGCAGGCATCGTTTTAAGGAGCTTTTTTGTGCTGTTTTTTCGTTATTCACTTTGAAGCTGGTTTTCTGAAATTGTCCATACCTTCGTTCAGCCAGCCGATGAATTTCTGCACGTCGCGGTCGTACTTGTAGTTTTCGGTGGTAAGCACCTTGCCGTCGGCGTTGACGATAACGTAGTATGGCTGTGCGTTCATGTTGAAGGCTGTTTTTTCGTAGTTGAGGTTTTTGCGTCCTAAAGTTTTCAGTACGCTGCCCTTGCTGTCGGTAACCCACTCGTTTTCTGGCAGTTCGATGGTGTTTACGTCGCAGTAGAGCGAAACCATCACATATTCCTCGTTGAGGATGCGTTTCACCTCGTTGTCGCTCCACACGTAGTGTTCCATTTCGCGGCAGTTGGCGCAGGTTTTTCCGGTGAAGTCGATGAAGATTGGTTTGCCCTGTTCGCGGGCGTAAGCCTTGGCTTCGTCGAGGTCGAAGAAAGCCTCGAAACCCAGCGGCACGTGCAGAAGGTCGGCGTGTTTGCGGTTGGCGGGCAGTTTTCCCTTGGCGGTAAAGCCGTCCGACGGTGAGTCTTGGTTTTCCACCACAATTTTTTCGATGTTGAAATCCTGTGTCTCCATGGGTGGGATGAATCCCGAGATGCCTTTCAGCGGTGCGCCCCAAAGTCCGGGAATCATATAAACCACAAAAGCGAGGTCGAGGATGGCGATCATCAGGCGGCCGGTGCCGATGTGCTCTACGGGGTCGTCGCCCTTAAAACGCAGTTTGCCAAGTAGATACACGCCCAGCAATCCGAATATCACAATCCACAATGAAAGATATACTTCGCGGTCGAGGATGCCCCAGTCGCAGTAGAGGTCGGCCTGTTGCAGGAATTTAAGTCCGAAGGCCAGCTCGAGGAAAGCAAACACCACTTTCACGGTGTTGAGCCAGCTGCCCGATTTCATGTTTTTCAGGAACTGCGGGAACATTGCCAGCAGTGTGAAGGGCGCTGCAAATCCGATGCCGAATCCCAGCATGGTGATGAGCGACACCCAGCGGTCGGTGGAGCTGGTGGTGAGTCCCACAAGGGCTGCGCCGAGTATGGGTCCAGTGCAGCTGAACGAAACCAGCACCGTGGTAAGTGCTATAAAGAAAGGTGCGAGGAACCCGCCCTTGTCGGCCTGCTTGTCGCTGCCGTTGACCCATTTTTCGGGCATCTTTATCTCGAAAAGTCCAAAGAAACTAAGGGCGAACACGAAGAAAATCACGAAGAAAATGATGTTGGGAATCCAGTGGGTGCCAAGCACATACAGTGATTCGGGGCCGAGTATTATGGCCAAAATCACGCCAAGTACGGCAAACAGGAAAACTATGCTGAACCCGAAGAACCATGCCTGACGGCGGCCTTTGCGCTTGTTTTCGGCGCCACGCATAAAGAAATTCACCGTCATAGGTATCATGGGGAACACGCATGGGGTGAACATGGTGAGGACGCCGCCACCCAAAGCCAGAAGGAACACTATAAACAGCGACTGATGTTCTTTCGTGTCCCCATCGTTGGTGGCGCTGGTTTCGGCCACGGATGCTGTTGTGGCGGTGTCGGTAACTTGAGCGGTGTTGGCCATGGTGTCGGCAGTAGGTGTGGCGGTGTCGGCCACGGCTGTGGTGTCGGGCAGTTTGGCGCCTTTAACGTCGAACGCGAACGGCTCGTCGTCGGGTGGGATACAGCTGCCGTCGTTGCACAGCTGGTACGACATGGTGCCGGTAACCTTAAAATCCTTTTCGGAAAGCACTTTGATGCGTTGGCGGAAGGTAACGCTGCCGTCGAACGAACGCACCGTGCATTGGAACATGTCGTCGAACTCCTCGTGGGCGCGCGGCTCTTTGACGTTGCTCAAACGCTTGTAATTCTTCGAGTTGTCGAAGGTGAACGATAGCCCTATGGGACCGTTGGGGTCGGTGTGCTGCGAGTAGATGTGCCACCCTTTGTCGAGGGTTACGGTGAACTGCAGCTCCACCTCGTCGTCGGAAATCTGTTTTGTGCCGAATTTCCAGCTGGCTGGGTCTTTCATCTGGGCAAAACCGAGGCTTGCAACGGCTATGGCAAGCAGCAGGACGGTGATTTTTTTCATCATCAGGCAAAAAGTGTTTCGTTGGTTTATAATTATGCAAATTTACGAAAAAAAATCGAGTGTTTGCCCCAAAAATAATTGTTATTGTATAATTTATTGAAAAACAGGTGTTTGAGGTTTGCATTATGACCATGTTAGTTTCTTTTTATCTGATGAAGTGTTTTTTTTTGTACTTTTGCACCGATAGAAATTGAAAAAAACAATGGCAACAATAAAACAATGGTTTTTAGCAGTTAGGCCGTGGTCGTTTCCGGCCTCCACAATGCCCGCCTTGGTGGCGGTGTCGTATATGATTTTCGCCAACAGGGGCAATCTTGGCTCGGTGGATTGGCTTGTGGCTGTGGCGTGCGTGTTGGGCGCTCTGGTGTTCCATTTTGCCGGAAACCTTGTAAGCGACTATTTCGACTACAAAAAAGGTGTGGACACCAAGGATAATATCGGACAGACCAACCTGTTGATAATCAACGGAGTGTTCAAGCCAAAGACCATACTTTGGTACGGCATTGCGCTGGCACTGGTGGGCGTGGCGGTCGGCATCTGGATAGTGTTTCGCACCAATGTGGGCGTTTTGTACGTGGGCATGGCCGGCTTTGTGCTTACGTTCCTTTATTCTTTTCTGAAATACAACGCTTTGGGCGATTTGGACATATTTCTTATCTTTGGGGTGCTGATACCTTTGGGAGTAAGTGTGGCATTGCTCGGCACTGTGGTCTGGCTTTTGATGGCGGTGGCGGTACCCGTCGGATTTCATGTGGTTGGCATACTACACGCCAACAACACCCGCGACCGTGAGCTCGACGCACGTGCCGGCACACGCACTTTTGCCATGACAATAGGCCTTAAAGCCTCCAAGATATATTATACGGTACTCGAACTGTTGCCATATGTTGCTGTGGCGGCGCTTGTTGTATCGAAAGTTCTGCCGTGGCCCACTTTGGCGGCGCTGCTCTCGTTGCCCATTGCCTTGAAAAACATCAAAACGATGAAAGAGGGCGAAAAACCTGAGGACATAGCCACACTTGACGGCGATTCGGCCAAGCTGGTGCTGCTGTTCTCCGTGCTGCTCGTACTGTCGCTGGTAATCTCGACCTTTCTTTGCTGATATCCATAATAAACTGACAAATTGATTTGAACATAAATAAAATACATATTGGCAACTGTTTAATTGAAAACATCGAAAGACACTGAAAAAAAACTTTCGTCTTATTTCGTGTTTTTAGATGTTTAAAATCATAAAACGAGAATTGTAAGTGCTCTATATGAAAAAGCTTGTCATTGCCATAGTTACGGCTTTTGTGCTTTGGTTTGTGATGTTTTCGCCACATACGGCTCCGCACTTGAATTTCTGGTTGGCGATGAGCCTTTCGGCAATGTTGCTTGTAGGACTTTCGGTGTGGTTTGGCAAACGGCAGGTACTCCATTCGTTGTGGTTTTCGTGGCGCGATTTGGGTTTGGGTATGGTTTCGGCGGCGGCGCTGTGGGGAGTGTTTTGGCTGGGCAACTACTTCTCCAACCTTTTGTTCGACTTTGCACAGGGTCAGGTGGGCAGTGTTTATGCCATGAAAGATGGTAATAACCAGATAGTTATATCCGTTGCGCTGCTTTTGCTGATAGGTCCGGCCGAAGAAATTTTCTGGCACGGATATGTGCAGAACACTATTTCGCAGAAACTGCCCTCGCTGTTGGTGGTTCTGTGTACTGCATTGATATATAGCTTGGTGCATCTGCCGTCGTTGAACTTTATGCTCATTATGGCAGCCCTTGTTTGCGGACTGTTTTGGAGCCTGCTTTTTTATTTCAACAAAAATCTGCTTACAGTTATTGTTTCGCATGCAGTGTGGGATGTGTCGGTATTTGTCTTGTTCCCAATTAGTTGACATTGTTTTGATCGATAAAAAAACGCATTGTGGGACTGAGGACCGTTACTTTTGCAAAATCAAAAATACATCGATAAAAAACTGCAATTATGGCATATCAAAGTTTCTACAATTTTTCAAAAACATCGTTTGTTCGTGGCATACAGTGCCGCAAGTTGTTATATTTGGACAAATATAAAAAGCAGTTTAAAACCCCGCCCGACGCCGAGACATTGGCACGATTCCAGAGCGGTCGCGATTTTGAGGCCGCATTCAAAGCCAAGTTCGTCAATGGGCAGGATGTGAAGACGGTGTACAAATATCCCTCGTTGGCGTGTGTGCAGTACACCCGGAACCTGCTTTCGCAGCCTGGAGAGGTGGTGCTGTTTGAAGCCAACATTTTTTACTCCGACATACTGGTGCTTACCGACGTGCTGCGCAAAAACGCCGACGGTACAATCGACATTTTCGAGGTGAAACATTCCGAAAAGGTAAATTCCGCCATCGAGTGGGATCTGCCAATACAGTATTACGTGTGCAAAAACGCGTTGGGCCAGATACGCACTTTCAATCTGGTGAACAGAAAGGAAGTCGCCGAGTTCGAGTTTGTAATAACCGACATGAAAGCGGCATGCGAGGCGCGTCTGCCCGAAGTGGAGGCCCATCTCGACGAGTTCCGCGCCATACTGCAAGGTCCGGAGCCCGACGTGGCTATGGGCGAGCAGTGCAACAGTCCCTACAAATGCGATTTTCAGGAGTATTGCTACCGCTCGATGCGATAGGTTGGCTGTATCTTTTTGTACGTTGTATGCCGATGTTTCTGCCCAAAAAGTTTTGCCGTTGAACGTAACATTTTTTTTGGACGGGATTGGCAGATCGTTTCTTGAAAAAAAACATGTTGCAAGTTTTGAATAATCAATTGATTGCGACGGGAAAACTATTTTTTTTCAAAAATAATTTTGAATAAATAAAATTTTATCTGTTATTTTGCACCAACCGCCGCAATTCTCATTTTTGTGTTTAATGGATTGAAACATAGGTGGTTATGTGTTTTTGAGATTATACATATAATATTATAAGTACGGGAAAAAACAGATTATGGCAAAAAATCTTGTTATTGTGGAGTCTCCGGCCAAGGCCAAGACGATAGAGAAATTTCTGGGCACCGACTATACCGTAAAATCCAGTTACGGTCATGTGCGCGATTTGATGAAAAATGAGATGAGCATCGACATAGACCACGGTTTCGAGCCATTGTACGAAATATCGGACGACAAAATGAAACTTGTGTCGGAGCTGAAAACCGCCGTTTCGAAAGCCGACACCGTGTGGCTGGCATCCGATGAAGACCGCGAAGGGGAGGCCATTGCGTGGCATCTGCACGAAACACTGAAACTGAAGTCGAAAGACACCAAACGCATAGTTTTCAACGAGATAACCAAAACGGCGATACTCCATGCCATCGAAAATCCGCGTGGCATCGACATGAACCTTGTGGATGCTCAGCAGGCCCGCCGGGTGCTCGACCGCCTGGTGGGCTACGAAATATCGCCCATATTGTGGAGCAAGATAAAACCGTCGCTCTCCGCCGGAAGGGTGCAGTCGGTGGCAGTGCGGCTTATTGTTGAGCGCGAGGACGAGATAAAGAACTTCAAAGAAACGTCGCAGTACAAGGTGGCGGCCGTTTTCGACCTGCCCGGAGGCAAGGAGCACCTCACCGCCGAGCTCTCGCGCAAGTTCGACACCGAGGACGAAGCACACAAGTTCCTCACCGACTGCATCGGTGCCGCCTTCACCGTTGACGCTATCGAGAAAAAACCGTCGAAACGCGTCCCGGCACCCCCTTTCACAACCTCCACCCTGCAGCAGGAGGCCAGCCGCAAGCTGGGGTTCTCCGTGTCGCGCACCATGCAGGTGGCGCAGCAGCTCTACGAGAGCGGATTTATCACCTACATGC
>CALGGY010000097.1 GCA_937915785.1 uncultured Bacteroidales bacterium
GGGGGGGGGGTAAAAGCCTAATAATCAGTACATTACACATTTTTAACAAATGTGCAAACCAACTATCGTATTGATTATCAGCTTTTTTCATAAAAACACTGTCAGTTTTTGAGATTGCAAAATTACAACTTTTTTCCCAATTAGACAACATTTTTTTTCAACAAGTGTCTCCGGTTATCCGAAACATCGTTTTATTAAAGAGATTAGCCAAAGCAAAAAAAAAGATGAGACTATTATAGTGACGCAACAATAATATTCGAAAAAACTTTTGTCTGTCCGTTTTTTTTTACGTACATTTGCAAAGTCCAATTTTTGGGCAATTAGTCATAAGTATCAAACATTCAAAGAAATAAACAACACATCCGATGAAACAGATTATAGAATGTGTCCCCAATATCAGTGAGGGACGCGACCAAAACATCATAAACCAAGTAACCGCCGAGATTGAAAAGGTGGAAGGCGTGAAACTGCTCGACGTGGATCCCGGCGCCACCACCAACCGCACGGTGATAACCTTTGTTGGCGAGCCCGAACCCGTATGCGAAGCCGCTTTCCGCGTGGTGAAAAAAGCCGCCGAACTTATCGACATGCGCGTCCACCACGGCGACCACCCGCGCCAAGGCGCCACCGACGTGTGCCCCCTTATCCCCGTGAGCAACATCACTATGGACGAAGTTGTGAAACACGCCCACAAACTGGCCGAACGCATAGGCACCGAGCTCGACATACCCATCTACTGCTACGAGGAGGCCGCACAGGTGCCCGAACGCCGCAACCTGGCCTACTGCCGCACCGGCGAGTACGAGTCGCTCTCGTCGCGACTCGGCACCGAACAGTGGAAACCTGACTTCGGACCCAACGCTTGGAACGACCACGTGGCCCAGACCGGTGCCACTCAGGTGGGCGCCCGCGATTTCCTCGTGGCCATCAACTACAACCTCAACACCACCTCTACACGCCGCGCCAACGCCATTGCTTTCGACGTGCGCGAAAAAGGCCGTCCACAACGCGAAGGCGGCAAAGTTACAGGCAAACCCATGAAAGACGCCGACGGCAACACCATCATGATCCCCGGCACACTGAAATGCACCAAGGCAATAGGCTGGTTTATAGAGGAATACGGCATAGCTCAGGTGTCGATGAACATCACCAACATTGCCGTAACTCCGGTGCACGTGGCTTTTGAAGAGGTTTGCGCCAAAGCCGCAGCAAGGGGAGTGCGCGTAAGCGGCTGCGAAATAGTGGGACTGATACCCAAAAAAGTGCTCATCGACGCCGGCAACTACTACCTTGCCCGCCAGCAGCGCTCGCTCGGCGTAAGCGAAGAGGAGAAAATAAAAATTGCCATAAAATCCATGGGACTGGACGACCTGAAGCCCTTCGACCCCAAGGAAAAGGTGATAGAATACCTACTCGAAGACCACACCGCCAAACGTCTTGTGGACATGACCTGCACCGCCTTTGCCAACGAAACGGCGAGCGAGAGCCCCGCTCCCGGTGGCGGCTCCATTTCGGCATACATGGGCGCCCTGGCCGCATCGCTGGCAACCATGGTAGCCAACCTGTCGTCGCACAAAGCCGGCTGGGACGACCGCTGGGAGGAGTTCTCAAACTGGGCAGTGAAAGGTCAGGCCATTAAGGACGACCTGCTGCACCTTGTGGACGAGGACACCAACGCTTTCAACCGCATTATGGACGCTTTCGGACTGCCAAAAAAGACCGACGACGAGAAGAAAGCCCGCACCGCCGCCATTCAGGAGGCTACAAAATACGCCACCGAGGTGCCTTTCCGCACCATGCAGAAAGCTTTCGAGGCTTTCGAGGTGATACGCGCCATGGTGGAGATTGGCAACCCCAACTCCGTTACCGACGCCGGCGTGGGTGCACTCTGCGCCCGCTCGGCTGTGATTGGCGCCGGACTCAACGTAAAGATAAACGCCGCCAGCCTTAAGGACGAAGCTTTCAAAGCGCATATCCTGGCCGAAGCGGAAAAAATAGAACATGCCGCCATCGCCGAAGAGCAGGAACTGCTGGCCGCTGTTAACAAGAAAATAAACGGATAAGTTTTCAATGGACAATGGACAATGGACAATGGAACAATCCTTAACTCTTAACTCTCAACTCTTAACTCTTAATTAAAAAAAGGCCATGATAATAGTAACCACCGAAACACTGCGGAACCGCTCTTACGAGGAGCTGGCCATAGTAAGCGGCAGCACCATACAGAGCAAGAACTTTATGAGCGATCTCGGCCAAGGGCTGAAAAGCATCGTTGGCGGCGAGCTGAAATCGTACACCGGCATGATGGAAAAAGCCCGCGCCCAGGCCACCGACCGCATGGTAGCCCAAGCCCAACAGCTTGGCGCCGACGCCATCATAGGCGTGCGCTACGCCACCTCGGCCATCATGGCCCAGGCCGCCGAAGTGCTGGTTTACGGCACCGCCGTGAAATTCATATAAAACATCTTTTTTCAGCACAAACCAAAAAACTGCGGGGAGCCAACAACCAACCCGCAGTTTTTTTTTACTCATACTTCCGGCAACATGCTCCTCCCCTTCCATACCCATAGAACCTTGCCGCCGAACTCTCGAACACAAAAAAAACGCCCCAAAAGAGGCGTTTTTTTTATCATTATACTCGGTATAAATTATTCATCGGTGGTGTTGCGGACCAAACGTACGGCGTTGCCATCGAATTTGTTCTCGGTGTAGTAGCCGGAGAGGTGGGTCTGGCCGTCGTCCAAACCATAAACTTTGAACGAGTAGGCATGCTGGTTGGGGGTTACTTCATAACCATCTGCAGCTTGGTTAGTTGAATTTGTTGATGAAGTCCAATAGAATCCAATCTCATTGCGGTGATGTATGGTTTGTGTTCTGGCACCGCATGCGGGCAGGAATACCACGCCATAACTTTCTAAACGCTTAAATTGGGCAAGGGTGTAGGTGTTGTCTCTGAAATGTGTCTGCGGACCTGTGAGCAAACGCAAACCGTCGGGGGGCATAAGGAACCAGTGCATCTTGTCGGGTATGAAGAACACGCCGTTGGCATAGTCGCCGTTGCCGGTGGTGTCGATACGTCCGAGACCGCATTTGTGTGTGCCGTCCATTTCAAGGCGCTTGCTGCCTGCAAATACATAGTTGTATTCGGTGGCGGAAAGGGTTCGCCATGTGGCGCCTAATGCAGTGCCTGCACGTTTTGTCGCGTCGCTTATAGTGTTATTAAGTTCTGCATTGTGCACAAAACCCCAGTCAGCAAACAAGTTGTCGCAAGCTTCAACTTGATAGTTGGGAATAGCTCCATTGAAATTTGTCCAATCCCAAGCATTGCCCAAGTACGAATGATCATCGCTTGGAGTGCTGTAGTTGAAGCTGTAAACGGCGTAATTAGTAGCCACAGGGCCATAGCCATAGCCATATTGTGCGCCGCCCCAAGCAGTTCCGATATTAGTATTAGTTTGCCATACAACGCAATAGGGAGCGTAGTTCAGTGCGCCGGAACGGTTGTCGCCCGAAGTGCCCCAGCAGAAAAGGTCGGTCCAAAGGTCAAGGTTTCGTATCTCTGCGTATTTCTGGTTAAGTCTTGCATAGTCTATGCTGGGTTCGTCGATGGTGTTGAAAATCAGACGTTGTCTGTCGGCATCGGGTATCAGGCTGTACTGTTCGGGGGCAAAACGCCACAGGTTTTGTTTGAAGTTGTGCTGTAGGTTGCCGCCAGCAAAATAAACTCTCTGGTTGTCGGAAACGGAGATAGCGCCGCCCCAGTCCTCGAAGGCTTGGTTTATAGTGGCAGTAACTACTTGGCTGCGGGCAATGGTGGTGCTGGCGGCCTCTTTCTGTATGCATTTGCTGCCATCGCCGTTCCATATCTGCATAACAAAGCCTTCGTTCACCACGGGGGGCATCATTATGTAGTAGGTCTTGCTTGTGGTGATGTCCACCGGCGTGGGGAAAACCATCTCCACTATGTTGCCAGCCGAGGGGTTCTGGGCGGTGAGCACGGGCTCGCCGTTGGCGTTGAAAGTTACGTTGTAGTCGCCGCTAAGTCCGCTGGCGCTGGCAAAACGCATACGGCTCATCTGCGCGTCGGCTCCTGTGGCGCCGCTGGGGGCGGTAACGATAACCTTAAGCACGGTGCAGAGGTTTTTGTAGTGCAGCCAGATGTCGCCGTTGTATCCGTTGCTAACGGCGGTGTAGGCGGCCATGTGGGTGCCGGCTATCTGCATCGCAGGGGCACCGCTGGGGTCGAAACCGGTGGTGGCGGCAAAGGTTACTGTCATGGCACTGTTGTCGGCAGGTATGCTGCCTTTCAGTATTGTGGCAGGAAATACCGAACGGTACACGTCTTTGCCCGATTCGAGGTAGGTGTTGGGCGAGAGGTTGCCGCTAAAGGTAGCGTGGGTGTGGTCGTCGGCATCAATGCTGTCCATGGTAAGGACACCGTTGTTCACGTTTATCTGATCGCTCGATTCCCATACCACTTTGTAGGTGTTGAGGTCGAGGGCGGCTTTGTCGGCGGGGGTGCCGGCAAGCTGGGCCGAAAAGGTTACATGTTTGGCCGGACCGTACTCCACGGTTGCCTTGGAGCCGTCAAGCTCATCTTTTGCACACGAGAACAGCATGGCCGATGCCACGACAGCTGTCAGTAATGCTCTGGTTTGCAGTTTGTTCATTTTCATTAATCTGTTTTTTTTATACAATACATTTATTTTCTTTATGAATTATCACAACCGACACTTTTTGCAAAGTTTCCGCAAAAAATCCTGATGGATAAAAAAACGACTAACGAAAAAGGGAGGAAATGTTACGCAACCTGCTGATATAACAGCATAAACCCCACGAAACGGATTTTTGCAGTATCGCCCAAATCCGTTCCACGGGGTATATTCAACTGTCTATCAATACGTAACATTATTTTCTCTGTTTCATTAATCGCTTGCAAAGTTACAGAAAAAAAAATACTGCAACAACTTTTTTTTCATAAAAAAACATTCCGAAAAAAAACACATTCTTAAGTACCTGAAAAACACCACTTAACTTGCAGTTTTTTTTTCAACAATCACCTGATTTATATACTCACAGTCCTGATTTACACTCCATGAAAAACTTTTGTCGCACAAATTGCTTTTTTTTTCGTATTTTTGCATTTTGTTTGTTGAAGTGTGTGCAAACGTTTCCGTGCTCTGCAAGGAGGTTGGGCAACAAGCCATCACACATCAGCAACACTCAAACATTCAATAACATATACCGAGAAGTGAACGAACAACGTACAGTCATAGTTGTACCCTGCTACAACGAATCCAAGCGTCTCAACGGCGACGCTTTTGCGCGGTTTGTTGAAAAAAACGAGGGCGTTACCTTCCTGTTTGTCAACGACGGCAGTGCCGACAACACCCTTGAGGTGCTCCGTGCCCTGTCGCAGCGCAATGCCCGCCTGCAGGTGCTCGACATCGAGCAAAACGGCGGCAAAGCCGAAGCTGTACGACAAGGCATGCTGCACGCTGCCGGCAATACAAACTGCCAATACATTGGTTTTTGGGACGCCGACCTTGCCACACCCCTTTCGGAGATACCGCGTTTTATAGGCATTGCCGCAAACCACGGCTACAACGCTGTTACCGGACTGCGTCTGCTGCGCCTCGGTGCCAGAGTGCGACGCAAAAAACTGCGTCACTACCTCGGCCGCTGCTTTGCCACAGCCGCCTCCGTAATGCTCGGCCTGCCGGTGTACGACACCCAATGCGGCGCCAAGCTCTACAGCAAGGATGTGGTGCCGGCGCTCTTCGGCGAACGCTTCATCACCCGTTGGCTGTTCGACGTGGAAATCCTTGCACGCTACATTGTGGCCTACGGCCGAAACGCCGCCACCAACAACATCTACGAACACCCCGTTTTTGCTTGGGAGGACGTGGCCGGCTCGCGACTCAAGTTCCACGACTTTTTCAAAGCCCCGATGGAGATGCTGAAAATAAAACGTAAATATCTAAAAAAGAAGAACATAAAGGAATAACCCATCATGAAAAAATTTCTTTCCGAAAACCGGAGCAACCCATGGTTCTTGGCTTTTGTGGCCATTGCCGCCATTCTGCTTTTTGCCATGCCCATAATGAGCCTCGACGCAGGCAACAGCGGCGATGAGGACGGTTTCCAAATACCGCAGGGCAAATTTGTGCTCGACTACTACAAAACCGACGGCGCCGACACCACATGCCTGCAAGATATGGTGGAGATAGACGGCAGCAAACAAAGCTGGAACCTGAAATACTACGGCTGCTCGTTCGACGTGCTTACAGCTTGGTTCAACGACACTTTCGGCATCGACGACATAGCCCGCTCGCGTCATATCTTCAACTCGCTGTGCGGCTGGCTGATAGTGCTGTTCGGCGGACTGATAGCTTGGCGCATAGGCGGCTGGAAAGCGGGAGTTTTCGCGATGGCACTGCTGTTCCTCTCGCCACGACTGCTCGGACATTCGTTCAACAACCCCAAGGACATTCCCTTCGCCGCCGGAGTTACCATGTCCATATATTATATGATAATGTTTTTCCGCCATGCCCCACGGCCAAAATGGATCACCATGATAATGCTGGCGCTGAGCATAGCTTTTGCAATAAGCATACGTGTGGGCGGACTTATCATTTTCGGCTACTTCGGTCTTTTCGGCCTTATGTGGTCTGTCAAGGTGTATTTCGAAAGCCATAAGGGTGCCAAATCCAAAGCAAAAGCCGAGTACGCTTGGGGCGGAAAAGTGGGCTCCACCATACTGTGGGCCGCCGGCGTGTGCATCATAGGGTTCTTTGCCGGACTTATCATCTGGCCCTACGCATGGCAGTCGCCAATCGACAATGTGAAAGAGTCGTACGATGCCATGTCGCAGTTTGCCATCGCCATACGCCAGATTTTCGAAGGACAGATGCTGTGGTCCGACGTGCTGCCGTGGTACTACACCCCCAAGTTCATACTTATGACAATACCCATCGCCGTTATTGTGGGATTCCTGCTGTTCCCCTTCTTCGGAGCTTTCAAAAAGGACAAATGGGTGGAAAGCACCATGGTACTGTTCACCTGCATTTTCCCCATTTTCTGGATTGCTTACACCGGAGCCAACGTTTATGGCGGCTGGCGCCACTCGCTTTTCGCCTATCCTTCAATGGCTGTGGCGGCGGGACTTGGCTTTGCTACATTGGCCGAATTTCTCGGCAACAAAAAGAAAACGCTGGGCATTGCTGGCAACGTGCTGCCGTTCGTGCTGCTCATCACTCCGGCCATGCATATTGTCAAAAACCACCCTTACGAATATGTGTATTTCAACGAGTTTGAAGGCGGCGCCCAGAAGGCTTTCACCAACTACGAGCTCGACTACTACTACCACTCGGTGCGCGAAGCCACAGAATGGGTGATGGCCAACGCCGAATCCTCCAACGAAAAAATTCAGGTGGGCTCGTGGCACGTAAACTCCACCAAGTACTTCCTCCGCACCGACACCACCCATTTCCGCCCGCGTTTTGTGCGCTGGTACCGCCGCGGCGAGTTCGACTGGGACTACGCCGTGTTCACCGTTACCGGAATTGCACCGGAATACCTGCGAAACAGCAACGTGTTCCCACCCAAAAACTGCGTGCACACCGTGGATGTGGACGGAGTGCCCATTGCCATTGTGCTGAAACGCACCGACAAATACGACTTCGAGGCCACCAAACTGAAAAAAGCCGGTCAGCTCGATACTGCCAAAACGCTTTATTTCAAATCGTTGGAAAGCAATCCCTACGACGAAACGGCCCTTATCAACCTTGCGGAGATTTATCTGAACCAGCAGAAACCCGACAGCTGCCTGCTGATGACCGGCAGATACCTCAACGACATAGAATCCACCAGCGACGAGGCCAGCTATTTTGCCGCCTACGCCCACCTGATGAAAGGCGACGCTCAGAAAGCCATCGACATAACCAACCAAATCATAGGCCACAACTACAAATACGGCGGTGCCTACCAGCTGCAGCTGCAGATACTGTTGCAGCAGAACAAACTGTCCGATGCCGAGCAGCTGATGGTGCGGATGATGGACGTGGACCTTGTGGACAACAAATTTGTAGCTACTTGGATGATCATAAACAAAGCCAAAGGCCTCGATGAATACGGCGCCTACCGCAAACTGTACAAGGCTTTGGTGGACAGCTACACCAAACGCGGCAAAAAGAAAGAGGCCGCCATGTATCAGGACGCTCTCGACAGAATGTAAACAACTATGAAAGCACGTTTTTGGCGTTTTGTACTTAAAATTTTCGGCTGGCGGTTCAACGAGGGCAACAATCCCGACCTTCACCGCTGCGTGCTGATAATGGCCCCGCACACCAGCGTGTGGGACTTCGTCATAGGGCGCATTTCGCTGTGGATTATGGGTGTGAAGTCGCACATCCTTATCAAAAAAGAGTTCTTCAAAGGGCCGCTTGGACCCATGCTCCGGCATTGGGGCGGCGTGTCCATCGACCGCGGCAACCGCCACAACAACGTGGTGCAACAGGTGGTGAAACAGTTCCACGACAACAAGCGTTTCACCCTTGTGGTAACTCCCGAAGGCACCCGCAAATACACAAAACACTGGAAACGTGGGTTTTACGACATCGCCAAGGGCGCCAACGTACCCATTGTCCTGACCTACATCGACTACGCCAAAAAACAGTCGGGAGTTTGGGAATCGTTCATCCCCTCAGGCAATTACGACAACGACATCATCGAAATTCAAAACCATTACAAAAATATCGGCGCCAAATATCCCGAAAACTTCAACATGAGCCGAATGTATTGGGATAGCGACGCCAAAAAACTATAGGAAACAAAAAGATACATATCAGTGTCGGAGACACTGCACTATTAATAACCCCTGACAAGCGAAGCGCAGTCTGGGGAGAGCTCGCACGGACGAAGTGCTGTGTGAAGCGCCCTGACAAGCGAAGCGCAGTCTGGGGACAAACAAATAAAAAAACACCATAACAATGTACAGGACACACACTTGTGGAGAATTGACAATCAACAATGTAGGCCAGCGCGTAACTCTCTGTGGCTGGCTACAGCGCTCCCGCGACCTTGGCGGGATGACTTTCATCGACCTGCGCGACCGCTACGGCATCACCCAGCTGGCGTTCAACATGGAAACCAACGCCGACCTCTGCCAGCAGGCACGCCGTTTGGGACGTGAGTTCGTGCTTCAGGCCGAAGGCACCGTGGCCGAACGAAGCAGCAAAAACAACAAAATACCTACAGGCGACATCGAGATAATTGTTGAAAAACTGACGGTGCTCAACGAGTCGAAACTGCCGCCCTTCACCATAGAGGACAACAGCGACGGCGGCGACGACCTGCGTATGAAATACCGTTATCTAGACATACGCCGCAACCCCGTGCGCCGCAACCTCGAGCTGCGCCACCGCATGGCCATGCTCACACGCAACTACCTGAGCAACCTCGGTTTCCTCGAAATAGAAACCCCCATGCTCATAAAATCCACACCCGAAGGGGCCCGCGACTTTGTGGTGCCCAGCCGCATGAACCCGGGCGAGTTCTACGCCCTGCCGCAGTCGCCACAGCAATACAAACAGCTGCTTATGGTGGCCGGCATGGACCGTTATTTCCAGATAGTGCGCTGTTTCCGCGACGAGGACCTGCGTGCCGACCGCCAGCCGGAGTTCACACAGATAGACTGCGAAATGTCGTTTGTGGAACAGGAGGACGTGCTCAACACTTTCGAAGGATTGGCAAAACACCTGTTCAAAGAGGTGAAAGGCTTGGAGTTTGGCAATTTCCCACGTATGACCTGGCACGACGCCATGCGGCTATACGGCAGCGACAAGCCCGACATCCGTTTCGGAATGCAGTTTGTGGAGCTCAACGACGTGGCCAAAGACCATGGCTTCGGCCTTTTCGACAGTGCCGAACTTGTGGTAGGCATCTGCGCACAAGGCTGTGCCGAATACACCCGCAAACAGCTCGACGCACTCACCGAATTCGTGAAACGTCCGCAGGTTGGAGCCGGCGGTATGGTGTACATAAAATACAACTCCGACGGCACTTTCAAATCGTCGGTGGACAAATTCTACACACAGGACAACCTCAAAGCCTTTGCCGACCGTTTCGGCGCCAAGCCCGGCGACCTGATGCTGATACTCTGCGGACCCGCCATGAAGACCCGTGTACAGCTCTGCGCCCTGCGTCTGGAAATGGGCAGCCAGATGGGTCTGCGCAATCCCGACCAATACGCTCCGCTGTGGGTTGTCGATTTCCCCTTGTTGGAATGGGACGACGAAACCCAGCGCTACTACGCCATGCACCACCCCTTTACCGCCCCCAAGCCCGAAGACGAGACACTTTTGGACGACCCGTCGCGCTGGGGCGACATACGTGCCAACGCTTACGACATAGTGATGAACGGCGTGGAGGTTGGCGGTGGATCCATACGTATCCACAACCGCACTTTGCAGAACAAGATGTTCCACACCCTCGGTTTCACCGACGAATCGGCACAGGAACAGTTCGGTTTCCTGATGGGAGCTTTCGAATACGGCGCACCGCCGCACGCAGGTCTGGCCTTCGGGTTCGACAGGCTGTGCTCGCTCTTCGGCGGCTGCGACAGCATCCGCGATTTCATAGCCTTCCCCAAGAACAACGCCGGCCGCGACGTGATGAGCGGCAGCCCGTCACCAATCTCCAACGCACAGCTCAACGAGCTGCAGATAAAGGTGGATCTTAAATAAGTTAGCTTTATACTTCAACAAAAAAAGCGGTGAAACGTCTCTCACCGCTTTTTTTTCGTCATATACAAAAAAAGGACGGCAACCCCTGCGGATTTCCGTCCCTTAGTCTTATACACCTTAAACTTATTAAAGCGGCTGGGAATGTTATTTCCTTCTTTCTTTAATACGAGCTTTTTTACCTGTAAGATTGCGGAGATAGAAGATGCGGGCCCTGCGCACAACACCGTGTTTGTTTACATCGATTTGTTCGATGAAAGGCGATGTGAACGGGAATATTCTTTCCACACCTACGCCACTCGATATCTTGCGAACAGTAAAGGTTTTTGATACCCCGCTTCCGGAGAGTTGCAGTACAACTCCTTGGAACTGCTGGATACGTTCTTTGTTTCCTTCGCGGATTTTGTAGTGGACAGTGATGGTGTCGCCGGCCTTAAAATCAGGGAACTCTTTACGTTCTACCTGATCTTCAACAAATTGCATTAACTGTGTTTTTCCCATGACTTAAAGTGTTTGAAAAGTTCTACTTAGTGTTTACTTACTTTTTCACCATCTTTACAACGGCGGTGAAAGCTTCGGGGTGGTTCATGGCCAAGTCGGCGAGAACTTTGCGGTTCAAACCAACGTTGGCTTTGTGCACCTGGCCCATAAATACCGAGTACGACACACCGTTGAGGCGGCAACCGGCGTTGATACGGTTGATCCACAGCGAGCGGAACTCTCTTTTCTTGCATTTTCTGTCACGATATGCGTATTGCTGGCCTTTTTCCCATTTGTTTTTGGCTACTGTCCAAACGTTTTTACCTCTGCCCCAATATCCTTTGGTGCGGTTGAGGATTTTTTTTCTGCGTGCTCTTGAAGCAACTGCGTTTACTGATCTTGGCATAATGTTTAATTTTTTTTCGTTCCGGCGGCGGGCCGCAAAGGGTCTGCACTTGTCATTTCATTTTTTTCGGCGCGGAACAATGGTTAATAACTCCTTGTTTGTTTCATAAGGCACTGTACCTTATGCTAAAAGCATTTCTTTCACGCGTTTTTCGTCGTCGCGGCTTACCAGGTCGGTATGTGTGAGGTTACGTTTCTGGCAAGTCTCCTTTTTGGTCAGAATGTGGCTGTGATAGGCATGCTTGCGTTTGATTTTGCCGGTGCCGGTGAGAGCAAATCTCTTTTTGGCAGCGGATTTCGTTTTTAATCTTGGCATTGTCTTTACTGTTTTTAATGGTTAACTAACTACTTATGTTTTTGGTATATAAGATTCGAATTGTGCTATTTTTTCGGGGCAATTATCATAAGCATACGTTTGCCTTCCATCTGCGGCATTTTTTCGGGCTTGCCGTATTCCAGCAGCGCTTCGGCAAACTTGAGCAGTATTTTCTCGCCCTGCTCCTTGTATATTATGGTACGTCCTTTGAAATACACGTCCACTTTCACCTTGGAGCCCTCTTTGAGGAACTTGATGGCGTGGTTGAGTTTGAAATTGAAGTCGTGGTCGTCGGTTTGCGGCCCAAGACGTATCTCCTTCACCACCACCTTGCTCGAGTTCGACTTCTGGTCTTTTTGTTTTTTCTTCAGTTCGTACAGAAACTTCTGGTAATCAACAATTTTACATACTGGTGGCTGTGCGTTTGGCGATATTTCCACAAGGTCGAGGCCACGCTCGTAGGCCATTTCCAGAGCCTCTTTGATATTGTATATCTTTGGTTCGATGTTTTCGCCAACCACGCGCACGGCTGGTTCGTTGATAAACTCGTTGATACGGTGCAGGGCCTCTTTTTTCACAGGTCCGCGGCCGCGTATCGGTTTCCTATGTTTGTTGGGAATTGCTATAACTTGGTTCTCCTATTTTAAATTAATACTTTATTTATTTGTCTATCAATGTATTGATTTCGTCGTTGATGGTTTTGGCGAACTGTTCCACGCTCATGCTGCCGAGGTCGCCCACGCCGTGGCGGCGCACCGACACGGTGCCTTCGTTCACCTCTTTTTCGCCCACAATGAGCATGAAAGGTATTTTTTTCATTTCGGCGTCGCGTATCTTACGTCCAATTTTTTCGCTGCGCAGGTCGATGGAGCCACGCAGTTCCATGCTGTCCAGAGTGTTGAGCAGCTCCTTGACCTTGTCCTCGAATTTCTCGCTAACGGGCAGTATTATGAACTGTTCGGGTGTGAGCCACAGGGGGAATTTTCCGCCTGTATGTTCGATAAGCACGGCCACGAAACGCTCCATGGAGCCGAAAGGCGCCCTATGTATCATCACGGGACGGTGTTTCTGGTTGTCGCTGCCTATGTATTCGAGGTCGAACCGTTCGGGCAGGTTGTAGTCCACCTGAATGGTACCCAGCTGCCAGCGGCGGCCTATGGCGTCTTTCACCATAAAGTCGAGCTTGGGACCGTAGAAAGCGGCTTCGCCGTATTCCACCTTGGCGGGAAGGTGCTTCTCCTTGCAGGCCTCGATGATGGACTGTTCGGCTTTGGCCCAGTTCTCGTCGGTGCCCACGTATTTTGTCTTGTTGTTGGGGTCGCGGAGCGAAATCTGTGCCTCGAATTTGTCGAAACTCAGGGCTTTGAAGATTATTTCGATAATCTCCATCACGCGTATGAACTCCTGTTTCACCTGGTCGGGGCGGCAGAATATGTGTGCGTCGTCCTGTGTGAAGGAGCGCACGCGGGTGAGTCCGTGCAACTCGCCGCTCTGCTCGTAGCGATATACTGTGCCAAACTCGGCAAAACGCAGCGGCAGTTCCTTGTACGAGCGGGGGCTGTCTTTGTACACCATGCAGTGGTGGGGGCAGTTCATGGGTTTGAGCAGGTATTCCTCGCCCTCTTCGGGGGTGGTGATAGGGCGGAAGCTGTCGGCACCGTAGTGGTCCCAATGGCCCGATGTAACGTAGAGTTGCTTGCCACCTATGTGCGGTGTTATAACCTGCTGATAGCCATAGCGTTTCTGTATCTTGGTAAGGAAATTCTGCAAACGCAGGCGCAACTCGGTGCCTTTGGGCAGCCATATTGGCAGACCTTTGCCCACCATCTCGCTGAACATAAAGAGTTCCAGCTCTTTGCCCAGCTTGCGGTGGTCGCGTTTTTTGGCCTCTTCGAGCAGCACAAGGTATTCGTCGAGCTCTTTCTTTTTGGGAAACGAAACGGCGTAAATGCGGGTAAGCTGTTTGCGTTTTTCGTCGCCGCGCCAGTAGGCTCCAGCTAAGTTAATAATTTTCAGGGCTTTGATAGGACTAAAATCCACAAGGTGCGGTCCGCGGCAAAGGTCGGTGAAGTCGCCCGACTGGTAGAAAGATATTTCGCCGTCGTTGAGTTCGCCTATGCGCTCAAGTTTGTATTCGTCGCCTTTTTTGCCGAAGAAGTCGAGGGCTTCGGCTTTAGATACTTCGCGGCGTACCACCGGCACTTTGGCCTGAACCAGCTCCATCATTTTTTTCTCGATTTTCGGGAAATCGTCGCTGGAAATCTGGTAGTCCATAAAGTCGATGTCGTAGTAGAAGCCGTTTTCGATTGCCGGACCGAAACCGAACTTAACGCCCGGATAAAGCAGCTCTATAGCCGATGCCAAAAGGTGTGCCGAGGTGTGCCAGAACACCTCCTTGCCCTCTTCGTCGTTCCATGTAAGGAGCTGCAGGGCAGAGTCTTGGCTAATGGGGCGGTAAAGCTCCACGATGTGGTCGTTCACCTTGGCGGCAAGCACGTTGCGGGCCAGACCCTCGCTTATGCTTTTTGCCACATCAAGCGAGGTAATTCCTTCTTCGTATTGGCGGACAGAGCCGTCGGGCAGGGTTATATTTATCATTATATCGATTGCTCTTTGTATTGCTTAATATCTTAAAACAATGGTATTCAGTAGATTGCAATAAATCTATAGGATAACATCGTACTGCAAATATACGTTTTTTTTTGCAATCGGCAAAATTTATTAAAACAGGAGTTATTTATCATTGAAACAACGATTCGAGTGGGACATTTTTCAAAACAAAATGGTTGCATACTACTATGCAGCCATTTTGCATAATAATCATCTGTAATCTTTTACAAGGCGGACGCTCTCCCCCATGCAGGGTTGGTCTCCGCCATAACTACTAACATTATCTGCATCTAAATAATACGAATGTATCTCAAAGTTGTACGCTGTCCCATAGCTCGAATGAGCTGTAGATGACCAATAGCATCCTTGACTTCCCACGGCAAGCATATCACCGTAACGGAACCCGGCGGCAGGGAGAAACACACAACCGGCATTTTCAAGTCTTGACCAATCGGCTGCGGATATGACGTTGTCCGAATAATCCACACCCATATTAAGGACTCCGTTAGGACGGATAAAAGTATAGGTGGCTGGGCTCCAGTTATCGGGCAAAAGAATAACCCCATTAACCCCCACCACATTCGCGTGGGCGTAAAGCAATCCGGATCCTGTTATTCTTCTTGAGGTTTGACTAAATGTGTATTTGCCTATCACATAGCGCCACTCGCTAATTGTAGGCGTACGCCAAGTGCCAGGCGGGTCGGTGGTGTTGGTCTTGGGATTATTGATGGCATTGTAAACACCCCAGTCGTAATTGGCATTTGCTCCCGTAATATCAATCGGAGCAGATGAAGAGTTATACGGGCCATAACCTTTGAAATAATAACCATCAATTCGATTTGTTGCTGTGTCCCAAGGATTGTACCTGATTGTTTGACTATAAACGCTGGTATTGTCCCAACCGCTTGTGGCCCAGCCGAAAACATCTATCCATCCACCATAAGTGGAAGAAGCGTTGTCGTTTCCAATTCCTATTGTGTCGTACTGGTGCAACGCAAAACGCCATGTGCCGGGAGCCGTGCCGCCCCCTGCAACAGCGTGGGTAGTGGCAGTGTTGCCGCCATTTTTGGCACTCCATTGCAAATTGCCTGGCGAGAACAGCACTTTCGACGTGTCGCTGACCGAGAACACAGCATTGGTGGCAAACACAAGTGTATGGGCAGTACTTGCTGTGGGGTTCACATAAAGCGGATAACTGCAGATGGAGAGTCCGCTGTTTCCGGCATACCCTACTATCAGCAGGCTGTCGCCACTATTGAAACTGGCAGTGGTTATGCGTTTGTCGATAACCGGGTCTGAGGCTACGCTTTTCAGCCCGAATCCATTGCCGGAACTGGTATTGAGTATTTTTACAGTCCGCACCCCCTGTGATGTTGCCACCGAGAGGAGGCATACCTTCTGCCGGCCCATCTTCAGTTCGAGAATGTTGCGCCCGGAGCTGATGGGCACATCGCAACGATAGACTACCTGTCCGGCGAGGTTTGTCACTGTTGCAACGGCAATTTCATCAAACGGACTTTCCACAGCAATTGTGGTACGACCGGCACTCGGATTGGGATAGGCCGAGAGTCGCAGCTGCGAAGTCTCAGCCAGCGCGATTCCCGAATTTGCAAACACAAGCACCGTGTCGGGATAAACTATAGTTTCAGACCAAGAGCGGGTGATGTTGGTTACCTTTACCGAATCCAACCGCAGATATCTTCCTTGCTCCTTGTTGCCGGTAAATGTAAGGGCAACCTGCGAAAAAGCTACGACGAAAGCAAGCGTCAGTGCGGCAAAAACAATAATGTTCTTTCTCATATTATTCTGTTTTAATAGTTTAACTTCCTATCGAACACAGTGTTTTGCATTCGACAATAATTTTGCAAAGATAATATTTTTTTTACAATCTGCAAAATTTATTCTAAATAGAGGGATTTTATTTTGTGTTTCGCTCTCTTCTATTTAACATCTTTTCTCCCAGTTTCCACCGCGTTTTTTTTCTCCTCGCGGCACAGATACACATCCATAGCCACCACGGCGGCGGTGAAGCCCCAGAATGGGACAGAGAGTTTGTCGGTGTCGAGGAAATTGTTGAAAATGCCGTGTATGTAATAGGTGAGCAATCCAAGTGTGAAGCTGAGGGCGAGGTTGGCCATGCGGCGGTCCTTGGCTTTGAGTGTGCGGTAAACTTTCACCCCAGTGGCAAAGGTGATGCCGAACACCAGCAGCACTGCCACCGAGCCCAATACGCCCTGCTCCGAAAGGGGACCTATGTATTCGCTGTGCGCGTTGCCAAGGTCGCCGGCGTTGGTGCTGATGGTGGAGAGCTGGTACGAGCGCTGGTAGCTGGCGTAAACGAACTGGTATGTGCCGGGGCCCCAACCCGTTACGGGACGCTCCTCGAACATGCGGAGCGCCGACGCCCAACGGTTGAGGCGCTCAAGGTTGGACGCGTCGGTGGAGATGTTGGAGATGGACTTTATTTGGTCGGCGATGTCGTACGACGAATCCTGGCTGTTTTTGCCCAACTGATACATGACATCGGCCTGATAGCCGAAGAAAAGTCCTATGGCCAGCGCTCCGCAAAGCAGCATCCACCGCACTTTCATGCCCATGCGTATGACGAAATACACGGCCACCGCCCCAAGCACGCTTATCCACGCCGCACGCGAGTACGAAAGCACCAATCCCGTGAGCAACAGCACGAAGGCGGCCAGTGTTAGAAGTCTTTTCCACGACCACAGGCGCTGTTGGTCCTCGAAAAGGTAGAAAAAGGCCGGCGGCACAAACATGGCTATGGTTACGCCATAGGCGGTGTGGTCGTTGTAGAAAGGTTTCATCACCCGGTGCATGGTCTGCAGGTCGGAGAAATTGGAGAAAGTCTTGATGGTGGTCATAAATATTATCACCACAAGCGAAATGGCATAACACCAATAGAACTGGGTTATCCTTTGAGGATTTTTGAAAATCTGGGCCGCGGCGAAAAAGCATGGTGTCACAAACCACAGTCGTGCCAGCAGATATTTGAACGACACCTCGGGCAACTCGGATGTGGCGGAAGTTACAAGCATCCACAAGAGTGAGAAAAGCACCGTGAGAGTTACCGGATGACGCAGAATAGCCTTGTCGTAGCAGCGGCTGAGCATCACCCGGAAAAGGAAAATCAGCATGAACAGCACCATCAGCGGCTCGGTGGGCATGGAGAGCCGTGAGCCCTGCACTATGTCGTAGTCGATGGCAAATGGCGTGAACAGCGCTATGGCCAGAAGTCCGAACTCCAACCTCCTTACAAACAGCAATATGGCAAGTCCCGACAAGGGTACCAAACAAAGATAATAGAACTCCCTGCGCAGGGCGTAACTGTTGGCTACCAAAAAGAGCAAAGTTACCAGCAGCACAATTGCCGGCACTTTGTTTTCTGAAAACCAACGTTTTGTCTTTTGCCAAAAATCGCTCATAGGCAGCTGTGTGTATGGGGATGGCCGTGTTTCAACAAAAGGCCGGGAAGGCTACCGCAGTTCTTTTTTTATCGATGACCAGCGGTCGGCTACCAGCAGGACGAGAATGCACATAAGCTCGGCCGCAAGTGTGCCAAGAATAATGATTATGGCGCGTTTGGGGAACGACTTATGGTCGGAGGGGACTGCCTCATCCACCCAGAATTTGCGCGGCATGTACACGGCGGAGTCGGCTTTACGCTCGGCCAGCTGAGTTTGTATGGCGGCCAGTTCCTTGCTTTTGTATTTCTGCAAAAGAGGGTCTTTCACGTCCTGCAGCTCGTCCTGCAGCCGACGGCTTACGTCCTCCATCACGGCGATGGCCCCCGATGTGCGTGGAGAGAGGATTGTCGACAAAAGCGTGTCGTAGTTGGAAGTGATATAGTTGGCAATGTCGGCGGCCACCTGCGGGTCGAAATCGGTAACCTTGATCTCGATGCCGAGGAACTCGGTACGTTTCACGGTAACGTAGGCGCGGTACATATCGTACAGGCGGTAGTATTTGTCCGTGGTGTTTTGGCTGATGCCGTAGTGGTTCATCAGGTCGAAACGCCGGCACACGTCGCGCATCATGGCGTCGGACGAGAGAACCTGCAGGGCATATTCGCAGTCGCGCTCGATGCCGTAATCCATGACATCAAGGCTGTAACGGTCGTTGGTTATGGACTTGGAAACGCGGTTCGAACTGGTGGGAAACATCACAGCCTTGGCATCGTAACGCTCCTGCAAAAGAAAAGCCACCACTGTAGAAGCCACTATGCCAACGCCAAGCACCACCAACAGCACCAACCGATGGCGGTAAAAGAATTTCAAAGAGTTTTTCAAAGCAAAATTGCTGTCGCTAAAATTTTGGTCCATCACTGTTTTGTTTGTAAAAAAGTAAGTTCGGCGCCGAAAACCACGGCAATAAAAAAGTTAAAACGCAACGCCTCCGCTTTTATTGCATTGCAAAGGCGAAAAAGTAGCAATCCAACAACGGGTCGTGCCTCACTGGTTGATTGCAAAAATTCAATTATCTAAACAATAGACTGCAAATCAACAACTTCCATCAGCAACAACAATCTACGCCAAGTTCATCGCCCACTTTTCGACAAAAAATCGTATCTTTGCAAAAACAACAAGTACAACCGTGGACAACTTAAAATACAATCAACGTGGTGTTTCCGCCTTCAAGGAGGATGTGCACAACGCCATCAAAAACATCGACAAAGGCCTTTATCCCAAGGCTTTCTGCAAGATAACACCCGACATACTGGCTGGCGACGCCGACTATTGCAACGTGATGCACGCCGACGGAGCCGGCACCAAATCGTCGCTTGCATACATGTACTGGCGCGAGACGGGCGACCTCAGCGTTTGGAAAGGCATAGCCATCGACGCCATTGTGATGAACCTCGACGACCTGCTGTGCGTGGGCATTACCGACGACATACTGCTCTCATCAACCATAGGCCGCAACAAACGCCTTATACCTGGTGAAGTGATTGCCGCAGTCATCGGTGGCACAGAGAGTTTCCTCGAAGAGATGCGCGCGCTCGGCGTGGGCATCTACTCCACCGGCGGCGAGACAGCCGACATCGGCGACCTTGCACGCACCATTGTGGTGGACTCCACAGTTACGGCACGTCTGCGCCGCAGCGATGTTATAAGCAACCACAACATCAAAGCGGGGAACGTCATGGTTGGACTAAGTTCCTTTGGCCAAGCCAGCTATGAGACCTCGTACAACGGCGGCATGGGCAGCAACGGCCTGACCTCGGCACGCCACGACGTTTTCAGCAAAGTCTATGCCGAGAAATATCCCGAAAGCTACGACAACCACCTGCCCGACGAAGTGGTGTACTGCGGCAACATGCTGCTTACCTCGCCCACCGAGGTGCCCGGCGTGGACGCCGGAAAAATGGTGCTCTCGCCCACACGCACATACGCCCCTATCATCAAGGAAGTACTTAAAGAACACCGCAACCGGATTTGCGGCATGGTGCACTGCAGCGGCGGCGCACAAACCAAAGTGATGCATTTTATCGACAACCTGCACGTGGTTAAGGACAACCTCTTCCCCACACCGCCGCTGTTCCGCATGATTCACGAACAGAGCCAGACCGACTGGGCGGAGATGTACAAAGTGTTCAACATGGGACACCGTATGGAGATTTACACCGACGAAAAAACCGCCGCCGACATCATTGCCATCTCCAAATCCTTCAACGTGGCCGCCCAAATCATCGGCCACTGCGAGGCTTACAACGGCAAAAAAGTTACCGTAAAATCGGAACACGGGGTGTTTGAGTACTGAGCAGGGACAGGAAATTCGGAGTTCGGAACATTTGGTTAACGACCTTGAAAAGTTTCATCTTTCAGGCAGTTTTACGCTGATTTTGTAGAAGTTGCGATAATGCTGAATCTTTTTTCCTTGATTTTCGAAAAGTTGCTCATTCTCATGTTTAAGTTCATCAAAATCGCCGGGATAAAGGATGATGCAACGAGGCGAGTAATATGGGTCAAGATTTGGCAACAATGATTCGTCGCGGGCATTGCCACTCAACTCGCGAATGTCGGCAATAT
>CALGGY010000098.1 GCA_937915785.1 uncultured Bacteroidales bacterium
TGCAGCTCGCCTCCCGACAGGGTGGACAGCGACTGGTTGAGGTGCAGATACCCCAGGCCTACCGCCCGCAGAGGCTCCAGCTTTTCGGCGATGGGCGTGGCGGCGAACAGCTCGGCGGCACGGTTGGCGGTGAGGTCCATCACCTCGGCGATGTTCAAACCCTGCACATTGTACGACAGCACCTCGGGCGAGTATCGCAGGCCGCCGCAGGCCTCGCAGGTGGTTTCGATGGCATCCATAAAAGCCATGTCATTCACTATCACCCCTTTGCCTTGGCATACGCGACAGCCCCCTTTGCCGTTGAACGAGAAAAGGTCGGCTTTGGTCTTGTTGGCGCGGGCAAACAGGCGGCGTATGTCGTCGGCCACGTTGAGGTAGGTGGCGGGGGTTGAACGCAGGCTTATGCCTATGTTTTTCTGACTGATATACACTATTTCATCTGGCCGGGGCCATGCCTTGCGGAAACACTCCATCAACGAACTTTTGCCCGAGCCCGCCACTCCCGCAATGCCGCACATCACGCCAATGGGCAGGTCCACCGACACGCCACGCAGGTTGTGCAGAGAGGCATCCCGCAAAGGGAAAAAACTCTTTGGAGTGCGCACCTGCTCTTTCATGGCACTGTCAGCACCGAGCATGGTGCCGGTAAGGGTTTGGCTATCAAGAAGTTCGTTGTAGCCACCCTCGAATACCACCTCGCCACCTTTGGCACCGGCACCCGGACCCATGTCGATAATATGGTCGGCAATTTTGATAATCTCCTTGTGGTGTTCCACGACAATCACTGTATTGCCGTGGTTTTTAAGCTTTTGCACCGACTGTTGCATCAGCAGAATGTCGTGGTTGTGCAGTCCCACGCTGGGCTCGTCGAGTATGTACATCACATCGGAGAGCGGCGAGTTTATGTATTTTGCTATCTTGCAGCGCTGGGCCTCGCCGCCGGAGAGTGTGCCTATGGCGCGGTCGAGGGTAAGGTATCCCAGACCTATCTCCTCCAAGGCCGCCAGCCGTTCGGTGGTGGCACGGCGTATGTCGTCGGCCAAGGGGTTGTCGATGGTTTCCATCCAATGGCGACAGTCGCTGATACTCATGGCCGTAACCTCGGCAATGTTAAGGCCCGCTATCTTGCAGGAGCGTATTTTTTCGTTGAGACGTGTGCCACCGCAGTCGGGACAGGTTCCCATGGTGAGCATGGGGTTTATGGCGGCGGCATGGAGCAGCCCCTCCTCCGAGTTGATGATGCTGCGGTACATGCGTGGCACAAGGCCTTCGTATTTGGCGGTTTTGGGCCAGTTGGCAGGCGGATTTTTCAGCTTTGTCTGCGGCGAATAAAGGAAAAGGTCGAGCTCTTCGGGCGAGTAGTCGCGGATTTTTTTGTCGAGGTCGAAAAGTCCGCTGTGGGCGTAACGTATCCATCGCCAGCCGCCTTTGCCAAAGGCAATGTAGTGGATTGTATCCTCATCGTTGAGCGACTTGTCGAAATCCACCAGCTTGTGGATGTCGAGCTCGCGAATTTCGCCCAATCCGCTACAGCGCGGACAGCTGCCTGCCGGGTGGTTGAACGAAAAAGCGTCGGAATAGCCCACAAAAGGCTGCCCGATACGCGAAAAAAGCAGTCGCAACAGGGCGTAGATGTCGGTGTAGGTGCCCACCGTGGAGCGCGAGTTGGAGGTAGGTTTGCGCTGTTCGATAACGATGGCGATGGGCAGATTTTCGATGGCTCCCACGTGAGGACGCCCGTATTTAGGCAGGTACTGCTGGGTGAAGGATGGAAAAGTGTCGTTGAGCTCGCGACGCGACTTGGCGGCAATGGTGTCGAGCACCAACGACGACTTGCCAGAGCCCGAAACCCCAGTAACCACGGTAATCTTTCCCTTGGGAATGCTTACGCTGACGTGTTTCAGGTTGTTTTCGGTGGCGTCGCGGACAACTATTTGGTCAAATTTTTGTGTCGGTTCCATAAAAGTCAGTGCAGAATTGGTTTTGCTGAGGGTGATATAAAGCCAAGGTGGACTTTCGTTTGCATTTTTTCAAAAAAAGTGATTGAGCTTTTTCAGTTGCTGTTGCTTGTTGAAGGAACTTTTTTTTGCTCCCCAACGGCCACAAACTCGGCGTTGAACATCAGCATAAAGAAAAAGACAAAAAACATTATCCCCGCCTGTTTTTCGAACACCGATTCGAACAATGCGTTGAAGAAAATCATAAACAGAAACAGCGCGTACACCACGCTGAACCTGCGCCGACGTACGGCAAGCACCGCCGGCACCACAAAAAAGCTGAGCAGCAGGGCAAGTCCCACAACTCCCGTAACTGTGGTGGTATCCACAAACTGGTTGTGCGAGTTGTACTCACGATCAAGGCAGATGGTGTTGCCATCCTTGCGGTACTGCTCCATGTAGGCGTCGATTTTGTCGCCCACACCGACACCCGTGAGCCAGTTGTCCAACGCCACCGGAACGGTGGAACGCAGTATGGTTACCCGCACATCCTCGGTTTTCTGGCTGGAGCCGATGGATTTGAAAGTGTTGGCGATACGCTGAACGGCATTGGGCATTGCCACCAGCACAACGGCCACTGCCACCGCCGCCACCACACCGGCACGGTACATCTTGCGGACAAATATCATCCACAACAAAAGCAGCCCGTAAACCGCCACCATGCACAGCACTCCCGCCCTTGACGACAACAACACGGTGAACACCGTGAAAAGCACTAACGCAAAGGCAAGCACAAGTTTCTGCCACAGCGGAAAACATTTCGCTCCACGCACCAACTCGCTGAAACAAAATATTATAGCCAAGCAAATATGCATTGAGATATAGGCATGGTGCTCCGACGAAAGTTGCGTGTCGAAAAAACGTCCGGCGCCGGCGCCACGCAAAGCCACATCCCACACGGCAGTAGCCAAATCGGTGCAAACCACTGCCAAAGCGCCTGCACTGAAAGCGTACAGGATCACACGCACACGTTGCCGGCCAAGGTACGAAAAATCGAACACAAGGAACATCAGCGGCAGCACAAGGAACGAGAGCCGTTTTTCCAACGCAGCCCGGCCTTCGGCAAGGTTTTCTGTGTAAAACATACTTATGAAATGAATTACGTAAAACATTGCAAAAAGCAGAAACCACCACCGGGCTCCAATGGATGTCACTTTTCCGGAAGGCCTCACCGCAACTCGACGCACTACGGCCAAAATCAGAAACAAAACAAGTGCGAAAATCGAAATTCGCCACGAAACGGGGATTGAAAACGCAAGCAAAAGAACACTCGCAAACTCCTTTTTTTGCCACGTATCAAGCTGACTGAAAGCATTTTTGAAAATTTCGCACATGGGTAACTCTCAATTAAAAAACAATTAACTGAAAAACAACATTTTTATTGCACCGGAAATGCAACAAATCGGACGTATTTTCAAACAAAACGCTGTTTTTTGAACTTCGCTTTGCCGGACAAAGGCTGTTTTGGCAACTTGACACAAAAAAGATTTTAGAATTAACAAGATTGATTATCAACACATTACTACACTCCCATTAACATCCAATCATTTTTTTGGGCATTGTTTCAAAAAAAAATAGTATCTTTGCAATTGGGTAAGTCTTGTACGACCAGCTCCCATTGAATCCCCCAGGGTAGGAATACAGCAAGGGTGTTTGGTTGTAGCGGTGCGATACAAGTAGCTTGCCCTTTTTTTTGCAAAACACACACATTTTATAAATCAATCCACAAAAGAAAAAAAATGAAAAAACTGTTTCAAATCATTGCAATAGCAATTATTGGGCTCACCTTGGCCACATCTTGCAACAGCGAGAAACGCAAAATCAAAAAGATATCGGAACAATTCCTGACAGCTTTCGACAATGGCGACTTTACAACCTGCAAATCGCTTGCCACAGAAGAAAGTGTCATGGAATTGAAGCAGATTGAATATTACTTCAAAATGCTTGGAATAAACAGCGACAGCATCACCTCCACCACAAAATTCAATTTTACAAAAGTGGAAATAAACGGTGACGAAGCTATTGCATACTACACCGTAGAAATTCCCAACGAAGAAGGCTCTGCCGAAGTAGAAGACGAAGAGCTTCCGGAATCCACGCTGGCGCTGAAAAAAGTGGACGGCGAATGGCGCGTGGACTACAAGAAAGAAGGTCCCAACAAAGACTTGGACGACGAACCCATGGCCTTTGAGGACTCGATGCCAGAAACCGAAGAACCTTACGAAATGCCTACCGAAGAAGAAATAATTCAGGCTGAAGCTAACATCCCTGATTAATTGCATTTCAAACTACGGTCCGCAAAACGGACTAAATAAAAAAAAGACAGAGTTCACAAGCTCCGTCTTTTTTTTATGCCAACAAGTCGCAAAAAAAACGTATCTTTGCACGGCAAAAAAAGGTAAAAACACCCGGGTTTTGCGTGCTTCTCACTAACAATAAACCACTTACGCGACATGCACAAATACGTAAGAAAACGACTTTTGTACGGACTTCTGGTAATGCTGGGAGTGGTAACGCTGGTGTTTTTCCTTTTCAACATACTGCCCGGCGACCCCGCCCGAATGATGCTCGGCCAGCGCG
Source organism: uncultured Bacteroidales bacterium (assembly GCA_937915785.1). Classification (GTDB taxonomy): domain Bacteria; phylum Bacteroidota; class Bacteroidia; order Bacteroidales; family P3; genus UBA1219. The sequence goes on from CALGGY010000098.1 coordinate 4,578, forward strand.
CCGACCAAGAGAGCGTGGACCTGATAAACAAAGACCTTGGCCGCGACAAACCCATGCCGCTGCAGTACCTCAACTACCTCAACGACCTTGCCCCAATATCGTTCCACAACAACGCCGACACCAACGCCTATTTCTACCTCAGCGCCGACAAATACGCGCCCTACACTCAGCTTCTGAAAATTGGCAGCACCAGCATAGTGCTGAAATACCCATACCTGCGCCGCTCGTACCAAAGCAAACGTCCCGTAAGCGCCATCATTGCCGAGGCTTTTCCCAAAACGGCACTGCTGGCAATTGTGGCCATGACCTTCGCCCTTGTGGTGGGCATCATCATAGGCATTTTCTCGGCACTGTACAAGGACACCCTTTTCGACCGCTCGGCACTGTTTTTCTCGGTGCTCGGCATGTCGCTGCCGTCGTTCTTCGCCGCCATCATCATAGCATGGCTCTTCGCCTACGTGCTGGCCGATGTTACAGGACTCAACATGTTCGGGAACCTTTTCTCGGTAGACGACTACTCCGGACACGAATACCCCGACCTGAAAAACATGATACTTCCGGCTTTCACCCTCGGTATCAGGCCCTTGGCGGTAATAGTGGAGCTTACAAAAAACTCCATGCTCGAAGTGATGGGACAGGACTATATACGCACCGCCTACGCCAAAGGGCTGAAAAAGAAACGCGTGATAGTGCACCACGCTCTGCAAAACACTCTTAACCCGATAATTACAGCCTCATCGGGATGGCTGGCAGGACTTATGGCGGGAGCCGTTTTTGTGGAATACATCTTCGACTGGAAAGGAATGGGCATAGTAATTGTGGACGGACTGGAAAAATACGACTTCCCAGTGGTGATGGGTGCCATAGCGTTCATCTGCATAATACTGATAATCATCAACATACTGGTGGACATACTTTATGCCGCCCTCGACCCTCGCATACGTCTGAAATAAACGAAACACCAAAAATACTATGGAAAACCAGCAGATAGCACTTGCCGAAAACTACATACGACACACCGGCACCTCGGTGTTCCTTACCGGAAAAGCCGGCACAGGAAAAACCACCTTTCTGCGCCACATCGTGGAAACGTGCAGCAAACGCTTTGTGGTGGTGGCACCAACAGGTGTGGCGGCCATCAATGCCGGCGGCGTTACCATACACTCGTTTTTCCAACTGCCCCCATCGGCGTACCTGCCCACTGTGAAAGGATTCTACTCCGAATACTCGCTGCCCGAAAACAAACACAACATCCGCAAAAACAAAATAAAAATTCTCCAAAGTCTTGACCTTCTGATAATTGACGAAATAAGCATGGTACGTGCCGACCTGCTTGACGCCATCGACGACCGCCTGCGCACCTACCGCCGCAACGACAAACCCTTTGGCGGCGTGCAACTGCTTATGGTTGGCGACCTTTACCAGCTTCCGCCCGTGGTGAAAGACAACGAATGGCAATACATGCGGCAGGTGTACTCGTCGCCATTCTTTTTCGAAAGCAAAGCCTTCAAACGGCTCAACTACATATCCATAGAGCTCACGCACGTATACCGCCAAAACGAAACCGAGTTTGTGGAAATACTGAACAGCATACGCCAAAGCCGTCCCACCGCCGAAATAATTGACCGGCTAAACTCCAGACACATACCCGATTTCGACCCCGACGACAGCCAAAAATACATACGCCTTACCACCCACAACGCACAAGCCAACGACATAAACCAGCAAAAACTGGACCGTCTGCCAGGCGAAAAACACACTTTCGAAGCCGAAATAACAGGCACTTTCCCCGAATACATGTACCCCACCGACGAAAACCTCGCGCTGAAAAAAGGCGCCCAAGTGATGTTTGTTCGCAACGACCCGAGCCCCGACAAACGCTATTACAACGGGAAAATTGTAGTCATTTCCGGCATCGGCGATGACCACCTGCAGGTATCCGAACCCGACGGCACCACTTTCGATGTGGAACCCATCACGTGGGAAAACACCAAATACGAGCTCAACGAAGAAAGCAAAGAGATAGAAGCCGTGGTGGACGGCACTTTCAAACAGCTGCCGCTGCGCCTTGCGTGGGCCATCACCATACACAAAAGCCAAGGCCTCACCTTCGACCACGCCATCATCGACGCCGGCAGAGCCTTTGCCTTCGGGCAAACATACGTGGCCCTGAGCCGCTGCCGAACCCTCGAAGGGCTGGTGCTGAAAACCCCCGTCTCGGAAAACAACCTCTTCAGCGACAACTGCGTGAAAACCTTCACCAACAACATTCCCAGCCCCGAATCCGCCCAAAAGCAATACCAAACCGACCTTTCGCAATACTATTTCGGCAAACTGCACGAACTCTTCGATTTCGGCGAACTGCAAAAACTGCTTTCGCAGATGCACCGGCTGCTGTCGGTGGATCTGGCGGCGTCGCACCCACAAAAAGCGTCATCGTTCGACAACAAAATCGAACGGCCCTTCTTCAACAACATAGTGTCCGTTTCGGAAAAATTCCACATGCAGTTGGCACAGCTGCAGGCCCAATGCGGCGGCAACACCGGCGACGCTTTTCTGCAAGAGCGTATCAACAAAGCCTCCGACTATTTCCTGAAACAAATGACCGAGCTCCGCACCAACTACGCCAACTACCTGAACCTGAACATCAAAAACAAAGAAACCAAGAAACGCTACACCGAAATTTCCGAAAGCACCCGCAAGGCAATGGAATTAAAGAAAACGCTTCTGAAAAACGCCCTGCGGGGATTCAGCGTGGAAAGCTACCACCGCACCACCACCAACTTTGTGCTTTCCGACAGCGACACCCCACAAAAAGCCCTCGTGCCAACGGTAAAACTGAACCCACACTCCGCCGAGTTCCTCGACATACTCCGCGACTGGCGCAGCGAACAATCCTTTGCCCACTCCAATTGTCCCCCATTTTCGATACTCACCGAAAGCCAGATGGTGGAAATAGCTCAGAACCTGCCCGTTACCAAAACACAAATGATGGCAGTAAGCGGTTTTGGAAAACAAAAATTCGACGAATTAGGTCCCGAACTACTCAACCTGACACAAACTTTCTGCGAAGCCCACGGCATAAAAAAGAAAAAGCCCAAAGGCCAGTCGCTTACAGACACCCTTGAGCTGCTAAACCAAGGCCTCAGCCCCGAACAAACGGCCAAAGAGCGAGGGCTGGCACTTTCAACCATACAAGGGCACATAGCAAGGTTGATAGGCGAAGGCAGAGTGGAAGCCGGGAAATACATCGCGGACGAAGAGCTGAAAAAAATATCCGATTTTATCGCCGACAAAGAAACGATAAACTTAGCCGATGTTTACGAACATTTTGGCGGAAAATACGACTATTTCCATATCCGCATAGCCATGGCCGTGACAGAGAAAAAGGCATAAGACACCCCCCCTCCCAAAAAAAAAACGCAGGTTTTAACAAATCCCGAAAAAAACATCAGTTTCGGCGGAAAAAACAACTGATTTGCCATACATATTTCGCAGGCTCTCCTATAAAAGAATAGACCTCCGTTTTTTTAAACAATATTTTTTCATCCGCAAAGCACTAATAATGTAACTTTTACGTTTATCGAAACGTTAAAACACTTGACAAAGGATAATTTTTTTCGTATCTTTGTAAAAAAAGAGTGTTTTTCACCCGTTTTTTTCAAGACAACAAAGAATAAAAAAACATATAATGAAGTTACACGATTTCAAGTACACACTGCCAAAAGATTTGTTTGCAGAGCACCCATCCAAAGAACGCGACATGGCCCGACTGATGGTTTTGGACCGCAAAAGCGGCAAAATAGAGCACAAACTCTTTAAAGACATCATAGACTACCTCAACCCCAAGGATGTGCTTGTAGTGAACAACACCAAGGTATTCCCCGCGCTTTTGGAAGGCGTGAAAGAAAAAACCGACGCCAAAATCACCGTTTACATGCTGCGGGAGCTCAACGCCGAAACCCTGCTGTGGGACGTGATTGTGGACCCCGCACGTAAAATACGTATCGGCAACAAGCTGTATTTTGGCAACGACAGCCTTGTGGCCGAAGTGATAGACAACACCACCTCGCGCGGTCGCACCGTGCGTTTTATGTTCGACGGTACCCACGACGAGTTCATAAGCACCGTTCGCAGCCTCGGCAAAACCCCGCTGCCCGACTTCCTGCTTGCCACACGCTCCGGCAACAACGCCAAAGAAGAACGCGAAGACAAAGAATACTACCAGACCGAATACGCCCGCACCGAAGGCGCCGTGGCAGCACCCGCCGCAGGACTGCATTTCAGCAAAATACTCCTAAAACGACTCGAACTGAAAGACGTGCAGATGGCCGAAGTAACACTGCACGCCGGCTTCAGCAATTTCAAGCCCCTCGAAGTGGAAGACCTCTCCAAACACCGCATGGACTCCGAGGAGATGAACATCGACGAAAAAGCCTGCAACATAATAAACACCGCCAAAGCCAACGGTCGCAAAATCTGCGTGGTGGGCACCACCTCGATGAAAGCCGTGGAAACCGCCGTAACCACTCCGGGCGTGGTGAATCCCTATTCCGGCTGGACCAACAAATTCATCTACACACCATACAATTTCTCCATTGCCGACATGATGGTAACCAATTTCCACCCGCCAATGACATCCATGATGATAATGGCCGCCACCTTTGCCGGCTACGACCTGCTGATGGAAGCCTACCGTGTGGCAATTAAAGAGAAATACAAATTCTACACCTACGGCGACGCCATGCTGATATTGTAAACACCACACTGTCAGCACCATGGAACGCCATGTGATAATAGTGGCAGGCGGCAAAGGCCTGCGAATGGGCAACAACATACCCAAACAGTTTCTTCCGCTCAACGGCAAGCCTATGCTAATGCGTACCATTGAGAGGTTACGCTCTTTCGACAGCCAGATGGCAATAACGCTGGTGCTGCCGCAGAATCACCACCAACGCTGGCAGCTGCTGTGCCGCGACCATGGGTTCCGTCTGCCGCACCGCGTGGTTTATGGTGGCGAGGAACGTTTCTTTTCTGTAAAGAACGCTTTGGCAACCATCCCAAACGGCGTGCTGGTAGGCATCCACGATGGCGTGCGCCCCTTTGTAAGCCATGCCACCATTGAAAACACCTTTGCCGCCGCCGAGCAATACGGCTGTGCCGTGCCCGCCGTGCCAAGCGCCGACAGTGTGCGTATTGGCACCGAAAACCAATCCACCCCACTCGACCGAAGCAAAATATTTCTTGTCCAAACACCGCAATGTTTCCGCTCCGAGATTATAAAAGCCGCTTACAACACCCGTTTCGACCCGCTTTTCACCGACGACGCCTCGGTGGTGGAGATTGTGCTGAAAAAAGAGATACACCTTACGCAGGGCAACCGCGAGAACATTAAAATAACCACACCATTCGACCTGCAGATAGCCGAACACATCTGCCAAAACACCCTTTAGCACCCCACAGGCACCCAAATCATGCCATGTGGCAACAGTTGGTGAAAAATCGAAGAAAAAACGCTGCCTACTGCATTGCCACCACCCTGTCCAACATGGTGGTAATCAGCTGTTTCATCTGCGGATGATAATCGTTGAGGAACTTGCCGGTAACGCGGTTGGCAATCACCAAGCAAACGGTTAAAGCATTGTGTCCCAATAGTTTCGATAGTCCGTATATGGCCGAAGTCTCCATCTCGAAATTGGTGATGCGGTGACCGTTACAGCTGAACGATGAAAGTATTCCGTTGATATCGTGTATGGCTGTATGCAGCCTCAGCTGACGGCCTTGCGGACCGTAAAAACCGCAGGCAGTGGCAGTTATACCCTTCACACAGTCGAAAGCCAGAGCGTTGAGCAGTGAAGAACTGCTTTTCACAAGATAAGTCTTTTGGAACTGCGGCGGCAGGTTGGCATGACGCGCAAAAGCATCGTTCATTTCCTTTTCGAAAAGAGCCTCGTCGTGTGCGTAGAAATTGAGCAGCCCGTCCAAGCCGAGGGCATACTCCGAAGCCACGAAACCGGCCACAGGTATATCGGCGTGCAAGGCGCCCGATGTACCGATGCGTATGAGGTTGAGTGTGCGGTGCGAGGCACGGGGCATACGTGTTTCGAGGTCGATATTAACTGCGGCGTCGAGCTCGTTCACCACAATGTCGATATTGTCGGTGCCCATGCCAGTGGAAATGGCAGTGATGCGTTTGCCTTTGTAAACACCTGTTACCGAGGATATTTCGCGGTTCGAGGTTTTATACTCCACCGTTTCGAAAAGTTCTTCGAACATTGCCACACGGCCCGGATCGCCGACCAAAAAAACGGTGTCGGCTATATGTCCGTCGGTGAGGTGGATATGGTACAGACTGCCGTCGTCGGCCAAAACAAGCTCCGATGCTTTTAAATTGTTCTCCATGTGTGAAAGATTTTATCGGTTACTAATGTATGCAAAGGTACATTTTTTTTCAACATCATGATCCAAAAACGGGGAAAAAAAATTAGACAACCAAAAACTTTCTATATATCAACAAAATACAACAAAAAAAACTCCCTGACAAACGATTTTTTTTTGAAAAAAAACATTTTTTTTGTATCTTTGCAACGAATTTTAAAAATAAATCACCATGAAAAAAGTAATTTTTGTTTTGTCGTTCCTGTTTTTGGCAAGCACGGCAAGTTTCGCCGATTCGTCGGTGCAGTTTTTCCGCAAATCGCAGGCCACACGTGTGGTAAATTACCTGAACCAGCATCCGGAGGTGCTTCTGTACTGCGGTTGTTATCCCGACTACCAGTCATCGTACGTGTTCACCTACGACGTGTGGATGGAACGCTACAGTTTCACCTACTACGAAGTTTGGATATACGGCTACGACGTTAAAACCAAACAAGAGATATACACCCCGTTGGACCTGAACTGCGTATGGGTGGAAGGAGCCAATGGATATCCCACCAACGTGGCTGTGGCACTGGGGTTCAAGCACAACTCGTGTGCCGCCAATTTCCGCTGGCGCATGCCGACATACACACGTACGGCACGCGTGGCACACCCACAGAACTTCAAACAGAATTATTTCTCGCAACCCAACGTTAAACCACGCACCACTACGCCAAAATACATCGGCAATGGCAACACTCAAACCCAGCCCCAGCACCAGTCAGGCTCGGCAAGACCCAACACCCAGACCAAGCCGCAAACCCAGACACACAACAACAACAACAACAACAACAACAACAACAACAACAACAACAACAACAACAA
>CALGGY010000099.1 GCA_937915785.1 uncultured Bacteroidales bacterium
GGTTATGAGTTGCTGTTTTTTTGGCTTTTCCCGCCTTTCCCCATTCGCTTGGGTGATGGGAGTTGTGTTCAAAAATAACGTATTTTACTGTTTCTTAGCAAATTATCCGAATGAATCGGGCACTTCTCCACTGCTTTTCTGCCAGCATGTTCATTTTTTTTAACTTGCGGAATTTATATTTCCCTTGCAGAAATCGCAATTTTTATGTAAATTTGCAAATTGCTACTTTATGCGTTTTGCACAATGATTTTAAATGTAACATATTGTAAATCAGTTTTTTATGGGGGGGGGGCTTAGGCTCGTTTCCCCACGCGGTTACCTTTATTTTTTTTCAAATTTCCTTTTTTTGGGACTTCCGGCGGAAAGTTCCAATAATTTCTCATTGTGTATTGCAAAGGTGTAATGTTTTGAAATTCAACTAAATAATAATAATAATTAACAAATATTGTTTAAAAGATGAAAAAAGTAATTTTAATGGCAATCGCGGCCTTTTTGTGCTGCGGACAAATCAACTATGTGGATGCCCAAAACAAACAGCTGGCTCGCGCCCAGAAAAAAGAGTACAAGAAAAAGATGAAAGAGTACACAAAGGATGGTTGGAAGATTTTCGGCACCTCGCACTCCCTTGATGTCGCCCTGCTCACCCATTACGACAAACTGGGCAAGGATGGCGTTACCGAAGTTTCCGCCTTTACTTCGAGCAGCAACAAGAACATCGGCAAGGAGAAACTGTTTATGGCGGCCTGCGCCGACTATGCCAAACGTGCCGGCAGCCATGTTAAAGGCCGTATTGTGGAGGACATGGGCTCTGTGATAGGCACCGACGAGCTGGCCGAGTTCGAGCATTTCTATGCCGCATACGAAAACAATGTGCGCAAGGAGATAAACGGCGAGCTGCAAAATTCGTACATGATTTATCGTTCCATAGGCAAGCAAAACGGAACAGAAATGTTCGAATATCAAGGTTTCTTCCTGGTTGACGAGGCCGCCGCCACCAAAGCGCGCATACGTGCCTTCGAAAATGCGGCCAAGGAAAGCGCCGCCGCCCAGAAATACGCCGAAAAGGTGTCGAAATTCATCAAAGAAGGCTTCGAGGATTGATGAAAAATCGAATACTTTTTGCGGCTTTGCTGCTTTTGGCCAATATCGTCCCGCTCTCGGCTCAGAAGTGGGACGATATTGTGGCTAAAAAGAGCGTGTACCTCACCGGCGAGGGCTGGGGCGAGACCGTTCGCGACGCCGACGAGCAGGCGTTGGCCGACCTGATAAGCAAAATCTCCGTTGTGGTGAGCAAGGACGTGGTGGTTACCGACGACGAAAAAATCACCAACGGCAAGTTCGACGCCAACAGTTATGTGCAGTCCAAAATACAGTCGTACTCAAGCGCTTCGCTCACAAACACGGAAAAGGTAGTGCTTGCCAACGAGCCCAACGCCCATGTGGGACGTTTTATAAAACGTGCCGAGATACAGAAGATTTTCAATGAGCGCGAGCTGAAGATAAAAGAGTACCTGCGTATGGCGGCCATCGCGGAAGAAAAGGCCAAGCTCGACGACGCCCTGCGCAACTACTACTGGGCTTTTGCGCTGCTTAAGACGTTGCCCAATGCCAATGCAGTGAAAGACGACGGCGGCAACGTGCTTCTGGTGTGGATACCCCTGCACATGGAGGCCGTGTTCGACGACATCGACGTTGCCGTTAGCCGATTGGAAGGCGCGGATGCCGAGCTGAAGTTCGTTTTCAGGGGCAAACCCGTGGCCAGCCTCGACTACACCTATTTCGACGGCAAGGACTGGAGCAACATATACAGCGCCAAAAACGGGCGCGGAGTGCTGGAGCTGCCCTCGGGCGCCACACCTAAGACAGTGCAGCTCAAATACGAGTACGACTACAAAGGCCAAGCCCATATCGACAACGAGGTGAAAGCCGTTTTCGACGTGGTGAAAGGCAAAGCCCTGCGCAAAAGCTACACCACAGTGCCCATTGCCACAAAGCCCGACGGAAAAACACATGCAAGCCAACAGGTTGCAGCAACCGCTGACGTTGAATACGCCACAAACTCGCAGCTGAAAGTAACGGAACAGCAAATGGCATCGGCCAAAGCCACGCTGGACAAAGTGGTGGACGCCATCCGTAAAAAACAATACAGCGCGGTGGACGGATATTTCACCCCACAGGGAAAGGAATTGTTCGAGAACCTGATACACTACGGCAACGCCAAGGTGCTGCAGTTCGACAGCTGTGTGTTCGAGTCCTGCGACGGCGGCTTTGTGGCACGCTGCGTGCCCATGTCGTTCTCCTTCAAACGGGGAGTGCGAAAATCTTTCGTGGAAAATGTGGTGTTCACTTTCAACAACGGGGGAAAGATAGATTATGTGGCTTTCGGCCTCGAAAAAGAGGCAGTGGCCGATATAATGAGCCGCCCATGGCCCACGCAATCCAAACAAAAGGTGATCCTTTTTCTGGAGGACTACAAAACGGCTTTCGCACTGAAACGCTTGGATTACATAAAGTCCATTTTCGACGACGACGCCGTGATAATTGTCGGGCACACAGTGCAAAAGATGGAACGCACAGCCGATGACCGCGACGCCTACCGGCTGAACAAATACGTGAAACGCACACAGTACACCAAGGAGCAGTATATGAAAAACTTGGAACGCTGTTTCGCCTCCAACGAGTTTGTAAACCTGCGTTTTGCCAACAACGAGGTGCTGCGTGCCGGCGTGGGGGGCGAGACCTACGGAATACAGATAAAACAGGACTACTACAGCACCAACTACGGCGACTCCGGTTACCTGTTTCTGAAAGTGGACCTCAACGAACAGGGCAACCCCGTGATACGCGTGCGCACTTGGCAGGAACAGCCCGACCCGGAATTGGGACGCATTTACGGATTGCAAGACTTTTGATTAGTTTGCAGTTTGCAGTTTGCAGTTTGCAGTTTGCAGTTTGCAGTTTGCAGTTGGGAGTTTGGAGTTTGCAGTTGGGAGTTTGGAGTTTGGGAGTTGGGAGTTGGCAGGTAGGAGTTGGCAGTTGGGAGTTGGGAGTTGGGAGTTTGCAGTTGGGAGTTTGCAGTTGGCAGGTGCGATGTGTTGCATTAAAAATAAAACGA
>CALGGY010000100.1 GCA_937915785.1 uncultured Bacteroidales bacterium
TTTCACCTCCTTGGCCGCCTTGCTTTTAAGAGGTGCTATCAGCGAAATGCCGGCGGCCCTGTCGTTGGCGGTGAGCAGGGCGCCTTTATGGTTGCTGCCGAGGACGAGGTCTATCTCGAAGTCGCCGAAACGTTTTTTCTCGTCCACTATGGCGGGACGTTTTTCAATGCCCACGCGTCCTTGCAAAATGCCCCGGCTGTCTTTTGCCGCTCCCCTTTTCCGGTATTTGCGCCCTCCCCCGCGCAGCTGTCTGTGCAGTTCACCGCCATGTTTTTTGTCTTCCCACACGAACTGGTACAGCCGCTCGTGCGACACCATGGGCACTCCCAACAGGTTGCATCGTCCTTTTATCTGCTCCGTTTATGCTTATCTGCTGCAATTTTGGCGAATGGCCCACAAAAAAAGTGGCCAAGGCATTTTTTACCGGGCTTGCCAGTATACTTGTCATGGTGCTGATTGGATTTTTCATCTTCAACCCACACAAAACACATGCTTCGTCTGATGAGTTTGCCAAGGTGAGCGCCGTAATGACCGGCATTTACACCGGTGGCATACCAAACATAGGGGCAATCAGAAAAGCCGTGGCGCTCCCGAACGACCTTTATCTGCTTATTACCAGTTACGACCTTATTATCACTGGACTATACCTTATTTTTGTGATTTTCTTCGGCAATGCGTTGTTCCGCAAATTGTTACCGCCCGCAAAGCTGGCAGAAAGCGATGTGTTTTTGCCGGAAAAAGTGGAAGCAAGAAAACCCTTTTGGAAAAATGTGGTGGCAATTGACTTGGCATTGGCGGTGGCGGCTGTGTCGTATGGAGTGTCGCTGGTGGTGCCTATAGACAACGGAATCGCGGTCATTATTGTGGCGCTGACCACATTATCCCTTTCATTCTCGTTCTGCAAGCCGGTGAAACGCTTGGGTAACACTTTCGACCATGGCCTGTATTTTGTATATGTGTTTTGCCTCTCCATCGCCACAATAGTTAATGTTCACGACCTCAAACTGTTGGAGAACTTGCATATACTTTATTATATTGCCTTTACGGTGTTCGGCTCGCTGGTGTTGCAGATATTGTTGGCAAAACTGTTGAAAATCGACGGCGACACTGTGCTGGTGTCGTAGATAGCGCTGATAAATTCACCGCCTTTTGTGCCCATGGCCGCCGCATTGCTCAAAAACCGCGATGTGGTAATGGTTGGAATCGCTATAGGCCTGCTCGGTTACGCCATAGGAAACTATCTGGGAATTGGAATTTATTTTCTGCTCTCAAAACTTGTCGCAATCTAAAAAAGTTGACACTTTTGTACTCAAAAAAGACAAAACGGTGTGGTGAAATATGCTTACTAACAAATGTTTATTAACAACACAAAATCACCGAACCAACAAAAATACCAATAAATAATGAACTAATACAGATTTTCTTTGCCGTATCTTTGTATCTCGAAAAGACAACCCACATTAAACGAAAAAAACTCATAAACAATTATTAATCATAAACTTATCAAATTATTAAATTATGAAAAAAACAGGAATCTTTTTTGGATCCACAACAGGCACATGCGAGGACATAGCCAACCGCATTGCAAAAAAAATCGAAGGGGCTGATGTTATCAGTGCTTCTGAACTTACAGCCGACTCGGTGAAACAATACGATGTTATTCTTTTAGGATCATCAACATGGGGCGACGGCGAACTACAGGACGACTGGTTTGACGCCTGCGACAAGATAAAAGGCACCGACCTTTCGGGCAAAACAGTGGCTCTATTCTGCGTTGGCGACTGCCAAGCATACTCAGACACATTTTGCGGAGCCCTGGCTCCTCTTTACGAGGCTGTAAAAGACTCTGGCGCAAAAATTGTAGGACAAGTCAACACCGATGACTACAGCTTCTCATCCAGCGAAGGTGTAAAAGACGGAATGTTTTTGGGTTTGGCTCTTGACGAGAACAACGAATCCGACAAAACCGACAACCGTATCAGCAACTGGCTGGCAGCAATGAATTTGTAATAAAACACGAGAAACTATATGTTTCACGGGAGATTTTCCTTTATTGGAACTTCTCCCGTGATTTCCCCCCCCCCCTTTTTTAATAAAGAATTCCCCATTTTGCACACTATATACCCAAGGCCAGACACAGATCCTCGATGTATTTGAGCCGCTTAGAC
>CALGGY010000101.1 GCA_937915785.1 uncultured Bacteroidales bacterium
GGGTGGGTGCGAGGGGGGGGGAGTGATGCTACAGTAAAATGTCTTGTACCGAAGCTTTGTCCGAAAATTGTGCCACGTCAACATGTTTTTTGATTCCTTTTATGAAACCCCTTTCGGAATATTGCCAAATTGTGTAATCGGAGATATTGCATTTGTAGGAGTAGTCGCCATAATAAATATTGTAGTGGCTGAAATTGTTCTGTATCAGATGTTTGTACGAACCTTCGTTGCAATATATCATCGGTTTTTTGCCGTAGTGTTTTTCAAGTTTGTCCAAAAGTTCCTGAAGGCTGTCTATCACTTGTTGTTTTTGCTTTCTGTTGTTTAGATAATAATCCCCGATATGATACCCCCTTCTGTTTACATAAGTTTCTACATCCACCATGGGTATGAGGTTTATTTCGTTTTTTTTGACGGTGTTTTTGAAATTATCGAACTGTTTTTGTGCCGACGACCCCATAGTGAAAAAGTGATAGGCACCCACGTTCAATCCTTGTCTTTTGGCATTTTTTACATTGTGCTTGTATTTCGAGTCCTTGTGTGTTGAGCCTTCGGTTGCTTTTATATACACAAATTGCAAGTCGTTGTTGGCCGCTATAGTTTTGAAATCAATAATGCCATTGTGGTGCGATATGTCGATGCCGTCGATACATTTGGCACTGGTGGTTGTGGTGGTATTAGTGTTGTTGCATATATGTTTTATTATTGCTCTGCCGTATCGGTTCCAGAACAGGACAGCGGAAACGATTAGTAGTGCTACCACACATAGGCCAAGAAATAAGGTTTTATTTTTCATGGAGATTTGGATGTTATCTTTGTTTTACTGTAACGGGTTTCAAATTATGGTATACTGCTGGATTAAAATCGAAATAATCTTCAAAAATCCTTGTGCCTTTAACGTAACTGATGTCACTATATTGTGTGAGTTCTCCAATATCTTTGTTTTTTGAGTATTTTGATATATTTTTTATAATGTTTAGCCAACCTTGGTTATGTGCGGCTATTATCAAATCGTCCATAAGTTCTTTATTGTCATTTAATTCTTCGACTTTGTAAGTTTTTAGAATCTTTGATAAACGCTGTTTTTGTTTTATTAGGTAAAGCATTGTAAGATTTCCCGAAAATTCTGGTGTCTCTAACAAACCATGAGCTTTTGCATAATCGTAATTTATAATTTCCTTTTCTTTTTCAGATAAACCTTCTAAAAATTTTTTAGAATCAACTTTTATATTGCTTAGACTTATTGATGGGACAGTTCCATTATAAATACGTCTAAGATTTTGTAATTTCGACACTATCTTATCTTTATAAGTACCAGTAAGACCTGCTGTTTCTAAATAACGATCACCTACACCGTTCATGGATTCTTTCGTTTGTAACAAAAATGCTATTTTTCTCAGCCTGTTAAAGGTATCACTATCCACTCCTTTTATTTTGAGAAAATTGTATGAATTATCAATTATGCTTTGTGCAGACCTGTATGCACTGTTGTTCATCAGTCTATAAAACTTGGCACCACTATTGGTATCTGGCACGAATCCCTGTTCCGTCATGTCATTATAGAAAGTAGGCTTCTCTTTTTTCCCATGAATATTTACAAATCCTGTAATTTTCATATCCTTTCTACCCTTCGCATTTGTCAGCAAACTCTCCAATGGGTGATATTTTACTGTTCCATGAACGTTATCCACAATGTACAGTTTGCCGTCTTTTTCCTCAACATATCCTATATGCGTACTTAATATTCGGCCACCACTACCAACAGCAGCCTTTTTGTAATTTGGTGATGTTGGGTATAATAATGTTACTATGTCGCCTGGTTTTAGCTCCTCTCTAATACCATCTTTCCATTCTTTTGTATAGTGATTATAAACGAAGTTATTCACAATATTGCGATTACCACTCTTTACGCTAAATGGTGCATCATCAAAAATATTTGTAAATTCATACCCTTTTTTTTCAAGATTCAGCGGCATTGTCCATGCATCCCCCCGTACATTGTTGTTCACAACAAAATCTGGTCCCATCTTATCTAAAAAGGCATATGTTACATTACTTGCACATTCTGGTGTATTCCGATAACTACTATGTGATGATGTACTTGAAGCTGTGAATCCTGGCAAACCATTATCGTAGAAAGACTGGTCTTGCTTTCTATTACTCATTGGTGGTACTATTGGTGCAAAGTTAAAAAAAATATCGTTCTTGTAACCAGGCACATTTCGAGTTTGCCAGAATTTATAAGTGTTTCCTGGGTAAAAACGGATATTATATTTATCCACTTTGTTATGATCAAGGAAATCGTCACCATTATTCGATTTGTCCATGATAATTACAGGCTGTTGTTTTCTATAAGATTTATTAAGCTCATCAGCTGGGTATATTTCTACAGAATCTTTTGGTATTTGATAAATCTTATCTTTGTCCACACTTATATCCAGTCCTTTCTTCCTCACCTGTTCTTGAGCATAGTTTGCTACTTCAGAATTTGTAGTAGATGATGTTTCCGCCGACATTCCCGGCACGTTGTCACGGCTCAGTAGCAGCTTGCTCATGTCCAAACCTGGCACTGGCCTCGTCATCTGCCCTTTGTCATGGAACAGGTGGCCGCCGAGGGCGAAGGGTGAGGCCCAAAGGTCGGGCTTGGGAGAGG
>CALGGY010000102.1 GCA_937915785.1 uncultured Bacteroidales bacterium
GCCGGCGTCGCTGTGCGTGCCGGCGAGCCAGTGGCCTTTTTGGTCAGCACAGGCGCCACCAAAGGCGACCCCCATCTGCATTTCGAACTGTGGTACAGCGGAAAACCTATCAACCCCCAACGCTATGTCAACTTCTGATAACGATAAACAAACCCAACCCAAACGTATAGCCATCATCGGCTCCACCGGCTCCATAGGCTGCCAGGCCCTGAACGTGATACGCCGCCACACCGACCTTTTCGCAGTGGAGGTGCTTACGGCAAACACCAACGCCGACCTGCTCGTAAGCCAGGCCATCGAATTCCAGCCCAATGCCGTGGTCATTGCCGACGAAACCAAATACCAGCAGGTGCAGCAGGCCCTTGCACAGCACGACATCAAAGTGTTTGCCGGAGAGGGTTCCCTTGCCGACGTTATGGAGATGTCCACCATCGACACGGTGCTTACTGCCGTGGTGGGCTTTGCCGGACTTAAACCCACGCTGCGCGCCATTGAGTACGGCAAAACCATTGCCATAGCCAACAAAGAGACCATGGTGGTGGCGGGCGAGATAGTAACCCGCATGGCAGTGCGGAAAAAGGTGGCCATACTTCCGGTGGACTCCGAACACTCGGCCATTTTCCAGTCCATAGTGGGCGAATGGCACAACCCCATCGAAAAAATACTGCTCACCGCTTCGGGAGGCCCTTTTTTTGGCAAAAAAAGCGATTTTCTGGAAACCGTTACCGTGGCCGATGCCCTGCACCATCCCAACTGGCACATGGGCCGTAAAATAACTGTGGATTCCGCCACACTGATGAACAAAGGCCTTGAGGTGATAGAGGCCAAATGGCTGTTCGACGTGGCACCGCAGCAGATCGAGGTTGTGGTGCACCCGCAGTCCATAGTTCACTCGATGGTGCAGTTTGCCG
This sequence comes from uncultured Bacteroidales bacterium, assembly GCA_937915785.1. Lineage (GTDB taxonomy): Bacteria > Bacteroidota > Bacteroidia > Bacteroidales > P3 > UBA1219. Next base: position 912 of record CALGGY010000102.1, read on the forward strand.
ATGGCTCCATCAAAGCACAGCTCGGACTGCCCAACATGGAGCTGCCCATACTTTACGCCCTGTCGTTCCCGCACCGCACTGCCGACCCTGTGCCGCACCTCAATTTTGCCGACCACCCCACGCTGACCTTTGCCAAACCCGACCCCGACACTTTCGTCTGCCTCAGGCTGGCGTACGAGGCCATACAACGAGGAGGTAACATGCCCTGCATAATGAATGCCGCCAACGAGGTGGCCGTAGCCGCTTTCCTGAACCGGAAAATTTCTTTCCTGCAAATACCCGAGGTTATTGCCAATGCCATGAACACCGGCCTTTTTGTCGACAAACCCTCGCTCGACGACCTTCTGCAAACCGATGCCGAAATACGCCGACAAACCATTGATTATCTTAAAAACAAATAACATAAAACGCTGTATATGAAATTATTAGCACTACTACTCAGTCTTTCGTTCCTTGTTATCACCCACGAGTTCGGGCACTACTGCTTTGCACGTCTTTTCGGCTGTAGGGTGCGCCGGTTCTATATGTTTTTCAACTGGAAATTCTCCATACTGAAAGCCAAAAAGTTCGACGGCAAATGGCATTTTCTGTGGTTCAACGCCACCACTCCCAAGGAATGGGAGGAGAAAGAACCCGACAACACCCTGTGGGGCATTGGCTGGATACCGCTGGGCGGATACTGCGACATTGCCGGCATGATAGACGAAACCAAGTCCGCCGACGATATGGAAAGCGAACCCCAGCCATGGGAATATCGCTCCAAGCCCGCATGGCAGCGGTTGTGCATCATCTCGGGCGGAGTGCTGGTAAATTTCATATCGGCATTGGTGATATACGCCGCCGTGTTTGCCCACTGGGGACAGGACGAGCTGCCTATGCGCAACGCCACCATGGGCTACGACTACCACCAGATACTTATCGACGAAGGCCTGCAAAACGGCGACATGATTATCTGCATCGACAACGAGGAATTTTCCGACACCGTTGGCATTGACGTGGTGATGAACAAACTTGCCCTGAGCAACCCCAAAGAGGTTACCGCGCAACGCACACTGCATATAACCGACACCATTTTTGCCACCGACACCGCTACGGGCGAGCAGTACATGGCCTCCATAGCCCAGCGCGACACCACCATGATGGTGGAGATAGAAATGTCGGGTAAGCTGCTCGAAAAAATAGGGCAGGAAAACCCCAAATACCTCATGCAGTTGCGCAGCCCATTTGTGGTTAAGGACTTTGTGGCAGGCAGCGTGGCCGAAAAAGCCGGCATTCAGATAGGCGACAGTGTGATAAGCATCAATGGCGTGCCTACACCATCCTACACCGAAATATCCGAAGCCTTGGCCGACAACGCAGGCACGGAGATAACGCTTGGTTTCTATCGCGGCGACACCCTGAAACAGCTGACTGTGCCTCTGGCCAGCGATGGCAAACTTGGTGTGATGCTCAAGTCGCCACTCGAAATTTTCGAGGTCAAACATATCGACTACAACGTTTTCCAAGCCATACCGGCAGGCATAAAATACGGCTGCCAGACGCTGGTTACCTACGTTAGCTCGCTAAAAATATTGTTCACCAAAGGCGGAGCCTCGAACCTTGGCGGTTTTGGCACCATTGCCAGCGTGTTCCCCAAAGAGTGGGACTGGTACCAGTTCTGGACCATGACGGCGTTCCTTGCCATCATACTTGCGTTTATGAACATCATACCCATTCCCGGACTCGACGGCGGCCACATAGTGTTCACCCTTTGGGAGATGATAACCCGCCGCAAACCCAGCGAAAAATTCCTCGAACGCGCACAGATGGTGGGCATGATACTGCTGTTCGCACTGCTTATCTTTGCCAACGGCAACGACCTGTGGCGCTGGCTGCGAGGCAAATTCTAAACTATGAAAAAGATAGACCGGCTTATAATAAAATCCTTCATTGGACCGCTGCTGCTCACCTTCGCCCTTGCGGTGTTTGTGCTGCTGATGAATTTCCTGTGGAAATACGTCGACGACCTTGTGGGGCGCGGTCTCGACATGTGGGTTATAGCCAAGCTGCTTTTCTATGCCTCCATAACCTTTGTTCCCATGGCCTTGCCCATAGCCACCCTGTTCGCCTCCATTATGACAATGGGCAATTTTGGCGAAAAATACGAGCTGGTGGCCATGAAAGCTGGCGGCATATCCGTAAGGCGCATAATGCTCCCGCTGGTCATCATAGTGGTATTGATAACAATTCTGGCTTTCGGCTTTGCCAACAACATAATGCCATACGCTGTGCTGCAGCAAAAACGCACTCTCTATTCCATCACCAACACCAAACCTGCCATCAACATTAAGCCCAGCGAGTACTATGCGGGCATCGAAGGCTATGTGATACGTGTTGACGAAAAGGACAAGCACGACGACAAAACCCTCTACGGCATAACCATTTACGACCACACCGATGGAATGGGCAACAACTGTGTTACGGTGGCCGAAAAAGGCGAAATGCTGACAACCCCCGACGGGCAGTTCATGATTTTCAACATGTACAACGGATACTCGTACCGCGAGGATCTGAAAGGCGAAAACTGGGTGTCGCGCCCGATGACCCGCGTTAAATTCGACCGGCAGCAGATAAAGTTCGACTTGTCGGGGTTCGGACTTGCCTCCGTTGACGACGATTTTTTCAAAGGCAGTTACCAGATGATGAACGTGCTGCAGCTCGACGAAGCTATCGACACCCTTGAGCGGGAGCAGGACGGCAAACGTGCCGATTTTGTGCGGCTTATCAACTCGCGCATGAGCACCTACACCATGGTTTGCGACAACGACTCGCTGGCACAGGCCCGTAAAAAGAAATACGACTACCGTAAAATACTCGACACCCTCGGCGACGAGGCTTTGCGCCATGTGCACAGGGCCGCGCTGCACAACGCACGTATGGCTACCGAGGACATAGGAATGTACGACCAGATGCGCAGCGGCGACCGCGAATACATCAACAAGCACTATATCGAGTGGCATCAGAAATTCACCCTCTCGTTTGCCTGCTTTGTGCTGTTCCTTATCGGGGCCCCGTTCGGTTCCATCATCCGCAAAGGCGGGTTGGGCTGGCCGCTGGTGGCGTCGGTAATGTTTTTCCTTATCTATTATGTTATAACCACCATTGCCCGCAAGGCCATCATAGAGAGCGCTTTGCCCACCATCGGCATGTGGATATCCACCGCAGTGTTGCTGCCATTAGGCATACTGCTCACCTTAAAGGCCACCACCGACTCGCCTCTGTTCGACGCTTCGAGCTGGCGCAAATTCTTCGAAAAACACCGGCCTTTCGGCAAAGACACACAAAATGACAAATAACCATCCTTTTAGATATGAGAATTCTTCAATTGTGCAGCAAACCCCCTTACCCGCCCGTTGACGGAGGAACTCTTGCCATGAACAGCATCACTTCGGGGCTGATAGCGGCAGGCCATCAGGTGAAGGTGTTTTCTGTGGAGTCGGACAAGCACGAGGTGAACCACCGGCTGGTAACCGATGATTATGCGCTTGCCACCGATTTCGAGTCGGTGCGCATCGACCTGAAAATACATCCGCTAAGTGCCTTTGTGGCATGGCTAACAGGCGAGTCGTACCATGTGAAACGTTTCAAATCAAAAGCATTTGCCAAAAAACTGACCGAAATACTGCAAAAAAACACCTACGATGTGGTGCATGTGGAGAGCCTTTTCCTTACCCCATACCTTCCGGTGATACGTAGTTTCAGCAAAGCCAAGGTGGTGCTAAGGGCGCACAACGTGGAACACCTTATCTGGCAACGGCTGGCCGCATGTACCGGAAACCCGCTCAAGCGCAGCTACCTCAAACACTTGTCGCTTACGCTGAAAAACTACGAGCTGGCGCATATCGGCGATTACGACGGCATAGTGTGCATCACCGCCAAGGACATGGACTATTTCCGTGCCAATGGCTGCACCAAGCCTATGGCAGCCATCCCTTTCGGCATCGATTATATCGACGACATAGAGTACGCACAGGAGGAGGAGAACAGCCTTTTTCACATTGGCTCCATGGACTGGCAGCCTAACCGCGAGGGCATACAGTGGCTGCTGGACGACGTGTGGCCGCTCGTGAACAGCCAACTGCCGCAGGCACGCCTCTACCTGGCCGGACGCAAAATGCCTCAAAAGTTGCTCAAAGCCAAATACCCAAATGTGTCGATAGTGGGCGAAATTCCTGATTCAATGTATTTTATCGCCACAAAAAAGATAAATATCGTGCCGCTGCTTTCGGGTAGCGGTATCAGGGTTAAGATAATAGAGGCCATGTCGGCAGGCAAAGTGGTTATCTCCACATCGGTGGGGGCCGAGGGCATAGACTATACCGACGGTACCGACATACTTATTGCCAACACCCCGCAGGAGTTTGTGGCGCATATCAAACGTTGCCTCGCCGATACCAATTATTGCCGCACCATCGGCGACAATGCACGGAAACTGATTCGCGAGGAGTATAGTACCGAAAAAACCACCGCCGAGCTGCTCGATTTCTACGGAAGTTTGTAGTTTTTTTGCTTTGTTGTGTCTGACAAACAGTCAGTTGTGAAAAAATATTTGTTTTTTTTGACAAAAAACTATAACTTTGCAACCGCATTTAAAATTATTTAAGTTTTATGAAAGCTTTTTCTATCATTGCCGACATTGTTGTAATGATAAGTCTGATTATCACAATGGCGTTGCTTAGTGTTGCCCTGACAGATGTTTGGACAGTGTGTCTGGTGTTTATTTTTTTGTTCCTCATTGTTTTTTTGCTATTCTGCATTTTTGCTACAATTCACGCATTTAAAAGAAAATCATGAGCATTATGGAATATTACTACTATTTGAACGGCACCCAGTTTGGCCCGGTACCTATGGAAGCAATGCGTTCGAGGATAGACTGCAGTACCCTTGTTTGGCGCGAAGGATTGGACAATTGGCAGCCGGCGGGATCGCTGCCAGAACTAACTCCTATTTTTGCGCAAAATGTGCAACCGCCGATAATACAAGGCGGTAGATTGAGGGATTTTTCGAAAACTACCAAAGTGTTCGCAATTTTTGGGATAATTCTTTCGTCCATTATGTTGCTTATCAGCATCATACTATTATTCTCTGAACCTGACAGGAATTGGAATTACTATTATCGTTACTACTATTATGGGGTTGACTATCGTTGGGGGTTCTTTTATTTTATGTTGTCGTTTTTTCTGCTGGTGTTCTCTATAATTACGCTTGTAAAATCGAGCAACGCTTTGCGCAAAAAACGCCAGATGGGGTATAGATAGCCAATGAGTTATAGCAACCCAAATACAATAAAAAAAATGTGGCACAAATGTGCCACACTTTTTTTTATTGTCGGAGTATGAGGATTATTTATTCTCTTTTTCTTTGTCGTTCTTTTTCAGGTTGCGGTATTCCTCGTTCAGTCCGTCGATAATTGGGCGGGTTATGTCGAGGGTGCTGTCCATATAAAGTACCGGGCTTTCGGAGTACGATTTTTTCAGAATTACCGTAAAATTGTCGTGTTTGGCGTTGTAGTCGCGGATGTAGGCGTAAACGGCGTCCATCATTTTTTTCTGTTCAACGGAGATAACGCTTTCCAGTTTCTGTTGTTCGGCCAAGAGCTGGTTTTCGAGTTTCTGCAGCTCGTCGGCACGTTTTTTTAGCGATTCTTCGTTTTTTTTCTGTTCGGTAAGTGTCATGTTGGCGCCGGTTTTTAGGTAGGTGTTGTAGTCTTCTTGAAATTTTGCGGCTTTGGTTTTGTAGTTGTTGTCGAGTTTGGCAAAATGCTGTACTTTGTCGTTCAGCTCCACGGCGTAGTCGTATTGGGCAATGAGCGAGTCGGTGTCGATATAACCCACGGTGATGCCGCCAGTGGTGGATGCCGTTGCCCGTCGGGCGGGCTGTTGTTGTGCCGGTTTGCTGCAGAAATGCAGCACAAACAGCACCACAACGGCTGCCAGCAGCACTATGTTAAGTATTGTCTGGAAACTTTTGCATCCGCATTTTTTCTTTTCGTTGCCACAAGCGTTGTTTTGTTCTTCCACTTGCATGCTGTTGTTTTGATTTTCTTCCATTGTGTTGATTTTTAACAGATTATTATCGTATTGTTTCTATTCCTTTTTGCAGTCGGGCGAGGGTTTCGTCCTTGCCCAGCATCATTATCAGCTCGAACAGGTCAGGTCCTTTGGCGGCACCCACCAGCGTAAGGCGGAAACTGTTCATTATCTGTCCCATGTTCAGTTCGTGGCTTTGTATGTAGTCCATAACGGAGTCGTGAAGCAGTTGTTTTTTGAACGGCTTGGTTTCCAGAATGTTTTTTATTTCTGTAAGATGTTTCGGGGTGTCCTCTTTCCAGCGTTTTTTGATAACGGCGGGGTCGTATTCCGTAGGTGCTTGGAAAAAGTAGTGTGTCTGTTCCCACAGCTCGCTAACAAAGCTCACGCGTTCTTTCATCAGTGCCACCACGCTCAGCACATAGTCGTGTGAGGCTTTCACGCCGCGTTCGGCGAGGTCTTTTTCGAAAAGTGTGGCGATTTCTTCGTCGGGTTTTGCCTGCAGGTATTTGTGGTTGAACCATTTGGCTTTTTCCACGTCGAATTTGGCTCCCGATTTGCTTATGCGGTCGATGGAGAAAAGTTTCACCAGTTCGTCGATGCTGAAAATCTCCTGTTCCACGCCCGGGTTCCAGCCGAGGAAAGATAGTATGTTAACCACGGCTTCGGGGAAATAGCCTTTTTCGCGGTATCCCGACGACACTTCGCCCGATTTGGGGTCGCGCCATTCGAGGGGGAACACGGGAAATCCGAGGCGGTCGCCGTCGCGCTTGCTTAGCTTGCCGTTGCCGTCGGGTTTCAGCAGCAGTGGCAGGTGGGCAAACTGCGGCATGGTGTCCTCCCAGCCGAAGGCTTTGTAGAGCATCACATGCAGCGGTGCCGAGGGCAGCCATTCCTCGCCGCGTATAACGTGCGAAATATTCATGGTATGGTCGTCAACGATGTTGGCCAAGTGGTAGGTGGGCATGCCGTCGGATTTGAAAAGCACCTTGTCGTCGAGCAGGTTGGAGTTCATCTTCACCTCGCCGCGTATCAGGTCGTGCACATGTATTTCGGTGTCGGTGGGGAATTTGAAACGTACCACGTAGGGTTCGCCAGCTTCGAGCCGGCGTTTCACCTCGTCGGCGGGCAGGGTTAGCGAGTTGCACATCGAGGTGCGGGTGTGGCAGTCGTACTGGAAGTTTTTTTTCCGGGCCTCGAATTCCTTGCGTTTGGCGTCGAGTTCTTCGGGTTTGTCGAAAGCGTAGTATGCCCAGCCGGTGTTTATCAGCTGGTCGGCGTATTGGCGGTACATGGGTTTGCGTTCGCTCTGGCGGTAGGGGCCGTAGTTGCCGCCAATGCCCACGCCCTCGTCGAATTTTATTCCCAGCCACGAGAGGGCTTCGATGATGTATTCTTCGGCACCGGGGACAAAACGTGTCTGGTCGGTGTCCTCTATGCGCAGTATCATCTCGCCACCGTTCTGTTTGGCAAAGAAATAATTGTAAAGGGCCGTGCGCACGCCACCTATGTGCAGCGGTCCGGTGGGACTTGGTGCAAATCTTACTCTAACTTTTCTGTCCATTATATTTTATGATTTAACAGACTATAACGTATGGAATGGTTTTTTATTGTAGAAAAAGCGAAAGAAAAAAAAGGCTGCCGTGTTGTTGGCAACCCTTGATGTTTTGATGTAGTAAAGCGTTTGGCTTTTTATTTGCATTGCAGTGATGCCAGGGCAATGGAGTAGAGCTTGGTTTTTGCGCTGTCGCCACGCGATGTTAGCACGCAGGGTACTTTGGCACCAACCACCATGCATCCGAGTTCGGCGCCGGCAAATTTGGTGCATGTTTTGTAGAACACGTTGCCCGATTCGATGTTGGGGAAGAGCAGACAGTCGGCGTCGCCGGCCACTTCGCCGGTGAGTTTCTTTATTTGAGCGCTCTCTTTGTCTATGGCCACGTCGAGTGCCAGAGGACCGTCAACCAAGGCGCCTTTTATCTGTCCGCGGTCGCCCATTTTGGAGATGATGGCAGCCTCAACGCAGGCGGGCATGCCTGTAGAAACCTGTTCGGTGGCGGCCAAAACAGCCACCTTGGGTTTCTCTATCTGCAGCGATTTGGCGGTGCTTACAAGGTATCCAAGTATGGCTTGTTTCTGTTTCATGTCGGGGGCGGGAACTATGGCCACGTCGCTGGCAATGAGCAGTTTGTGGTACGACGGCACTTGGAACACGGCAATGTGGGTGAGCATGTCGTTCTTTTTGCCGGGCATAAGGCCGGTTTCTTTGTTGAGGATGGCACGCATGTATTTGTCGGTGCTGAGGAGGCCTTTCATCAGGAAATCGCCTTCGCCTTTGTTTATTAGGCCAACAGCCACAACGCCGGCTTTGGTTTCGTCGGCTTCCTGCACTATTTTGAACACCGATGCGTCGAAACCGTGCTCGGCGCATACGTTTTTGATGGTGGCTTCGTCGCCAACGAGGGTGGCGTCAACTATGCCAGCCTTGACAGCGTTGTAAACAGCTTCTATGGTGTGGGCGTCGTTAGCGTAGGCGGCCACAAGTCTTTTTTTGCCTTTCGATTTGGCCAGGGCCAAAACATCGTCTAATTTGGTAATCATATTTTTTACTGTTTTAGTTATTGTTATGCTTAAAAAAATCATTTCACTTCGGTGCCTATGGGCTGGCCTTCCACCACTTTGAGCAGGTTGCCGGGGGTGTTCATGTCGAACACGTAGATGGGCAGGTTGTTTTCCTCGCAGAGTGCGAAAGCGGTGAGGTCCATCACTTTCAGTTTTTTGCTCAGTGCTTCGGCAAAGGTGAGGGTGGTGTATTTGTTAGCCGAGGGGTCTTTTTCGGGGTCGGCGGTGTATATGCCGTCCACTCGGGTGCCTTTGAGTATGGCGTCGGCTTTTATCTCCACAGCTCGCAGTGCCGATGCTGTGTCGGTGGTGAAGAAGGGGTTGCCGCTTCCGCCGCCGATGATAACCACACGTCCCTCGCCCATGGCTTCGATGGCGCGCCTACGGCTCATCTCTTTGCAGATGGGCTCGATGGCCAGTCCGGATAGGAGTTCGGTTTTGAGCCCCTGTTTTTCCAGCTCGGCCTGCAGAGCCATGCTGTTGATGAGGGTGGCAAGCATTCCCATGTAGTCGCCCTGCACGCGGTCCATGCCTTTGGCGGCGCCGCTGAGGCCGCGGAATATGTTGCCTCCGCCGATAACTATGGCCACCTCCACGCCTCGTTCCACCACGGTTTTGATGTCGAGGGAGTATTGTCCGAGCATTTCGGGAGCGATGCCGTAGCTCTGACGGCCCATCAGCGATTCGCCGCTGAGTTTGAGAAGTATCCTTTTATATTTCATCTTTTTTCTGTATTTCGTTATTTGATAGCCATTTGTGGCGGTTAATGAACGGTTTTTGTTTTACAAAGGTACTTGTTTTTTTACGTTTTTGCAAGAAAAGTTTTTCCGGTTGTTGTTTATGGCATTCAAGTGTGGTTCCGGCAGCTGTCGGGTTGGTTTGTTGCTCAGGCATTTAGAACAGCTCGCCTTGATTGCTCACATACCGCACTTTGCCCAGATGTTGGTAGGCCAAGGGTGTAACCTCCCTGCCGCGGGGTGTGCGCATAAGGTATCCCTCTTGTATAAGGAAAGGTTCGTACACTTCCTCTATGGTGCCTTGGTCCTCGCCCACGGCGGTGGATATGGTGCTCAATCCCACGGGGCCGCCTTTGAACTTGTCGATAATGACGTTCAGTATGCGGTTGTCCATCTCGTCGAGGCCGTGTTTGTCCACATTGAGAGCCTGCAAGGCATAGCGCGCTATGTCGAGGGTTATGGTGCCGTCGCCTTTCACCTGTGCGAAATCGCGCACCCGGCGCAGCAGCAGGTTGGCAATACGTGGGGTTCCGCGGCTGCGGCTGGCTATCTCCACTGCCGACTCGCTGGTTATGGGCACATTGAGCAGCCTTGCCGACCGTTGGATGATTTTGGTGAGGGTTTCCACATCGTAGTACTGCAGGCGCGAGGTGATGCCAAAGCGCGAGCGCAGGGGCGCCGTGAGCAGTCCCGACCGGGTGGTGGCTCCGATAAGGGTGAAGGGGTTCAGGCTTATCTGTACGCTGCGGGCGCTGGGGCCGGTTTCTATCATAATGTCGATACGGTAGTCCTCCATGGCGGAGTACAGATATTCTTCCACCACGGGCGAAAGGCGGTGTATCTCGTCGATGAAAAGCACATCGTTTGGCTCGAGGTTGGTGAGTATGCCTGCCAGTTCGCCGGGTTTGTCGAGCACGGGGCCGGAGGTCATTTTCATGCCTACGCCAAGCTCGTTGGCAATGATGTGCGAAAGGGTGGTCTTGCCCAATCCCGGAGGGCCGTGCAGCAACAGGTGGTCGAGGGGTTCGCCACGGTCCTTGGCGGCCTGAACAAACACTTTCAGGTTGTCTATAATCTGCTGCTGTCCGGCAAAACTGTCGAAATGGCTGGGGCGCAGGGCGCGTTCCACCTCGCGTTCCTTGTTGCTCTGGCTTTTGCCGGTGGCGTCTAAATTGCTGTTCATATATAAGGAAGGTTTTTGTCGAAGAATAGGTCGATTATTCGGAAACAGTGTCTTGCTTTTTTATTTTTTTTGCAACAAACTCAATGGCAAATATCAGGCACAGGCCAATGGCTATCATCAGTATCGAAATCCAGAAACTGGAATCTATCTGAGGGAGTATGTTGCTTTGTGTTAGCGGTTTAACTTCGCCATGGTGGTCGGTGAATGTTGTCAGCGTTTCTTTCCACGGCCATATTTTGTTCAGCGAGCCGAACATGAAACCCGTCAGCGCGGCCAAGGTAATTTGTTTGAAATGCTCGAACAGCCAGTTCAGCACGTGTGAGAAAGCCACTATGCCAACCAGTGCGCCGGCGGCAAAGGTCAGTATTATCACAATCTGCAGTTCGGTGAGTGCCGTGAGCATAAAAGTGTATTGGCCGAGCAGCACCAGTATGAAACTGCCCGAAATGCCTGGCAGAATCATGGCGCAGATGGCTATGGCGCCGCAGAGGAATATGTACCAGTAGCTGTTGTTCTGGGCAAGAGGGGTGTTTTCGGGCGAGGTGATGAAAAACGAAAGCACGGCGAATACCAGAAAGGCAAGTGCGGTTTTCCAGTTCCACCGCACATCGCGGCCAACAAAAACGGTGGAGGCCAATATCAGTCCGAAAAAGAACGACCACACGTATTGCGGATATGTGTCGAGCAGCATGGTGATAAGCTTGGCCAGCGACAGAAAGCTGACGCCTATGCCCGCAACCACGCACACAAGGAACCAGCCGTCGATATTTTGCCAGAATTCGCGGAAACGGCCTTTCAGCAGCAGTTTCAGATTGGCAAGGTTGATGCTTTTTATGGCGTGTATCAGCCTTTCGTATATACCGGTGATAAAGGCTATGGTGCCGCCCGACACGCCGGGAACCACGTCGGAGGCGCCCATGGCCATGCCTTTAAAAAACAATATTATCCATTTTTTCATATTTCGAGGTGTTTTTAGTGCTTGTTTTGTTCAGTATCCGTATTGTTCGAAATTTATCATGCTATTGCTTGTGGTTGGCCTGTTTTTCAGATATTGTTCTATCTGCGTAAGCAGTCCATTTGATGGGAATGGGGTTTCGAAAAATTTGCGCAGGTTGTCCATGGCTTGCCTTAGCTTGGGATTGGCGGGTTCATCGAATTTCAGATGCTTTATTTCCATAGTGTCGGGTAGGGAGTACGAGCAGATGGTCTGCGTTTGTTTTATACGGTTGAAATCGCCGTTTATTATCAGCAGTTTGTCGTACGATTTTAGTATTTTGTCGAGTTTGTTGTTTTTGATGTTCATCAAAATGTAGTTTATTTGGGCATCGGTGTCGGTGTATGAGTAAAGTGTGCAGTTTTCGGTGCCTGTACGGGTTTCAATATCGATGGATCCTTGGTATCTCAAGTGTATGTTGGCTTCCTTGTTAAGGCTCGATACAAAATTATATATCTGAGTTGTGGTAATAAACAGCACAATTTCAGATTCTTCCAAATTGAGCGACGTGTCTTCGACAATATTTTTTTTGTTGTGATATTTTGGGTTTTTCATAGTGAGCATTGGTCTTGTTCGAAAGCGTTGGCGTTTTCGAAATGGGGTTGGTAAACAATTTGTTGCGTCAGTTCCTGCTCCCAACCGCGGTGGAATCCACAAGCATGGCTGTGGCTGCACACCGCATTGTATTCCTCCGGGAGCACAAATCGGTTGAGCTCGTCGTCGAGAAGGCCGGCTCTTTCGGGAGGGTAGTACTGTGCCATAAGCGACAGGTGCACGTTTACCGAAAGGTTTTCGGCAATCCACGAAAGTGCGTTTTTGGAGTTGTCCACGCACCCGGGCAGAACAAGATGCCGTATTATCATGCCGGAAGTGGCTATTTCGCGGTTGTCGGTTATTAGCGTGGAGCCTTTTTGTCGGTACATCTCTGTAAGGGCTGCCGTGGCTTTTTCGAAATAGTGGGGCGTTTGCGAATAGCGTTGTGCCAGACGGTTGTCGCTGTATTTGAAATCGGGCAGATATATGTCGATGTACGGCTCCAGCATGCGTAGTGTCTCCACGTTGTCGTAAGCGTTTGTGTTGTAGATAGTTGTCGGGTGAAGTCCCAATCCATTAAGACGCTCCATTATAATGGGTATCAGGTGTGCCTGATGCGAAGGACTTACAAAACCAAGCAGCTGTTCGGTGTTGGCGATTACTTGGGCAATGCGCTGTACTACAGTGTCTAATGTGTTGTAGCGGCAAGTGTTGGATTGGTTTTGGCTTATGTAGATGTTCTGGCAGTAGCAGCACTGCATGTTGCAATGTGCGAAAAAAACGTTGCACACGCCTTTTTCGCCGCATAGCACGGGTTCTTCGCCTTTGTGAGCGCAGATGGCCGACACCAATGGCTCGTCGGCGCATTGGCAGAAACCGGTATGGCCATGCTCACGGTCGGCGCCACAGCTCCGTGGACATAAGTTACAGTTTTCCAACATTTTGGGGTGGTTATTTTTTGTTGGCTTCCATATATTGTTCCAGCAGGCGCTGCACGTATTTGCCAAACACGTCGAACTCTATGTTCACCACTGTGCCGGGTTGGAAATTGTGGAAATTGGTAACCTTGTATGTGTAGGGTATTATGGCCACGCTGAACATGCCCGGCTGGCTGTCCACTACGGTGAGGCTTACGCCGTTTATGCTGATGCTGCCTTTCGGGACGGTGATGCTTGGGGCGTTTTTTTGGTTGTATTCGAAATAGAAACGCCAGCTGCCGTTGTCGTCCACCACTCGGGTGCAGGTGGCGGTCTGGTCCACATGTCCTTGGACAATGTGTCCGTCGAAACGGCCGTCCATACGCATGGAGCGTTCCACGTTGACCTCGGTACCAACCTTCCATGTGCCAAGGTTTGTTTTGAGCATGGTCTCGTCCATGGCGGTAACAACGTATTGTTTTTTCGTCTTGTCCACTTTCACCACAGTAAGGCAGCACCCGTCGTGGGCCATGCTTTGGTCTATGGACAGCTCATCGCCGAAAGGCACCTCAAGGGTGAAGTGGTAGTTGGTGTTTTCTTTCTCAATTTTGACCACGCGGGCCGTAGTTTCTATAATTCCTGTAAACATAATATGTGCGTGTTTCTTTTTTTTTGTAATAATTGCAAAGATACGATTTTTTCGGATTGTGGCAAAATATTTTTTGTAGTGCGTGTTTTTATTCCTCTTTTGTTGTTTTTCAATCTGCCTGTGATGGTTTGGGTAGGGTGGGCGATGGTTTGGCTTTTGTTGCTGAAAAACAGGTGGTTGTCTGTTGTTTGTGGTCTTGCGGAGGCAACTGGATGCTTGTTTTTCGCATTTGCAGAAATGCTGTATGCCACAATTTTACGACTGTTTTGGCGTTTTTAAATTCGTAAAGCAAAAGTTATCAATATGTTCGAGGTGAGAATTACTGCAATACGGAAGGCTTCTTACAACGACCTTTCGTCGATTTACGAAAATCCTATCGAGCACACCTGCGATGTTTTTGAGGGGCAGGTGTGGATTTCCTGTCAAGGTGTCAAACCAGAGGGCATGTGCGAAAGCGCATGGGATTCGATGCGTTGGTTTGTGGAGGAGTTGGCGGCCGGAGGTGGCAATTTCTACAACGGCTGGATGAAAAATCCGTACAGCGCCATGATAAGCTGCAACGACGGCTTCCGTCCGGTGAGCTTTCTGTTGGAGCGAGTGGAGTAGCTGCTCCCTATCGAAAAAGGCTTTGGTTGTTCCCGTCGGACAGGTGGCGGGCTAACAGGGCTTTTCTGCCAATGGCTTTCAGGTGTTAGCGACAGGCTTTATTTCAGAAAATCCTCGTAGTATTGGAACATTTTTCTGTACAGGTGCAGACGGTCGCGGCCACCTACGTTGTGCGGGTGGTGCGGATAAACGAAATAGTCCACCTGACGGCCGGCTTTTATGCAGGCGTCGATAAATTCGAGTGAGTTTTGCCAAACCACGGTGGGGTCTTCGGCGCCGTGTATCACCAGCAGGCGGCCTTTCAGGTTTTTGGCTTTGCGCACCAGGCTGTTGTCGGCATAGCCGTCGGGATTTTCCTGTGGGGTGTCCATATAGCGTTCGCCGTACATCACCTCGTACCATTTCCAGTCGATGACGGGGCCGCCGGCGCAGCCCACCTTGAATATTTCGGGGTGTGCCAGTTTCATGGTTATTGTCATAAATCCGCCGAAACTCCATCCTTCCACGCCCATGCGTGCGGTGTCCACGTACGAAAGTTTTTGCAGGAATTTCACACCTTCCATCTGGTCGGCCATCTCTATCTGTCCAAGATGGCGGTGGGTGCAGCTCTCGAACTCAAAGCCACGGTTGTCGGTGCCCCGGTTGTCCACGGTAAACACCACGTATCCCTGCTGTGCAAGGAACAGGAAGTAGAGGTTGCCTCCAGCCAGCCAGCTGTCGGTAACCAGTTGGGAATGAGGACCTCCGTAAACGTAAACCAAGGTGGGGTATTTCTGTCCGTTGTTGTAGTTGAGTGGTTTTATCAGCCGGTAGCAGAGGTCGGTTTTGCCATCGGCGGCTTTTATGGTGCCGGTCTCTATTTCGGGCATCGCATAGTCGGCCAATGGGTTGGGAGCAGAGTATATGTCGCTCATTTTTCTGCCTTTGGCCGAAACAAGTGCCACATTGGCAGGCACATTGGTGTTGCTGTAGCTGTCGATAAACAGTGTGCCGCTGGCGTTGGCGGCAATGGTGTGTGTGCCGTGGTCGGGGGTGAGGCGGGTTATGTTGCCCGTTTTGATGTTTACCGAATAGGCGGCGCGTTCTGTCGGATTTTCGATGTTGGAGTAGAAAAACACATTTTCGCCTTTGGGGTCGGTGCCGATAATGCTCTGCACTTCAAAGTCGCCTTTGGTTACCTGTTTCACAAGGTTGCCGTCGGTGGTGTAGAGGTATATGTGTTTGTAACCGTCGCGGTAGCTGAGCCACAGGAACTGGTTGGGTTTTGTGGGCAGAAAGTAAAGTCCGTCGGCAGGCTCGGTGTAGCGGTCGTTTTTTTCTTCGAACAGCACTTTGTTCAGATTGCCGGTCTCCGCGTCGTAGCTTTCGAGCCATGTGTGGTTTTGTTCGCGGTTTATCTTGGCTATGTAGAGAGTTTTTTCGTCGGGGCTCCACGAAAGGTTGGTGAGGTACATCTCGCGTTCGGCCACCGTGGTGTCGCGGCGGGTTTTCAGATATACCGTGGTGTTTTTCAAAGTGTTGAAAATACCTACCGTTACCTCGTGGCTTTTCATTCCGGCCATAGGGTAACGTATTGGCGTTGGGGTGGTTATGCGTGTGGCGGTGTTCACCATAGGGTATTCGGTAACCATGCTTTCGTCCATGCGGTAGAAAGCCAGCAGGTTGCCTTGCGGCGACCAGAAGGTGCCTTTTTCGATGCCGAACTCCGAGCGGTGCACTGATTGTCCGTACACCAGTCCGTCGGCACCCTCGCCAACGGTGGTTACATCGTGTCCGCGGCTTACGTACAGGCTGTTGCCTTTCGTGTATGCCACCTGATAGGTGTGGGTTTCAAAGTCGATGTTTTCGGCCTCTTTGTCGTAAGTGGCTATTTTTGAGATGCTTTTGGTTTTTATGTTGTAGTGGTACACGTTGTTCGACACGGTGAACTGAAACTCGCGGTCGTTTACAAACTTAACGTTGGGGAAATACCGCAGGCTGCCCGATTCAAGGGTCTGGTACGCGTTGCTGAGGTTTTCAAGGCTTACTATCT
Organism: uncultured Bacteroidales bacterium; assembly: GCA_937915785.1. GTDB lineage: Bacteria > Bacteroidota > Bacteroidia > Bacteroidales > P3 > UBA1219. The sequence goes on from CALGGY010000102.1 coordinate 17,254, forward strand.
CTTTTTGCGACGATGATGTGCCAGAGTATAATTTGTTGTCGCGCACAAAGGCGAAACGGTTGCTTTTGCCGATAAACTGTACCGAACGCACCCGCGAGGGGTACAGCGAGCCGTTCATCAAGTCGTTGGAAGTGAGCATTTTGTTCTGCGCACAGACTAATGTGGTACACAGTTGTAGAGCGAAAAGAAGTATTGTGATTTTTTTCATCAGTTTGTTGATTTTTTGTTTGCAAATAAATTTTGCGTAAAACAGTTTATATCCTTCTTAATGGTAATGAGCTCAATACCATACCACGAGAGGGGGTTTAATAATTCTTCCAGTTGCGGAAACGCAGCGAGAACACGCCGAAAAAGGCTTCCTTGAAAATTTTCATGCTCATTTTGGAAACGCCTAAAATCCTGTCGGAGAATATGATGGGCACTTCGGCAATTTTGAAGCCCAGTTTTGTGGCGGTGTATTTCATCTCTATCTGGAAAGCGTAGCCGACGAATTTCACCTTGTCGAATTTCATTTTTTCGAGCACCCGGCGTGTGTAGCACACAAAACCTGCGGTGGCGTCGAACACGCGCATGCCGGTAACCACGCGCACGTATTTCGATGCGTAGTAGCTCATCAGCAGGCGTTTTATGGGCCAGTTAACAACGCTTATCTTGCCGTCCACATAGCGCGAGCCCACAGCCACATCGCCCTTGCCGGAGGCACATGCCTCGTACAGGCGCAGAAGGTCGTCGGGGTTGTGCGAGAAATCGGCGTCCATCTCGAACACATATCCATAGTCGCGTTCCAGCGCCCAGCGGAAACCGTCGAGGTAGGCGGTACCTAGGCCCAGCTTGCCTTTGCGCTCTTTGATGAACAGGCGTTCGGGAAATCCCTGCATCAAGCGTTTAACAATGTCAGCGGTGCCGTCGGGAGAGTTGTCCTCTATTATCAGTATGTCGAACTCTTTTTCAAGCGAAAAAACTTTTCTTATTATGTTTTCGATGTTCTCGTTTTCGTTGTACGTGGGTATAATTACTAAACTGTCAGCCATTTGCGTTGTTTTTATTGTTTGTTGGTTGTTACAAAGTGCAAAAAACAAAGTTACGCTTTTTTTTTCAAAAAAGCAAATTGAGTTTAATGGCTACGAATTTACGCGTAGTGTCGCACGCAATTATATATCTCCTAAATTCCGCAAGTTAAAAAAAAAGAACATGCTGGCAGAAAAACAGTGGAGAAGTGCCCGATTCATTCGGATAATTTGC
>CALGGY010000103.1 GCA_937915785.1 uncultured Bacteroidales bacterium
AATCACTTGTCCATTTATCAACAAGCCAATTGCATGGTTACTTGCGGAATTTAGGTGCAAAATGACTGAATCCCAGTAAATCATGCAACCAGTTATGCCACTTTTTATCAACATATTTTGTTCATTTCCAGCTCTCTGGATGAACTTGCGAAACTTAAATTGACTGTTGTTTAAAAAAAAACAACTCCACGCCGTTAAAGACGTGGAGTTGCTGATGTGTTTTTGCAAAGTCGGTTGCTAAAACCCATTTCGTCGGCAGAACTCGGAGCAGACAATGCCTGTGGCCACCGAGGCGTTGAGCGACTCGCAGGTGCCACCAATGTTGGGTATAGAAAGCCGGGTGTTGATAAATGGAAGCAGGTCGGGGTCTATGCCTTTCGACTCGTTGCCAATCACCACCACGGCGTTTTGTGGCAGCTGGGCGGTGTATATGTTGTCGCCGTTGATGAATGTGCCGCAAACTGCCGTGTGCCTCTGCCGGCATTGTGCAAGGAAATCGGTCAGCTGGGTGTAGTGCACCGCTGTGCGGAAAACGCTGCCCATCGAAGCTTGTATCACCTTGGGGTTCAGGTAGTTTACTGTTCCAGTGCTGCAAACAACATGACGTATTCCAAACCAGTCGGCAATGCGTATTATGGTGCCCATGTTGCCGGGATCCTGTATGCGGTCGAGGGCAATGGCAAGTCCGTCGGAAGCCGGTTCAAGGGGCTGTACGGCTGGCTGTTGGACCAATAGCCATACTTTGTTTGGCGTTTGCAGGTTGCTCAGGCGTTTCAGCTCGTTGTCGGCCACTTCGAAAATGGCGTCGGCGGGCACCTTTGCGGCCCACAGGCCTTGGTTTTGCGCAAGCCATTCGGCGGTGGCGCACAGGGTCACAATGTGCAGGTTGGCAAGCAGCGCTTCGGCGGCTATTTTTTCGCCTTCTACAACAAACACGTTGTCGTTGTTGCAGTTCTTGCTCAGTTTGTAGCCGGCCAGCTGTTTCAGTCTGGAGTTTGAAATCATCAGTTTTCCAGTGTTTTGCGCAGGTCTTCGTATCCAGGCTTGCCAAGCAGGGCAAACATGTTTTTCTTGTAGGCTTCCACTCCGGGTTGGTCGAAGGGGTTCACGCCGAGCATGTAGCCGCTAACGCCGCAGGCAAATTCGAAGAAATATATGAGTTGTCCAAGGGTGTAGGCCGAAATTTCGGGCATTTGTATTTTCACCACGGGCACGCCGCCATTGGTATGGGCTATGGTGGTGCCTTGTTCGGCGCAGTGGTTTATTTCGTTGAGCGATTTTTGGAGCAGGTAGTTCAGTCCGTCGAGATTTTGTTCGTCGAAAGGAATTTCCACATGGGTGTGTGCTTTTTCCACCGATATCAGCGTTTCGAAAAGGTGGCGTTCGCCGTCCTGAACATATTGTCCCATGGAGTGGAGGTCGGTGGTGAAACAGAGGCTGTGGGGCAGTATGCCTTTGTGGTCTTTGCCTTCGCTTTCGCCGTACAGCTGTTTCCACCATTCGCTCATGTACCGCAGTGTGGGCAGGAACGACACCAGCATTTCCACTTTTTTGCCTTTTTGGTACAGCAGGTTGCGTATGGCAGCGTACTGCAGTGCTGGGTTTTGCTGAGGAGGCATTTGTGTGCAGGTTTTCAGCATGTCGGCTGCGCCAGCCATCAGCTGGTCTATGTCGATGCCTGCGGCGGCAATGGGCAGCAGTCCCACGGGAGTGAGCACCGAAAAGCGTCCACCCACATTGTCGGGTATTATGTAGCGTTTGTAGCCTTCGTTGGTGGCAATGGTGTGCAGAGCACCTTTTTGGGCATCGGTAATGGCAAAAATACGCTGGCGTGCCTCTTGCTTGCCGTATTTTTTTTCGATATGGTTTTTCACAATTCTGAAAGCGATGGCCGGTTCGGTGGTGGTGCCCGATTTGGATATCACGGCAACGGAGTAGTGGTATTTGTCGAGTACCTGCAGCAGTTGCGAGTAATAGTCCTCGCTAAGGGTGTGTCCAGCATAAACTACCAGAGGGGCATTTTGGTTTGGACAGAGGCTTTGCAGCTCCGACCGCAGCGCTTCGACAACGGCGCGTGCGCCCAGATACGAGCCGCCGATGCCTATCACCACAAAAAGTTGCGAGTTTGACTCTACCCGAGCGGCGTCCTCTTTTATGGATTGCAGCATGGCAGTGTCGCGGGCTTGAGGCAAGGTAGTCCAGCCCAAAAAATCGTTGCCCTTGCCTTGCAGCAACGTTTCCTTGGCGGCTACGGCTTTCTGGCAGTATTCGTCGAATTCAGTTGCGGTGTACAGTCCGCAATTTCTAGGGAGAGATATTTCTATTTTTGACATGGTTTTAATGTTTTTGTTTCGGTTTGCAAATATACAAAAAAAAATACAAATGCTGTATTGTTGCAAAAAGTAACCTTTGCGTTTTGCCGAACAGAGTCGGCGGAGGCGTTTCCGACGATTGATGTCGGGTGTCAGAAATTATTTTTTTCGACAAAAATAGAATTAGTTTCAAAAAAACCAATAATATTTTGTATCTTTGTAAATTCATTCTGAAAGAACTAACCATTATAAATTGTTGATTTTGAAGCAATTCGCTATGATAGGAGTTTGTTAGAGCATGGCAGTACTTGAGATTATTGCAAAGGGAATATTGATGGGCTTGGGTCTGTCGTTTGTGGTAGGTCCTGCACTGTTTGCGCTAATACAAACCAGTCTCACATCGGGATTTAAGGCTGGGGTGCGTTTTGCCATCGGCATATCCTTAAGCGACATACTAGTGGTTTCGTTGGTTACTTTTGGCGTATCGGCACTTTTTGAGGAGGAAACCTCACGTACTATTATATCCATAGTGGGCGGCATAATTATGATTATTTTCGGAGTGTTCACATTTTTACAGAAAATGCCGCAGAAAGGCAAGTCCATACCAACATCCACCGGCATGTCGCACCTTAAATATATAGGCAAGGGCTTTTTGTTCAACATAGCCAACCCGGGTGTGTGGTTGTATTGGGTAGGTCCTGTAAGCATTTCGGCCAATATGGGCAGCGCACCTATAGGCGGCAACATGGAGCTTACACAACGCGAAAGCAGCCTTTTGTTTCTCGCGTCGCTGCTGGCGGCAGTTTTCACCTGCGACGTGATGAAATGTGCCATAGCATACAAGCTGAAAACCATACTCCTTCCCAAAGTGATACATATCATAAATAAAGTGGTGGGTGTGATATTCATAGTTTTTGGCATATACCTCGTGGTAACAGTCTTTGTCTCGATTCCTAACCCAGTAAATAATATATGACCAAACCGCAAAAAAAACGCCTGTTTATCTCCATTGCCATCATTGTGGGCATACTGGTTGTAGACCAGATAATTAAAATTTTGGTGAAGACCAACATGCAGATAGGCGAAAGTATCTCTGTGATAGGCAATTGGTTCCAGCTGCTGTTTATCGAAAACGATGGCATGGCCTTCGGAATGAGCTTTGGCGGCAACACCGGCAAAATACTGCTTTCGGTGTTCAGACTTGTGGCCTCGGTGGGCATAGCTTGGGGCATAGTGTATCTGGTAAAGAAAAATGCTCGCAAGTTTCTCATTGTAAGTCTTTCCATGATTTTTGCGGGTGCCGTGGGCAACATTATCGATAGCTGTTTCTACGGCCTTATTTTCAGCGACAGCACCTACCATGTGGCACAGATGTTCCCCACCGAGGGCGGCTATGCCCCGTTCCTTTTCGGCAAAGTGGTGGACATGTTCTATTTCCCCATCATCAGCACCACCCTGCCCGAATGGTTCCCCATCTGGGGCGGCGAGCACTTCACCTTTTTCAACGCCATTTTCAACTTTGCCGACGCCGCCATCACCATCGGCATATTTATGTTGATAATAGACCAGCTGTTTTTGTCGAAAAACGATAAAAAAGACACTGAAACACCCGCTGCAGAAAAACAGCAGAAGGCAAAAAACAGTTTCGAGGAAGAAAATGTCGACTGATGGAAAGTGTTGAAATACAGTTGTTTGCTGAGTGAAATTTTCTTTTGGAGAAAAAAAATTTGTGTAATATAAAAAAAAGTCGTACCTTTGCAAACGCAAAAAAGATGGCGTCGTAGCTCAGTTGGTAGAGCAGAGGACTGAAAATCCTTGTGTCACTGGTTCAATTCCAGTCGATGCCACAAAAATAAAACCCAAAAGCATGCAAGAAATTGTGTGCTTTTTTTGTGCAAACACCAAAAACAATCCAGAAATGAGTTTAGAAGAGAAAATCAACGCCGACATCAAAACGGCTATGCTCAGCAAAGACCGCGCCACCCTGGAATCGCTGCGCGCAATAAAATCGGCCATACTGCTCGAAAAGACCTCCAAAGCCGGTGGCGAGCTTAACGAGGCTGCCGAAACCGCAATGCTGCAACGCCTTATAAAACAACGCCGCGAAGCCGCCGACATATACCAGAGCCAAAACCGCGACGACCTGCGCGACGCCGAGCTGCAGCAGGTGGCAGTGATAGAACGCTACCTGCCCGAGCAACTCCCTGCCGAAGAGGTGGAAAAAGCCCTGCGCCAGATAATAGAACAGACTGGCGCCACCGGCATGAAAGACATGGGACGGGTGATGGGCATGGCCACCAAGCAGTTTGCCGGCAAAGCCGACAACAAGACCGTTTCGGAGATGGTAAAAAAAATGCTGTCGTAACCACGCCATGAAAATCACCGCCACACAACAAACCTCGCTGCTGGAACTGCTTGCCGAGACATTTCCCGACACCTCCATCTCCAAGCTGAAAAAGGTGATACGCTGCGGATGCGTGCGGCACAACGGCGCCGTGGTGAAACATCCCGAGCTTGTGCTCAATGCCGGCTCCACCATCGACTACACCCGCTACGAGGCCAAGCGCACCTACCGCGAACGCACCACAGCACCCATACTGTACGAGGACGGCACCATCGTGGCCAGTTTCAAGCCGTCGGGCACGCCCATGTCCGGAAAAAACGTGGGCGGCACCCGCTCGCTGAACAACACCCTTAACTCCGACCTCTCGCACCTGAGCAAACGGAGCGTGGCGGTAACCCCACTTATGTACCTGCGCACCGACGAAAACGGCATCTGCCTGTTTTGCAAACGCTACGAGCTGCGCGAACCGCTTCGCCAGGCCTGCGCCAGGGCGGTGAAACACTCCCGCGCATGGACCGTCGGCACTTTCGACACCCCACAAGGCACCCTGCGGGCATGGGCACAGCTAACCCCCAAAGGCTATCTGCGCCAGTGGAATGACACCCCCACCGAATACACCACCGAGTGCACCATGCAATACACCGTGGTGCGCCAAGAAAACGGCATTTCGCTGATAGATGTCCAGATGGTGCAGCATTTCGAAAACCAGCTGTGCATGCAGCTGCTGCAATGCGGGCACCCGGTACTTGGCGACAAAGCCAACACACAGTACCGAGTGGACTACCCCTATCCCTACACCTACAACTACAAGCTGGAAATACCACATCCCGCAAACGGAAAAACCCTCACCCTTGCCACCACGCTGCCAAGCCTCTTTGCCGACGAAAAAAAATGACACAAATTCGTCCAAAAAACGGTGAAAAAAACATCGGAAGACGCTGTTTTTATGGCAAATAAAAGAATTTTGCCACAAAAATTGTTCACACCACACTGTTGATAATCAAACAATTAGTTATTTTAATGTAGTTAAAAGCAGAAAAAAACGTGCCGTTACAAAAAAAAATCGTATCTTTGCAATCCCAAAAAATAAAAGTATAATATTATAAACAACAAAAAATTATGGTAAAACAGTACGAAACCGTTTTCATTATGACTCCCGTTTTGTCTGATGAACAGATGAAGGAAACGGTAAAAAAGTACCAGGATCTTTTGCAAGAAAATGGTGCCGAGATTATCTATACCAATAATTGGGGCTTGAAAAAATTAGCCTACCCAATTCAAAAGAAAACCACTGGATTCTACTATCTGATAGAATTCAAAGCCGAGGGCAGCCTTATAGCCAAGCTTGAGACCGCCTACAAACGCGACGAGCGCCTGCTGCGTTTCCTCACCGTATCGCTCGACAAACATGCCATAGCATACAACGAGAAAAAACGCAACGCCAAGAAAGAAAAAGAACAAGCTCCCGCCGAAGAAGCCAAATAAGTTTAACCTTTTAATTTTGAATTAGATATGGCAAACGAAACCGAAATAAAATATCTCACCCCGATAGCCGTTGACACCCAACGCAAAAAATACTGCCGTTTCAAAAAATTAGGCATAAAATATATCGATTACAAAGACGCCGATTTTCTTTTGAAATTCGTTAACGAGCAAGGCAAGATACTGCCCCGCCGCATAACCGGCACCTCGAACAAATATCAGAAAAAAGTGTCGCAAGCAATAAAAAGAGCTCGTCATCTGGCCCTGATGCCCTACGTAGCCGATTGTTTAAAATAATAAAAGGAGGAGATAACGATGGAAGTTATATTGAAACAAGATGTAGCCAAACTGGGCTATAAAGACGACATAGTAAACGTTAAGAACGGCTACGCCAACAATTACCTCTTCCCACAGGAACTGGCAATAATGGCCACCGCCGCCAACCGTAAAGTGCACGCCGAAAACATGCGTCAGCGCGCTTTCAAAGAAGAGAAGATCCGCAAAGAAGCAGAAACTCTGAAAGAAGCCATGGAAGGTAAGACCGTACGCGTTGCCGCCAAGACTAGCGCCAACGGACAGATTTTCGGTTCGGTGAACAACATTCAGGTTGCCGAAGCCCTGAAAGAACAGTACAACTACGATATCGACCGCAAGAAAATTGTTGTGGACGGAAACCGAGTTAAAGAAATTGGCTCGTACCCCATCACCATCAATATTCACAAAGATATCAAAGCCGAAATCACTTTGGAAGTTTTTGCAGAGTAACGCCAGTTATTCTGTGACTTCATTGATATTTTCTTTTTCATAGTACAATTTTAGGTTTGTCCCCCCTCTAATCCCTTGAGGGGGGCTTTTTATGTGCCCTCGTACCATAATGCAAAAAAAAATATCAATGCACGACAGAGAGTACAGCAACATGCCACTAACAGTATGCTCATGGCTTTTGATTTATTTCAAAGGTGTTTACAAACCTCGGTTCGGTAGCCGAAACGGAGAATTGCCTGAACGTAAAGATGGGAAGAGTAATAATGCAAGCCACTATAATGTGACAACAAACTCCAATCTAAGAAAAGGACACTTTTGTGAAAAATCTGTTGGAGATGGATGATTTTGTTTTTACCTAAATATCATCGTCTTAACCACATCGCTACCAGTTGGCATAATGATTTTGAGGGTGTAGGTGCCACGCAGTTTTTTGTCCACTACAATGGTGGCAGAGCCATCGGACAACAGCTCTTTGCGCATGGCCACCTTGCCTTCGGCATCGTAGAGCAGACATTGCACAGGGCCTTGCGGAAGACCTTTCACGTTTATCTTGCCATCGTTGGTGGGATTGGGATACACCACTACGTCCGAAATGCCACCCGCAGTGCGTATGGCGGTGGTATTGGTGTCAGCGGTGGTGTCGGGCACCGTGTCGGACACGTAGAGGTAATTGGTAAGGTCGAGCTTGTGGAACTTGGCGGGATAATTGAGTATGGAGCGCGAAAAATACTCGTTGGTCAGGTAATACTGGTAGTCGTCGGCCACGGCAATGCCCTCCACCTGATGGAAAGGCATTCCGAGCGACATTTTGCGTTTGTTACCCGAAAAGAAATTGTTGCCCGCATAGTCGTAGAGCAGCACCACAAAAGGCTGTAGCAGCGAGCTATATCCGCACAGCACCACCTGCCGTTTGCGCGGGTTGTAGGTGGCGCCGGTTATCAGTCCGCCCACGTTCCATGTGGCAACAAGGCGTGCCGAGTAGGTACCCGGGGTTTTGGGCAGAGCATACAGGGCGGCACCTTCGCTAACCCACTGTTTGGTAAACAGATACAGACTATCCTCGGTGGCTATGAAAGCCTCGCAGTCGAAATCGGTGCCGTTGGAGGTGCTGGTGCTGAAATCGGTTTGTTCGGGATAGGAGAACCAGATAGTATCTATCTGTGGGTTAGCAGTTTGCAGCGACGCTTTGGCAATACGCAATATGTGCAGGTTGCGACGAATGCCGGAGTTGTTGTTGCCGTGGTCGCCGAGGTAGATGTAAAGGCTGTCCTGGTCGCAGTCCTCCACATCCTGATGGGCAATGCCGGAAAGGGCAACACTGTCGAGGATATGTCCATCGGCGGTGTCGATCTGGAATATTTTTTTATCGGAGTGGTCGTTGTGGGTGTACAACTTGCCGTTGAAAAACAGCAGTCCCGAAGTGCCGTTGAGGCGTGTGGGCAGCTGGTTGGAGTAGTATGGCTGCACTGTGGTGGATGGGTAGGTGCAGCTGCCGTCGTTGACAGTGGCCTGAGGGTTGTAGTTGTCGGCACGGGGGTCGGTGCATCCGCACACCTGGGCTTTCATACTATAGGCCGAAATACACAGTGTCAATACAATAATCAGTCGTTTCATATCATTTTTGTTTTAGTTTGATTTTTCTATTATCACCCTCCTTAGGTCGAGGGCGTTCATGGCGTTGCTGCGCAGGCCTTTCACATTTTTGTGGGTAAAATGCAGAATTTGGTCGTAGTAGAGCACCACCACGGGAGCCTCGTCGGTAACGAGTTTGTTCATGCGTTTGTAAAGCTCATTGCGCGCCGAGTCGTTTGTTTCGGCTTTCGACTGCTGGTAAATCCTGTCGAATTCGGCGTTGGCGAAATGGGTGTAGTTGGGTCCTTGCGGTGCAAAATTTTTGCTATAGAACAGCGACAGGTAGTTCTCGGCATCGGGGTAGTCGGCAATCCACGAGCCTCGGAACCACTGCGCTTTGCTCTGCGCCATCTGTTCGCGCAAAGCGCCCGGAGGATTAACATCGATGTTTATTGCAATGCCCGCCAGTCCTAACTGTTGCTGCACATATTTGCACAGGTCGAGGTAAGTGGCTGTGGTGGAAAGTGTTAGTGCTGGCAAGCCCTTTCCGTTGGGGTATCCGGCTTCGGCAAGCAGCTGCTTGGCCTTGGTCTGGTTGTACTCGTAGCCGCCCACGGTGGTGTCGAAGCCCGGCAATCCAGCAGGAATAAAACCATAGCAGCCCGGCATACCCACGTTGTTTCGCAGATATTTCATCATTTTGCGGCGGTCGAAAGCATAGTTTATGGCCTGACGCACACGCCTGTCGGCAAGCACGGAGCTGTTTTTGTCCATCAAAAAGCCGAGGTATTCGGTGTTGAGATAGGGCTGCGACGCCATGTGGATACGGTCGGCGTATTTTTCGCGCAGCTGTCCGGTTTGCGTAAGCAGCTCGTCTTTGTAGCTGGCATCGAGCGAGTTCATAAAATCCAAATTGCCTTTCACAAACTCCAGAAACACCGTCTGCCGGTCGATGATAAAGGTAACGGCCACGGCGTCGAGGTATGGCAAGCGCTGGCCCTGAGCGTCGCGTTCGAAATAGCGTGGATTGCGTTGTAGCACGAGTTTTACGTTCTCTTTCCATTTCTGGAAACGGAAAGGACCTGTGCCCACGGGATTTTGTCGAAAATCGGCCCCGTAGTGTTCCACCGCCTCGTGCGGAACCACCGAGCAGTATGGCATTCCCAGCATTCCCAGAAATGGGGCGAATGGCTGCTTGAGACGTATCACAAAAGTAGTGTCGTTGGGCGCCGAAAAGGCGTATTGCCCATTGGTGCTCTGCACATTGTCGAAAATCCAGCGTCCGGGCGACGCCACCCGCTCGTCCACAATACGTCCGAAACTGTACACAAAATCGGAGGCCACCACGCGGCGTGTGCCCTCGGCAAAACAGGCGTTGCGGTGGAAAAACACATCCTTACGCAGGGTGAAGGTGTAGGTGAGTCCGTCGGGCGAAATCTCCCACCGCTTGGCGATGGCGGGCTGCACGACAAGGGCGGTGTCGAGCTGTATAAGTCCGTTGAAAAGCTGCTGCGACGCCCATATCATGGCTTGGTCTTTGGCAAAAGCGGGGTCGAGGGAGGCAATGCCCGCCGACTCGTTGTAGCGGAAAATCTGCTTGTCGGCATTGCGGTTGCCTGCGCCACAGCCCACCAAAAGGGCTGCCACAAACGCCATTGCTATGAACCTTAACCTTTGCACGTCAGACAGTTATCAACCGTTTAGCCATTTTTATGGCCTGTTCCATAATCTCCTCTTCGCCATCCACATGATGGCCGCGCATCAGCACCTTGCCGTTGCAGATGAGGGTGTCGACAACACTGCTGTCGGCGGCATAAATCCAGTTGCTGAGGGTGTTGTGGTTGGGAGTGAAGGCGGGGGTTTTCAGATTTACAAGGATAAGGTCGGCCAGCGCGCCTTCGGTCACGCGTCCCATGTCGATACCCAGCACTTTGGCGCCGTTCACTGTGGCCATGTCGAGGGCTTCGCCAATGGGCATTACCGTGGGTTCCAAGGTGCGGCCTTTCTGCACAAGACTGGCAATTTTTGTGGCCTCGCGCATATCGAGGTTGTTGGACGAAGAGCATCCATCGGTGCCGAGGGTTACATTGACGCCGGCTTTCACCAAATCGGCATAGCGGAAATTGAGGCCAGAGCCGAGTTTGAGGTTGGAGTTGGGGTTGTGGGTAACGGTGGCGCCGGTGTCGGCAAGTATTTTTATGTCGTCGTCGGAGAGGTACACACAGTGGGCAAGAGTGGAGCGGCTGTCGAGGGCTTTCCATTTGCGCAGGTGCTGCACTGGGGTGAGGCCGAAATCGCGCAGAGTGTTGTCCACCTCGCCCTGAGTCTCGGCCAGATGGGTGTGCAACAGCAGGTTACGCTCGTTGGCGTATGCCTTGAGATATTGGTAAGTAGGTCCCGAAACGGTGTAGGGGGCGTGTGGCGAGATGGCAAACTGCACGTGGTCGTCGGTGAGGGCGAGGGTTTGTTCGAACTGTTCCAGTTCTTTCTTTACGTTGGGCAGGTTGTCGGGGTTGCATCCGTCGAAAAGGGAGAGGCCGAGCACGGCGCGAATGCCCATGTCCTTAACGGCCTGAGCCTCCTGCGGCAGAAAGAAATACATGTCGCTGAAACAGGTGGTGCCCGTTTTTATCATCTCCAGACAGCCCAGTTTGGTCCCCCAATAGATAATTTCCTCGTCGAGGTTTTTCTCGTTGGGCCAAATTTTGGTGTTGAGCCACTGCTGCAGGGGCAGGTCGTCGCCGTAGCCGCGGAAAAGCGTCATGGGGATGTGGGTGTGCATGTTCACGAAAGTGGGCAGGGCGGCCATGCCGGAGGCGTTGATAAGCTCGCAGCCGGAGCTTTCGATATTTGGCGATATTTTGGCAATGCGGTTGCCGGAGATAAGAATGTCGGTTCGTTGGTCGTTCAAAAGAACGTCTTTTATCAGTATGTCCATGGGTTTATGTTTTTTCTTGAAACTTGAGAAATCGTTTTGCAAAGATACGAAAAAAAAACGGGCTTGGAGAGGAGAAACAAAGATTTTTTGATAGAAACAACAAATTGAAATAATGATTATTCATCATGGATTAAAAAAAGCAAAAGCCCCCAGCTATAAACCAAGGGCTTTAAATATCAATGACTATTATTTTCAATCACCGGCCACCCCAGAATCCCCAGCCCACTCCTATCATCAGGCCAAAACCACGGCCAAACAGCATATCTCCCGATATAAAAAATGGCTTTCTTGTTTTGAAACCAAAACGCAAATCGGCATAATTGCTCTCAAAACCATCTAACGTTCTCCAGCCGACACCGAGCATAAGAGCCGAATTATTATTAAATCGCAACATATATTCAGATACGAGAGTGATTCCAAACTCGAATTCGGTGCTGATATTTGAACCTATATGAGCACCAACAAAAGAACGGCTGCTCAACCCCCATGTGAAATCAACCGAAAATGCGAATTGGGCTATTGTGTATTCTTCTTCATATTCATTATAATGCCCATAACCATAATAGTCATCGCTACTCCTATAGTAGTTGTATTCGGACCATGTGTTAAGCCCTAATTCTCCTCCAAAGCCGAGGAAGAAACGTGGAGCATCGCTTGGTTTTGGTTCGGGGGGAGCTGGCTTGGGTAGGGGACGAGGCTCTCCACAACGGAGTACCCAACGAACTTTCTGTTGGTTGTGACCTTGTGCAGTGTAAAGGTTTATTATCTTCCAACGGTCGGTAAGATTGCTGGCTATCTCTCTGAAATAGTTTTCAATTGCGTCAAAATTATCCGATGTTCTGAAGTGTCGCTTGTCGGAAGATGTTTTTTCCATAACTTCATTGAATTTCATTTTCTGAAGACGGCTAAAAGCTTCGGCACCCGTAAAACCGATACTAAAAAACTCGATTGTGTTTCCATATAAAGTTTTGGTAACCAGATTCTTATTAATGTGTTCCAAATCAGCTTCACCATTGGCTGACTAATTGTCCAATCCATCGGTGAATGACACAACACAAGCCCCATTATAGTTGTCGCGAGAAATGCCAGACTTAAGTATGTAATCTTCAAGCATTTTAACAGCAAGTTCTAGTGAATAGTAATAAGCAGTATTGATACCCGGATTAACACTATAGATAAACTCCTCTATATCTTTTTTTGAACTGCGATTCAGATTGGTTATCGGGAATGCTTTTGTTTCGGACTTTCCGGAAAAAGCTACAACGCCTACACGCACATTCCCATCAGGCGATGCATTTGCCACTGTTTCGATAAAATTAATTGCCGCATTCTTCATTTTTATGATATAGTCATTTCTAAGCATGGATGTACTGTAATCCAGAACGAGCATCACGAGCATATCTTTCTGCGAGTATCCAGCGCCACTACCCTGAAGATATTCTTTATCGTCAATCCATTCGGCTTCATTTCCTACTCGCAATTCATATTGCAAATAAAAACCTTTATCAAAACAGGTACCACAATCAGTTTTGGCTTTGTCGAAAGAAAAACGAGTCAATTCACCTTTACGATTGTCTGCACTTGTAACCTTACCATAAACGCCTTCTACTTCGGGGATATAATTCATACCGTTTATTGTTATCCCGCGTGTGTTCACGTTTTTCAGGTAATGCTTGCCGTCTCTAATCTCATAAAAACCCTCGATGTAATAATCTGGATTCTGCTCCGCTTGTTGTGCATTGGCACCAAGGCTGGCCAACAACAATGTGGCCGCAAATAATAATCTTAATCTGTTCATTTGCTTTAATTTATCGATTTGAATTTACAATTATTTTTCTCCGAAATATTCGCATACAGAATCGTATATTCCACCAACAATCAGTCCTACCGCCCAGCTGGGCAACGGTATTCCGGAACTTGAAAGAACTGTCTGTATGCCTTTTGTAAGTCCGGCTTTCAACAATCCCTTTACCCACTTGTTCCCACAGAGAATATTGTAAATATTTTCTCCGACGGAATTTGTGCCGGCTTTTTCCACTTTCAGCTGCATTGTCATCTGCACATTGTCGTTTTCTATAACCGAAACATTGCCATAGGTGGTCAGATAAATTCCTTCTCCAATTTTTGTGCGCTGCTGTGCGCTGGCATTCGCCGCAGACAAAAGCATTATAAAAAATGCCACGCAAAAAGTACTATTTTTCTCATTTTTTAATCCCTAAATCCGTGTCGGGCACAACTGTAAAAGCAATGTCTCAGGCTCGTAAGACATTTTTTATCTCAAATAAGGGAGAAAGAGACTCTCATTTTGGACACAATTACCTGAAAATGAGTATTCCCGTATAAACAAAACCATTTCAATGACCATGCAAAAACACAACAATCCATTGATTAACAACAATTTAAACAGCAACAACAATGTTACTTAAGTGTAACACATTT
Organism: uncultured Bacteroidales bacterium; assembly: GCA_937915785.1. Taxonomy (GTDB): domain Bacteria; phylum Bacteroidota; class Bacteroidia; order Bacteroidales; family P3; genus UBA1219. Next base: position 13,853 of record CALGGY010000103.1, read on the forward strand.
GCCACATATCGTTTTTATTGTTTAATCTGTTGGAATAGAGAATGAAAAAATCAAAATTGAGAATTATGGAAATACGCTCCAACAAGAGTGTGTCGATACTGTACGAGTCAAAAATGCGGTAACAGGCCATCCTGTTGGTTCCAAGCTTACGGGCAAGCCATGCAACAGTACGTTCCTGACGCAGCAGCTCATCATGTATTGCTTTGCCTATGTTTATTGGTTCAGCCATAATATCAATCAAACTTAAGCAAACAAAAAAAACCGCAAGCTATTTGTCGGGCTCGGGCTTCTGGACTTGCCTGAATACTGAACAAGAAAGCTCACGGTAAAACCATGAGCGTTTCTGCTTTTATTGCCAGTATCAGTGCTGAATTTGTCCAGAATTCGAGCCGCACATATTAAGCAAAAAGCGCTTTTCTTATATATGTAATGCTTTTATGTCGTTATATTTCTTACTAATATTTTTCGGATATATCTTATATGATTCGTTTTGCAAAATACAAAAAAATCACGATATAAAAAAGTTGCGTTTCTTATTGGAACTTACCAATCGCAATATAATGCGATTTTTTTTGTCAGTTTCAAAAAAAATCGTAACTTTGCACAAAAATCACAATATATTGGTATTATGAATTTAACTGAAATAGGAAAGACTATAAAGGAACGACGTGGTGTGCTCGGTGTAAACCAACGCACCGTTTCCGAGCTTTCTGGAGTGGCTGTAAATACACTTGTGGCCATTGAAAGAGGCGAAGGCAACCCACAAATTTCCACTTTGATGGGATTGCTCGACACTGTCGGACTTGAAATCGAAATAAAACCAAAAGTGATGGAGTATGAGACAATGTAAGGTTTTTGTAAATGGAGTGGAAGCCGGTATATTAAGTGAAGAAAACAGTGGGTCTTTCACTTTTTCCTACATGGATGGGTATTCGGGGAAACCCGTTTGCCTTGCCATGCCGGTAAGGGACAAGATTTATAAATCCGAACACTTGTTCCCGTTTTTTTTCAATATGCTATCCGAAGGTAGCAACCGCAAATTGCAGTCGCAGCTGTTGCACATCGACGAGGACGACGATTTCGGGATACTGTTGGCAACGGCACAGACGGACACCATCGGAGCCGTAACCATTCAACCTATATCGTGATGGAAAAATTGAATTTCTGCCCCTCCACATTAAAAGAAGGTTTCGACACTTACTCACCCGAAGCCCGCAGAAAACTGTTCGACGGGAAGCCTGTGTCGCACGTCATGGCCTTCGACAGTCCAAACAACAACGATGCCGATTCTGCCGACTATGCAGCACATATTGGGCGCATATCCCTTTCTGGCGTTCAACCAAAGGGTGCTCTTGTATTAAAAAACGATATTTTGACGAAACCGGAGGAAGGCGAACGAGGTCAATTTATACTGAAACCTGCACCTGTTTCCTATGCGTTGCTCGATCGCAAATATTGTCCTGCCAACGAGCATCTAACTATGCAAATGGCATCGCAAGCATACGGAATAGAAACTGCGGCAAACGCAATTTGTTTCTTTCGCGACGGTGAGGCGGCCTATATCACCAAGCGTTTCGACATGGCTCCCGACGGCACCAAATACCCGCAAGAAGATTTTGCATCGCTTGCAGGGCTTACAAAAACAAACGGCGGCAGCGATTACAAGTACAGTGTGCTGAGCTACGAGGACTGTGCCGACATAATACGAAAATATGTCCGTGCATCACAAATCGACGTTCTGCGGTTTTTCCGAGTGGTTGTTTTCAATTACATAACTTTGAACGACGATGCACACCTAAAGAATTTTTCGCTGATTGACCGCGGAAACAGCGACTACAGACTTGCACCCGCATACGACCTCCTCAACACAAGCCTGCACCTGTACGAGCCGCGTATTTTTGCATTGGAGAAAGGTCTATTCAAAGAAGGCATGACATTTACCGACACCCACACCGTTGGCAGAAAAGACTTTGAGGAGTTCGGCAAAAGAATAGGTTTGCCCGAACGAATGGTTAAACGAGAAATTGACTCTTTTGCAAAAGAATCGCCACTTGCTCTCATGTTAATCGATCGTTCTTTTTTGTCGGAAAAAATGAAAAACAATTACAGACTTTCGTATAAGTACCGCTGCTTTACTTTAAAAGAATAACGAGGCTTGCTATATTATCCACATTCAAGTTATAAATGCAACACTTTGATTATTCATTAAAATTGATTTTGCAAAGTTACGAAAAAATCATGATATGAAAAAGTTGCGTTTCTTATTGTAACTTACCAAAGGGTGTTTAGCCATACAATAAAAACACTTTGCGTCAGTTATTAGGAGAAACAAAAATGTTTTTCTGATGTTAGAAGTAAAGATACACGACCTGTGCCTGAAGAACCCCGTGCTTACGGCCTCGGGCACTTTCGGATATGGCGAGGAGTTCGCTGATTTTATCGACCTCAACCGCTTGGGCGGGATAATAGTGAAAGGCACCACCGGCAGTGCGCGCGAGGGCAACCCCTACCCCCGCATGGCCGAAACACCGTCGGGGATGCTCAACGCCGTGGGACTGCAAAACGGCGGAGTGGACAAATTCTGCTCGCAGACCTACCACCGCATTGCCGATCTGGACACCAACGTTATTGTCAACGTGTCGGGCTCCAGCATTGAGGAATATTGCGAAACGGCCTCCAAAATCGACGCTTTGGACAAAATTCCGGCCATAGAGCTAAACATATCGTGTCCCAACGTGAAGAAAGGCGGCATGGGCTTTGGCACCGACCCCAAAATGGCGGCGCAGGTGGTGGCCGAGGTGCGCAAGGTGTACCACAAAACGCTGATAGTGAAACTGACCCCCAACGTTACCAGCATTGCCGACATAGCACGGGCCGTGGAGGAGGCGGGGGCCGACTCGGTGTCGCTGATAAACACCATGCTGGGCATGGCCGTGGATGTGGAACGCCGCCGTCCGGCGCTCTCCACCATTACCGGCGGACTGTCGGGACCGGCAGTGAAACCTGTGGCAGTGCGTATGGTGTGGCAGGTGGCCAAAGCGGTGAAAATTCCGGTGATAGGCCTTGGCGGGATAACCACAGCCGCCGACGCCCTGGAATTCCTGATGGCAGGCGCCACGGCAGTGCAGATAGGCACCGCCAATTTTCTGGACCCCACCGTTACCATAAAAGTGATTGACGGACTACAGGACTACCTCGACCGCCACAATATCAAGGACATTAACGAAATAATAGGAATAATATGATACTTGTAGCCGACAGCGGCGCCACCAAAACCGACTGGGCCGCCATTGCCGAAAACGGCACCTGCACCCACCTTTCGTCGATGGGACTAAATCCCAACTACATAACCGACCCTACCCTGCTCGACAGCGAGATTGGCAACGTGGCCGAAAACAGCGGCAACGCCGACACTGTGCGGCAGATTTTTTTCTACGGAGCCGGATGCTCGTCGGACGAAAACAGAGAAAAAATATCGCACCTGCTGCAAAAACATTTCCCCAACGCCAAAACCGAAGTGCACACCGACCTTTTGGGAGCCTGCAGGGCAGTGTGCGGCACCTCCGACGGCCTTGTGGGGATATTGGGGACAGGCTCCAACTCGTGCGTTTACCAAAATTGCAGAATTTCGCAAAACATACCCTCGGCAGGCTATATGCTCGGCGACGAGGGCTCCGGCACATACATAGGCAAACAACTTGTAAAACAATACCTTACAGAATTTCTGCCTAAAGATCTGCAACAGAAGTTCGAGGAGGAGTGCCACGTTTCGCGAGGTGGCATTATGGACACCATATACCGGCAGCCGTGTCCAAACAAATTTTTCGCCTCGCTGATGCCTTTTGTGTTGAACCACCGTCACGAGCCTTTTGTGCGCAGCATTACCGACAGCTGTTTCGACGACTTCTTCCAAAACCAGATACTGAAATACCGCACCCCTCTGCGGCAGATACACCTTGTAGGGTCGGTTGCTTTTCTGTTTGGACCCGACATATTGGAAATGGCAATGAGCTATGGCTACTACATAGGCTCGGTGCTGCAAGCTCCGATATACGGTTTGGAGAAGTATCACAGCCCCAAAAATTGAAAAAAAACGGTATCAAAGAACAGTTTTTTTTGCCCGTTGCGAAGAAGAAAAACAGGGTTTTATCATTTTTTCAGCTTTGATTTACAGGTTGTTATAAAAAAATGCGTTTAAAACGACAAAAAAATTTTGTAAAACCGAAAAAAGTGCGTATCTTTGCAACCTCAATTTGAGAGAAAGTTCTTTTAAAAAGACACGGTCCGGTAGTTCAGTTTGGTTAGAATACATGCCTGTCACGCATGGGGTCGCGAG
>CALGGY010000104.1 GCA_937915785.1 uncultured Bacteroidales bacterium
TTGTATCGTGTTTCCTGAATATCAGACAGCCGCTTGACCTTGCGTTCAACGATAACTTTGCCAGAGACTACGAGCGTGTGACCGGCTACGAGTATATGCTCGGCATGGACGAACAAACCAACCTTTGGGAAATCATGGACATTGATGGCATGGCGAAAAAACTGCAATCGCAAGGATATGACGGGGTGGTGTTTGCCGAAGAGTTGAACGAGAAAGGTGAACCAAGCCAAATATCATATTGCGCTTTCACCCCCAACCAAATCAAGTCCGCGACGGACAACAACGGGGACTTTAGCGAAAGGAACGACGACATCCGCTTCTCCATTGCCAACCGCAACCAAGAAATCTTCGTGAGCAACGCGGCACGTGCCGTTGAGGGCATCAGGCAGGAGAAGGCCACCCCCGAACAATGGCTCAAGATGATTGAGAAAAACGGCGGTCTGAAAGCCGGCGAGGACAAATGGATAGGCTTGTCGGATTGGCTCAAAGAGAGCAAAGAACGCTCACTCACCAAGCAACAGGTACTCGACTACATCAACCAAAACAAGATACAGATTGAGGAGGTGAATTATGAAGAGATTGCAATGTCAGACGAAGATGTTTCTAATCTTCGTGATGAACTATACAATAGAGCCTATGATGTCATGGTTGAGGCAAGAAACAACTATTATGACATCGACAACGAAGAAGCGTCTATGCAAAAGGCTTATGAAAGTGCAATGGACGACTTGAAGAATGAATACGGAGACGATGTAGAATACTTTATTGATTATCACATATCAGGAGATATGTTTACGGTTGTTAGAGGTGGAAGTGATAGAGATTTTTATGAATTTGCGTTGAGTTATTATGGCAAAGAAGAAAAAGGAAAGTCTCCTATCAACTCCACTCGTCTCAACTACACCACCAAAGGTCTCGACAACAAGCGTGAGATAGCCCTTGTAGTGCCAAACATCGAGAGTTGGGGCGAGAATGATGAGATTCACTTCGGCGACGCTGGTAACGGCAGGGCGGTTGCTTGGGTGCGCTTTGGCGAGACGACCGACAAGGACGGAAAACGTGTGCTTGTCATTGACGAGATACAGAGCAATCGACATCAAGAGGGAAGAGAGAAAGGGTACAGAACGAAAGAATTGAATACAGCGTTAGCGGAAAAAGAGCGTTTTGTGAATGCGATGGAAGAGAAATACGGAAGTCGCCCATACAACGCTCAACGCTTAAAGGATTTGGGAGCGACAGAAGAGGAGATTGCGGAGTTTAAGAAACGGACTCTCCAAGTTGCTGGCATTCCCGACGCACCCTTTGAGAAGAATTGGCACGAGGTGTGCATGAAGCGTATGCTACGCTATGCCGCCGAGAACGGCTACGACAAGGTGGCTTGGACGAAAGGCGAGCAGCAGGCGGAGAGATATGACATAGGGACAAAAATAAAGGCTATCAAGGTTGGCAAAGTCTATAACGATGCGCTTGGCAAGCGCGAGATTGTCATCACGAAACCGCAAGGTGGCCGTGACGTGATAGAGATGAACAGGGACGGCATTATCGAGGATGGTGTCGGTGAATGGTCAGCCGCAAACGGCAAGAGCGTGGAAGAAGTGTTTGGCAAAGACCTTGGTGGAAGAATACGAAATGCGGAACCTGATGCTGTCATTGAAGGCGACGGCCTGCGTATCGGCGGCGAGGGCATGAATGGCTTCTACGACCAGATGTTGCCGCGGTTCATGGACAAGTATGGCAAGAAGTGGGGCGTGAAGACACAAGACGTGGAATTGGATTTGCCCAACGAATCGGACAGGGTGATGCACGGCGTGGATGTTACCCCCGAGATGCGCGAGAGCGTGATGCGGGGGCAGCCGATGTTTTTCCGCACGGAGGATGGCGAGGCTTACGGCTTTACGATGGACGGCAAGATATACATAGACCCGCGTAAAGCTACCGCGGAGACACCCGTACACGAGTTCGGGCACCTGTGGGCACAGGCCTTGCGCAAAGCCAACCCCAAGGCGTGGGAGCAGCTCAAGCGCGAGATGTTCAAAGAGAAAGACGTTGCCGACTACGTGCGCCGCAAATACCCCGAGCTCGCCACCGAGGACGAAATTGCCGAGGAGATATTCACCCACTACGGCGGCAAGCGTGGCGCGGAGCGTCTGCGCGCCGAGATGGAGGCCGAGATGGGCAAGGCCAAAGACCACGTGGACAAAGCCCGCATAGCCACCGTGTTCCACCGCATAAGGGAGCTTTTGGGCAAGTTCTGGAACATGGCGAGGGATATGTTCGCCAACCGGATGAGCGACAGACGTATCTCCAAGCTCACCGGCGAGGACTTTGCCGACATGATGCTGGCCGACCTGCTGAACAAACGCGACCCGGGGAGCGAGGGCAGAGCCGGGAGCGGACAGCAAAAGGACGAGTACAACAATTCTGATGAGTTGCGAAGATACAAGGAGCTGGAGGAAAAAGAAAAGCATGACGAATATGCAACGCCTGAAGAGTTCTATGAAGCCGGGGGTGAGCAATACGATTATTCTGACCCGAGAAGAAAAGCATGGGATTATTTGGATGAGACGAAAGGCGATTTTAAGAAGGCTCTCAGAAATGCTGCGCGTGAGTACAAACAATGGTATAATATTTGGCATGACAATAATAATGTGATAGTGAAAGAGGCAGAAGGTGTGATGAATTACCTTCTGCAATATGACTTAAGAGCCAAGGAGCAGGCGAAACAGGCAATGTTGAGAGCGGAAGCTGAGAGGCAGTCAAAGCTGCAAGCACTTGATGTGCCGTATAAGAGGGCTGTGGAGGTAGGAGATATGGATACTGCCGCAAGGCTTGTTGAGGAAGCGGCACGTTTGTCGGGTTATTCGGCAGATGATAGTTGGCGTATGAGCCATCGCGCACCGAATAGAGAACTTGATGTAAGTCTGGCTGATTTATCACAATCAGGGCTCGTGCCAGACGATTTCTTCACGCACCCAGAGTATTACGCCAGCTCTGATATAGAAAAAGAATGTGCATATAATCTGAAAAGATTGCTTGACCGGCAAGCTGGGTACGATAAAGCGGGAGATGGAAGGAATGTGTATGTTACGATATATCGTGCTGTACCTGTAGTAGATAGCTCAAAAGAAGGCTCAATAAGAAATGGGGACTGGGTAACCATATCAAGGCAATATGCTGTTGAGCATGGCAAATCGAACCTGAATGGTAAATACAGAATCATATCGCAGAGAGTTCCTCTCAAAGATTTGTATTGGGATGCTAATTCCATTGCTGAGATGGGGTATGATGATGGACAGAAGTATGTTTATAAGGATGTTAAAAACAACAGAAAACTTGCTGATACCATCACCTATGATGACAGAGGTAGGGTTATACCCCTTTCAAAACGTTTTAACAGCAAAAAAAATGACGTACGTTTCATGCGCACACCCGATGGCGGCAACAGCTATGGCGAAAGTTTTGCCGAGCGTCAGCGCAGAGCCGTTGAGGAAAGGGGCATTGTGGCACCAAACCTCAACGAGACCGATGTGCAGGTGGTACAAGTGCCAAAACACGATTTTACAGGCACCAGGAAACAAGCAATAGAAAAAGCAAGGGATTGGGCAAAAGAAAATATTGTGGGCGAGCACAACGCAAATATCAGTAATGCGACATCGTTTTCATATAAGATTGTTGAAGATGCAGTTGATAAATTCCTCTCTGCATCATCAACAACAGGAAGCGACAACCTCGGAATCCATCTGGCCGTTCTCAAACAATTGCCCAAGGTGATTGATAGTAGTATTGATGTTGAACAACATCCCGATTACGCAAAAGTTAATGGTTCACGTGGCTCTGAAAACGGAGTTGATGATGTCAATTTGATTGTTCATCGTATGTATGGAGCAGTTGAAATAGACGGTAATACATATCGTGTTAAAACCACAATGCACGAGCACGGTACTGCTGGTAACAAGCCTCACGATTATAAGGTAACAAAAATTGAGCTGCTAATAAGTGGCTCTCCAACGAGCAATGCACTTAGCAACTCAATTCCAGCTGCAAAGTTACTAAAAAAATGTTGAGAAATCCTACGACAAAGGCAAAAATATTTTAGATGAGAGCCGGAAAGCCTTGCAACCTGCTGAAAATAACGATGTTCGCCACCGCACCCACTCCGAAACAGAGGGGGCAAAACCCGTCTCCACCGCCGCCGAGAAGCGCGCCCTTGCCCGGCAGCTCTCCAGAAAGCTCCACACGCCCGTAACGATAATAGACGACATCGGCGCCATAACCCACCCCAACGCCGCCATACAAGTCCGCCGCCGCGGCGCAAAAGGCTGGTACGACACCCACACCGGAGAGGTGGTAATAGTACTGCCAAACAACCGCTCCACCGCCGACGTGGCCGCCACCATTGCGCACGAGACAATAGCGCACCGCGGCCTGCGCGAGCTGGTGGGCGAAGCGAGCTACGACACTTTCCTTGACCAAGTGTACAGCCACCTGAGCCCGGAGATAAAAGCGGAGATAGACCGCAGGACAACCCACGCTTTCACCGGCGATTTGGGCGAGAGCGGCAGAAAACGCGGCTACGAGCAGCACCGCCGGGAGCAGGTGGACGAGTACATGGCACGGCTGGCCGAAAAGCCTTTCGACGAGTTCAGCGAGGGCGAGCGCACCGTTTGGCAACGTATAAAGGACGCTGTCCGCCGGATAATAGACCGTTTTCTTGGCACACTGAAACTGCCGCAAGGGTTTGAGATTGGCGACAACGAGTTGCGCTACATGCTTTGGCGCAGCAAAAACCGCATGGAGCAGGGGAAGATGGACTACGTGCAGCAGGCCGCCGACATTGCCAAACGCAACGAGCTGGGACTGGACGATGCGGTTTACAGCGGACAAACGGAACGTGCCGTCCGAAGCACCCTGCCACCCGAGGTTACGCGAGGCATAAAGCCGCGACATGTGGCCGAGATGGAACGCATTGCCGAACAGGCCAAAGCCACAGGCACATACATGAAAGCCCCTGACGGCAAGACAGATACAAAACTCAACGAGCGTCAATGGCTGCAAGTGAGGACACAGGGCTTCAAACGCTGGGCAGGCATTTGGGACTTGGCAAGCAAGGTAGTAAACATATCCGATGTGTCTGAATTGAGTTTTGCTAACAATACTGCCTTTATGGAATATGCAAAAGAGCATTTCCAAAAAGGCGGTAAGTGGAACTCTTATGTCAACAAAGACACAGGCAATGAAATACACCTGTCTTCTACGGGTATCAACAAATCTATCAGCAATAAAGCGGTTGACAAGTCGGCAGTAAGCCGCGCAGACCACTTGCGAGCATTAGGCAAGTTAGATGAAATATTGGAGAATAGTATATTAGGTGAAACGCACAAAGATAAAAACGGACAACCTAATGTGCCGGAGATACAACTTTATTACGGAGCAGTAACGATTGACGGAAACATCTATCGCATAAAAACAACCGTAAAGAAAGTCAGGTTGAACAGTGGAGAGTTGTCAAATCGTCAGTATTCGTTTGAGGTACAAGAAATGGAACTGATAGAAGAGCGTCCTGCTCGGCAGGAAATAGGCGACACCAAAGGTGTAAACAGCCCCACCAATTCTAACAATTCCATTTCGGGTGCAAATTTACTAAAAAATGTTGAGAAGTCGAACGGAAGCGGAATAAAAATTTTGGACGACCACACGCAAGTGCTTGACCCGGAGACAAAAGAGCCGAAACCCGTGAAGCACGGAACACCAAACAATTTCACCGCTTTCGACGAACAGATGGTGGGCTCTCACAACGATGCAGGTTGGCTTGGCACTGGTTTCTATTTTTACGGCAACAACCCCGACTATGCCGCCCAATATTCCGTTAAAGTGGACGAAAACGGCAATTTTGTCCATGGCAATGTCATGGACGTCTTCCTCAACATACGCAATCCGTATTATGCCACCTACGAGGAGTTCAGCGACTTGGCTGAAAAAGACAGCTCTGCCGAAAGCATGGCTTTTACCGAAGACCGCAAGCAGGACGGCTATGACGGGGTATTTTACAACGGCGACCTAAACGAAGAATGGGTGGCATACTCCCCCAACCAAATCAAGTCCGCCACAGACAACAACGGAGAGTTCAGCGAGCACGATGACATCCGTTTCCGCGACGGGGAAGATGACGCCGACGATGCGGTTTACAGCGACCCCAACGCCGACATCTGGAAAGACAGCACCCTTAACTTGCAGGAGAAAATAACGGCAACGGCAATGCGGCTGGCCGAAGAGAACAAGGACAGCGCGCAACGCAGACACGACGCAACGCAGGCGCTGGGCCGCAACCTTGCAAGCCTGCGCAAGGCCATGAGCCTGCAGCGCGAGTTCGACCGCACCACGGTGAAACGTGTTGCCGACCTTGCAAGGATACTTATCCGTGGCGGACATATCGACACCAACAGCCGCAACGACATAGCCCGTCTGCTGTCGGCAGTGAAGAACGCCAACGGCAAAGACGACATTTCCGGCGATGTGGCCGCAAAAAAAAAGAGGACAACGTGCGTCATCCTCTTTTCTTGAAGGAGATACGAAATCTTTTACTTCTCGATTCTGATACGGGCGTCCACGGCGGTTACATAGCGCGGATTGCCCAGCAGTGGGTTGAGGTCCATCTCCACAATTTCGGGTGCTGCCTGCACCAGTGCGCTCACGCGTGCTATCTGGTCGGCGTAGAGGTCGATGTTCACGGCTTCCTGTCCGCGCACGCCTTGCAGTATCTTGTATCCGCGCAGCTTGGTGAGCATCACCTTGGCCTCGTCGGCTGTGATGGGTGCCAGTGCCGACTGCACGTCTTTAAGCACTTCGATGAAAATTCCGCCAAGGCCGAAGAAAATCTGGTGTCCGAATTTCTCGTCCTTGATGGCGCCGATATACACGTCGGTTCCGTCGAGCATGGGGTACATCTCCACGGCGTAGGTGTCCTTGATGGCCATCAGCCGGTCGAACTCGCGGCCCACGGTGTCCAAGTCTTTCACGCCGAGGGTTACGCCACCCACGTCGCTTTTGTGCAGGGGGCCAACCACTTTCATCACCAGTGGGGTGTCCTTGCCGCAGCCCACCTCTTTGGCGAAAGCTAGGGCGTCGTCTTTTTTGTCCACCTCAACGGATTTTTTGCGCGAAATGCCGGCGGCGTCCAAAAGCTCGTTGTAGTCGGCAATTTCGAGGTATCCGCTCTGGCAGCGGTCTATGGTGCGGCGTATGCGGGCCACGTCGACGGCGGGCAGCTCCACATGCTCGGGCTGGGGCTTGGAGCTGTTGTACACCTTGCACAGGGCGTTGCCGAAAACGCACTCTTCGGGGAAGTTGATGCGGTTTTTGTTTTTGATGAAATCGTCCAGCTCCTCACGTACGTTGATGATGGAGGGTATGATGGGGAAGATTGGCTTTTTGCAGGTCTTCATCTTTTCGTCGAGGAGTTTGTACACCTCCCAGTTCTGGAACAGTCCCGGGCTGCCGAAAATTACGCACATGCAGTCGATGTTGTCGAAATCGTTCTCGCAGGCGTCGATGATGTAGCCGAGTTGTTCGGCGGTGCCTGTGGCGAGGAAATCGATGGGGTTGCCTACCGATGAGCCGGGGAATAGTTTTTTCAGCAGCTCGTCGGCTTTGGGTCCTTCGATATGGGGCACGTCCATGCCGTTGTTCGAGAGAACGTCGGTGAGCATCACTGCGGGGCCGCCAGCGTGGGTGATAACGGCCATGTTTTTGCCTTTCACCTCTGGGTGCATGAAAATGGCGCAGACTGTTGTCAGTTCCTCACGGTTCTGGCAACGCACTATGCCTGCTTTCTGGAAGAGTGCGTCCACAGCGGCGTCGTTGGTGGCCAAAGCCCCTGTGTGCGAGCTGGCGGCGCGGCTGCCGGCGGCGCTACCGCCCGATTTGATGGCGGCAATGCGGCAACCCTTGTTGATAAGTGAACGCGAGTGTTTGAGGAGTTTTTGCGGGTTGGAGATTTTCTCCATATAAAGCATTATAACGCGAGAGCTCTTTTCGGGGTCGAAGGTGGTGTCGAGGTGCTCAAGCACATCTTCGATGCCAGTCTGCGCACAGTTGCCCACGGCCCATACGCTGTTGAATTTCAGGCCGTTGGTGATGCCGTATTCTTTGATGAACACTGCCGTGGCGCCTGAACCGGTTATGAAATCCACACCGTGGGGGTCCAGCGGGGGGATGGGTGCGTCGAAAGCGCCGCAGTAGTTGGTGTTCAGGAATCCCGTGCAGTTGGGACCTATCAGGCTGCCGCCGACGCTGTTGATGGTGTCGGCGATGTGGCGCTCAAAGGCGGCGCCTTCGGCGTTTTCTTCGGCAAAGCCGGCCGAGAGTATGATGAAACCTTTGCAGCCTTTTTCTTTGGCAAGCACATCAACGGTGGCGGGACAGTATTTGGCGGCGATGGCCAGTATGGCACAGTCCACCTGCGGCAGGTCTTCCACTTTGTGGGTGCATTTTATGCCCTGCACTTCGTTCTCTTTGGGGTTTACTGCATATATGGCGCCTTTGAAATTGCTGTTTTTGAGGTTCAAAAGCACGTGGCCGCCAGGTTTGTGTATGTCGGCGGAAGCTCCAACGACAGCTATGCTGCGCGGATTGAGTAATTCTTTGGCTATCATATCAATATATTTTGTTTGTTTACAATTGGTTTTTGCAAAGGTACGAAATATTTGCGTATTATGCAAATGATTTGCTGTTTTTTAAGAGTTGCGGAGAATTGCGGGACATTGTCTTTCGGCGTGGTTTAAGAATTGGCAAGGGTGGGTGAGGGGAGCAACAACAAAAAAGCGGGCCGCTATTGTGGTTGCGGTCCGCTTTTTTTGAGATTTTGTTTTTATTCTTGATGTGTTATTTTCAGCACGTTGCGGGTGTTGTCTATCTCAATTTTTCCCAGTCGGCTGAGCACTGTCTGTCCGAGGAGCAGCGGCGCGCTCTGGCCTTTGGTAACGCTGGCGCGGACGTTGGTGAGGGTCAGTCCGCCGAAGTTTATCTCGCGCAGAGTTATCACGGTGCCTTCCACCACGTCGCCGCTGGCGGTTAGGTAGTTGCGACGGCCCACCACGTCTTTGGCGGAGAGGTATCCGTTTTTGAACATAAAGGCGGCTTCCACCGAGGAGAGCGACACGTCGGCGGCGCCTGTGTCGAATATGAAATGCAGCGGCAGTCCGTTGATGGTGCATTTTACGCTGGTAACGCCTCCGGTGCGTTCGAAAGGCACTTCCACAATGCGCTGGTTGCCTGTGGATGTGGCGTCGGCGGGTGTTTCCAAGCTGGCGCGCCATTGGCGTTCGTAGCTGGCCACCAAGTCTTTGAATTCCTGTTCATTGCGGATGTTGTCGAGGTCGGAGTCGCGGCGTATGTGGTTGAACTGGTATTCGCCTTGTTCGAAATCCTTACGCAGGTAGCTGATGGCTTGTGCGGTGTTGCCCATAAGCGACTGTATGCAGGCGGCGTCGTAAAGGGTTATGGCGTCGGCGTTCATCAGGCTGTCGAATATCTTTTGAGCCATGGCGCGGTTGCCGAGGTGGTAGTATGCGTACATCGAGGTGGTGGAGGGCCGATCGCCTCCGGCGGTGTCGAGTTGGATGCTTTTTTGCAGGTCGCGGCGGGCGGATGCGTTCTGACCTTGTGCGCGCTGTATGCGTCCGCGGTGCAGGTATGTGTCGGCGTTCTCGTTGAGCACTATAGATGAGGTGTAGTCCTCGGCGGCGCCGTCGAGGTCGCCGTAAAGGGCTTTGTACCAGCCGCGGTGGTTGTAGCCGTAATAGTAGTTGGGGTATTGCGATATGCTGAAGTCGAGGTCGTTGAAAAGTTCTGTTTTGTTGTCGAGGTTGTAGTTGGTTGTTATGCGCGTGTTGCGGTACGAGGCTTCGGCGGTGTCTTCGGCAATGGCTTTGTTGACGTAGTGCAGGGCGAGGTGGTATTGTCCCAATTCGTTGTAGGTGTTTGCCACATAGCTGGCCGTGTATGCCTGAGGGTCGGTTTGGTAGGCTTTCTGGTAGTATTCGAGGGCTTTGGTATATTGTTTGGTGCTTGCCGAGATGTGTCCGAGATAGTTGGTCCAGATGGTTGTGTTGGGGTATTTGTTCATCTGTATGCGCAGGCGGGCGGCCATGTCGTGGTACGACGAGTCGGCAATCTGGTACATCAGGTAGTAGGCTTTGCGGTCGTAGTCCACCGAGAGCGCCGAAACCACGTCGTCGGCGGCAAGGTTGAAGGCGCCCATTTTAAGGTAGCATTCGGCGCGGAACGAGTAGCCCGACGAGTAGTCCTTGCCGTACAGCAGTATCACCTTGTTGAAATATTCCATGGCTTTTTCGCAGTTTCCGCGTTCTTTTTCGTTGCGGCCCAGACCCATAAGAGCCATGTAGTTGTTATCGTCGATTTTCAGCATCTGGCGGTAGTCCTTGTCGGCAAGGTCGTACTGGTTGTTGTCGAAATATATCTCGGCGCGTTGCTGGTAGAGTCTTGTCTGGTCGTTTTTTATTTTAATGGCTTGTGTTATAGCTTTCAAGGCGTTGTCGGTTTCGCCCATAGCCACGTATATGTCGGAGCGTGTGGAGTAGGTAAACGAAATGTATTCCTTGTCTTTATTTGGTAGATATTTTAGAGCCATGTCGCTGCTTTTCAGGGCGTTGCCGTATTCGCCGTTGGAGTAGTACACCAGTGCGTGCCAGCTGTAGGCGTAGCCGTTTCGGGGGTCGTTCTGCTCCTCGTAGCTCAGATATTTGTGCATTTCTTCGATGTCGCTGTTTTCGTACGCCTCCATGGCGCGAGACATGTTGGCGGTTTGCATCTGCTTGCGGTCCTGAGCCGACACCATGGCCGCAGCCACTAAAAATGTCAGTAGGGCTAAAATTCTGAATTTCATAGGGTTGTTTTTATTTGTGTGTGTTGTGTGAATTGTGCAAATATACGATTTTTTTTTGAATGATTGAATAGTATTTGAACAAAGACATCATTCATCTTTTAACAACTCCTGTTCCCATATTTTTTTGTATTTGGCTATCAGCTGTTTGTGTTCCATTTCGTTGCGTATGTTGTCCATGCCGTCGTCCATGTTGTTGGTTATATGCACGTATTCAGGAAGGAATGTCGTGAAATCAAGCAGCGTGTGCAGTTTCACAGTCCCTTTGGTGCGGGTGTGCAAAGCCCAGTCATATAGTTCCATGCATAGCGAGATGAGTGTTGAGTCGAGGAGCTTGACGGGCCTCTTCAGCCCGTGGATGGCCTTGCCGCCCACGATCTGCTGTCCCAGATGATCCGGCACCTTGTAATAGATGTCCCGGAGCACCTCGCTGCTGAGGTTCTCGTCCCGGTACCCCAGTGTCGATTTCGACGGTGGCTTGTCCACGCCAAGGTGCTTCAGGTTGCCCATCGCGGACTGCATGCTGTTGGCGGTGTCCCGCAGCGACACGCAGTCGGCAAACTGGCAGAATATCATGCTTACCAGTTGAGTCCATGTGTCGCAATCCTTGGAGTGCTTGCCGGTATCATGCTCGCGGATGATTTTTCTTATCTATTCTTTCGGAATATATTGCAATATTTGCGCAAAAAGTGTTATCTTTGCCATGTGAGTTTGTGTTTTGTGCATTTACTAAACGAATATCTTTCTTTTAGTTGTACACAACTCCCTTTTTTATTTTCGTGCCCTATTTTTTGCAAAACGTTTTGGACACTATTGATTTTTACCCTACCAACTCCTGCCATGGCAGGAGTTGATAAGGCGTTAGCAGGTAGTTTATCGCTATGGGACACTTAATGTTATGCATAAAAACGGCTCCAGTCGAGAGACAGGAGCCGAATTGTACTGTTTTAACACTTTTTTGTCAAACGAAATCAGTCGTCGTCGTCGCCTGCAGTCAAGGTGGCATTAGGGGCGGTGTAATAGGCACACTTGTCCCACTCCAGTTTGCCGTTTTTGTATTTCACCTTGGCCCAGCCATAATAAACCGAGTCGAACGTGAGGCGGAATGCCACGTAGAATTTCTCTGTCAGGGATTCGGTTGTGGGGAGGAGGGCTGGGGTAGCAGCGGCGTAGTCAAGAGAGGGCCCGATGGGGGCGTGTTTCTGCAACAGAGCGATTCTGCCGTCCCGCATGGCCGGTCCGCTACTGGCGTTGGCCGGCTCCCACTGGAGGGTTGTTCCATAGTTGACGATGCGGAATTCGAGGACACCATCCTTGTTGAAATCGAGGCCGTAGGCATCGGTAACGGTCTGCCCATCAATGGTGATGGTTCCCGTCCCAATGCGTCCTTTGACGATGGAGCCCGATGTTTGAGTGGCACCAGTGGTGGCGTCGGACGATGGCGGAGTGGCACCGCTGGTGGCGTCGGACCCATCGTCGGACATGTTCTTGGTGCACGAGATTGCAAACATCAACAGTGCTGCAACAGCAACCAATTTCCCGATTAAGTAAGTTTTCTTTGTCATCTTTTTTACTTGTTTTTGGCAGGCTCTGAAAATTGATTATTTTTGTTTCCCGGCTGAGACGGAGAGCCTACTTTAGCCGCTTCGCCAGACTATTTCATTATTTGCAAAGTGTACAGAGGTGCAACTTTGTGCTGCGGGCCTCGTCTTTGGGTGTTATTTCGGTCAATTCTACAGGGGACTTCTAATTTTACATTATTTTTGAATAAGAAGCCATTTTGTCCGATTTTTTTGCGAAGCCCGTTGAACAAAAAACGACAAAACGACACTGCAAAGTTAC
>CALGGY010000105.1 GCA_937915785.1 uncultured Bacteroidales bacterium
ACAAACGGCTGTAACATCCGGTTACGGCGTCGCGGTTGAGCTGATTGTAAAAACCAGCGCTATAATACCGCCATCCATTGGTATCGAAAACCGCACCGGCACAGATTACCGGGTGGATGGTGTCGCGAAGGGTGTCGTTCACCGTAAGGTCGATAACCAGATTGCGGAAACAGCCTGTAGTGGTGTCGCGCAGATACTGGGTGTAAACGCCCGTGGTGGTATATGGCGGATAATCGGCGCCACTGACCGAGGCACAGCCCAGATGGCCGTTGGTGTCGAGCGAGGCTCCGGCACAGATTACGGGATGGATGGTGTCGCGCAGGGTGTCGGTCACCGTAAGGTTTATATATAAACGGCTGTAGCATCCAGTTATGGCGTCGCGGTTGAGCTGATTGTAAAAACCAGCGCGATTATACTGCAGTCCGTTGGTGTCGAAAACCGCACCGGCGCAGATGGTCCGGTAAATGGTGTCGCGCAGAGTGTCGGTCACCATAAGGTCGATATACAAACGGCTGTAACATCCGGTTACGGCGTCGCGGTTGAGCTGATTGTAAAAACCTGTGCGATAATACTGCCGTCCGTTGGTATCGAAAGCTGCACCGGCGCAGATAGTCCGGTAAATGGTGTCGCGCAGGGTGTCGGTCACCGTAAGGTCGATATACAAACGACTGTAACATCCGGTTACGGCATCGCGGTTGAGCTGATTGTAAAAACCAGCGCGATTATACTGACGTCCGTTGGTATCGAAAACCCCACCGGCGCAGATGGTCCGGTAAATGGTGTCGCGCAGGGTGTCGGTCACCGTAAGGTCGATAACCAGATTGCGGAAACAGCCTGTGGTGGTGTCGCGCAGATACTGGGTGTAAACGCCTTGCAGGTAATATGGCGGATAATCGGCGCCGCTGACCGAGGCACAGCCCAGATGGCCGTTGGTGTCGAATGCAGCTCCTGCACACATCACATGGTGGAGGGTGTCACGAAGGGTGTCGTTCACCGTAAGGTCGATAACGAGGTTGTGGAAACAGCTATCTGGCAGACGACTTTTCACCACATATACGCCAGGCTGGCGGTAGGTATGGCCGAGGGTGTCGAACCGTCCGCCGGCACAAATTACCGTATGGATGGTGTCGCGCAGGGTGTCGGAAACTGTAATATCGATAACAAGATTGTGCATACAGATGCCCGAAACACTGTTCAAGCACTGATAATAAACACCTTGTGTGGCATATGTCAATCCGTTGGTATCGAACCGACCGCCGGCACAAATCACAGGACGGATTGTATCACATTGCGACACAAGCACCGTGAACGTGTCGGCGACAGGACAGAACCCGTCGGCACTGCTAACCACAGTATATGTGGTTGTAACCAAAGGATTTACATTTATTGTAGCCGTAGTGTCGCCGGTACTCCAAAGTTGGCGTGCGCCTCCATTTATGGAAATGGTTGCCGAATGTCCGTTGCATACAAATGTATCGCCCGAAATGGTGGTGTTCATCAGCGAAAGCACGGTGAGGTTGACAGTGTCGGAGAAAGGAGTTTTGAAACCTTCGGCGGAGATACAACGAACGCTATAGCCACCATGTTGCCAAACTGCGATGGACTGAGTTGTGTCGCCCGTGTTCCACACATATTGGGCATAACCAGCTGGTGCCGATAGAGTTATCGTATCGCCCGAACAAATCGATGTGTCTTGCGATGGGGTTATTGTCGGTTTGGCGGTTTTCCGCAAAATCTCCTGCAATCCGGCAAAGGCGTCAATTTTTCCGCGTCCAAAGTATACGCTCCCGGTTGCCGGAATCACTCCTGTGAACGAATCGGTTATCGAAAAGTTGTTCAGAAGGTATTTTACCTGATTTACTGTTAGTTGAGGATACGCCTCGAGCCAGAGGGCAATGATACCCGAGGCGGCGGGTGCTGCCATCGAAGTTCCCTGCATAGCACCAAAAAGACTATAGTGGTCGCCATTGGGGATGGTGTCGGTAATCACCGCATAGGCACCATTATATCCTGCACCATAATTGTACGACGACACAATAGCGGAGCCCGGTGCGGCGATATCGGGTTTTATCTTGCTGCTGTCGAGGCTTGGGCCAATGCTCGAAAAAACGGAGCGGTCGCCTACGGGAGTGGAGTTTGTGTAGTGGTAATAACGGCCGTTATAGGCATTTTTCCAAGATCTTTTAGTATTGTGCGATGCCACCATTATCTGGTTCTCGGCCTGCCCCCAAGCGTTGATGGTGTAACTGGTATTGCCTGCCGTACATTGTGCAAAGCCACAGCTGGAGAATATGTTTTTGTACCCCCACACATGCACAGTGCCCCGACGGGCTATAACCTCAACCATCACCTTGTGGGTTTTTACGGTGTCACCTGTGTTGGCTATCTGAAGCGTAAAATTAGGTTTGCCATTGTTATACGCAGTGGGGTCTATATAAAAGGTTACATTGCAATTGCCAACGGTGGTGTTGCCCGAAATTGAATTTATCATGTTTAAACGGGTGTTGTCTATAACATTGCCCGTTGCAGTATCCACTATCGACAGGCGAACGTCGAAAGTATTCCCCGTTTCGCCCCACATATCCACAATGGTGGAGATGGTGTTGCCAAAGGTGTCGTTTACGGCAAATGAGGCCAACACTGTGTCGGACGGTGCGAAAGTCTTGCTCAGGTGCAGAGGTTTTGCCCCGTCGTTTCCGGCGGAGATAACAATAAAGCTGCCTTGTGTATAGAAACTGTCGATGAGATAATCACAGTTGAGGTCCACAGGGTCGGTACCGTCGTGGGGACCAACCTGGCTTCCCCAGCTAAGGTTTATAACACACGGTTTGCCCACGCTCTGCGCATAGTCCAACACGTATGTAATGCCGTCGAACAGCCGGCTTGCATTTCCCGATGCCGACACAAGCACTATATCACTTTCGGGCGCCATGCCCTTGTATGCCTTGGTGGATGCGTTGTTGGTACCGCCACCAGCGGCAATGCCGGCCACATGTGCGCCGTGGGTCTGGTTGTTGTGGCTGTAGCGGGCCGCCAATATCTGTGCCTGGGTGGTCATCTCGTTGCCATAGCTGTAGCCCGCAGGGGGAGTTCCGCTGTTGTTCTGGTCCCAAACCCTTACCACACGGTATTTGGTTTCGGTACTGTCGTAAAAATTGCGGTGGGTGTAATCAAAACCGATGTCGACAATTCCAACAACAACATCCTTGCCACAATAGCCCTTTGGCAGCGATATGCCGGTGCCGTTGCTGCCTGCCTGTGCCCAGTCGGCATGAGAGTAGTAACGGGCCGAATCCATCTGCGGCTCGGCTTGATGGCCAACATCCACATAGTCGGCAAGGTGCGAATCGACAAACGCCACATAGCTGTCCACCGGAATATCGGCACGTAAAAACAAATTTTTCTGACTTTTGTTGAACTCTATACCGTATTTGCCCAACGACATCATTTTATCGGGACTTATTTTCACAAAAGCCGGCACGTACCAACGACCTTTTATCTCTACAAAACCGTATTTTTCGGCAAGCCCGTCGGTGCCTTGCTTCAAATCGATATACAGAAATGCCGAGCTGCTCGAAAGCGCCCCTGTGGAGAACTCATAAACTTTGGTTTCCTTGCTGTTTTTGCCAATAATGGAAACAGGCTGGGCCGCGGCCGAAACCATGGCCGCTACAACAAACAGAAGCAATATAGTTGCCTTTTTCATCTTGTGTTATTTTTCTGTAGTGTACAAAATTGCAAATATACGCTTTTTTTTACAATTATTCCCAACACTTTTCCAATCCATTGACAAACAAAAAAATGAACAATCATGAAATTCCGTTTTCCGAACCGCATGCAAGGTGGTAATCTATAACTTGCAACCAAAAATAGAAACCGGGAATGTGATTTTTGGAAAGGCCGTATAGTTTCCGCATCAAAAAATAAGTATCCTAAATTCAGCAAGTTGAAAAAAAAGAACATGTTGGCAGAAAAGCTGTGATAAAGTACTTGATATATCCAGATAATTTACTGAAAAATAGCAAAATACGTTATTTTTGAACACAACTCCCCCCACCCAAACAAATGGGGAAAGGTGGGAAAAGCCCCAAAAACAGCCGCTCGTAAGCGCAGGCAATCGTATGGCTTGTCGGTGTAGAACCGCGCTGGTTGCAGTACAGCACAATTTCCTCCTCAGTGCTGTCCCGGTCGTTGGTGAGGATGATGCGGACGACGAACCTGCCGTCGCGGTTTCCCACTCCCACCACGAGTCCGTCGGCCATGGCCACGCCGGGA
>CALGGY010000106.1 GCA_937915785.1 uncultured Bacteroidales bacterium
CATGTCTTTGTAGCGCTCCACGCCGCCGATGCCGGAGTTGCGCACAGCCGACGATATTGGTTCGGCTTCGAAAATGGTGCGGTAGATGGTGTTGTCGCGGCTCTCGAGGTCCGAAAGCTCCTCGGAGATGATGTCCATACGGCGGTTGATGTCGGTCATCTGCCGTTTGTACTGGGCGTTTTCGCGTTTCAGGCGTTTCTCCTTGGGCGAGTCTATTAGTGTAAAGGCCAGAAAGGTGAAAATAACGGCAAGCACAATGCCCAACGCCACGGAGAAAGAGACCATCTTGAGGCGGTCTTTTATGCTGACCCTCACCTTTTCGAAAGTGAGGGTGTGCGGGTTGAACTTGTAGTTATGCTTGCGTTTGGCCATTTTTTTTCGTTTGTACAAAAAACAATAACGTGTGGTTGTGCGGATTATTGCCTTGTGTGGCAAAAAAGTGTTGGCGGAGGTTTATTTGTCGAATTCGAGGTATTCGAGGTTTTTGGGTGTTCCGCCGTCGATGTCGAAGCGCACGAGGGTGGCTTTGAGGTGGAAACCCTGATGCCCCGCAGCACCGGGGTTGATGTGCAGCAGGTTGTATTTTTTGTCGTACATTATGCGCAGAATGTGCGAGTGTCCGGCCACAAAGATGTTGGGTTTTTCGCGTTCGATGGTTCGCAGCGCGTTGCGGTTGTAGTGGTCGGGGTAGCCGCCGATGTGGGTCATCAGCACTTTTGCGCCTTCGCAGTTGAAGAGTTGCGTTTCGGGAATTTGGTAGCGCAGGTCGTAGCCGTCCATGTTGCCAAAAACGGCGATGGTGGGTTTGAAATCCTGCAAAGTGTTGTAAACCTGTAGGTTGCCAATGTCGCCGGCATGCCACAGCTCGTCGCAGTATTTGAAAAAAGTATATACTTGTTCGGGGATAAAACAGTGAGTGTCAGAAAGTACGCCAATTTTTTTCATCTCTGGAGGGGTTTAAAAAGTGTTGCAAAAATACGAAAAAAGGGTGGAAAAACCTGCTGTTGGTATAATAAAAAAAGTGTTGTGCCGTTTTTTTATTTTCATTTTCCAATTAAGCTACAGTTTGATGAACGCCCGGAAAATACTCACCTATCTGCTTGTAACCTGCGCCGTTGGCATGTGGGGCATTTCGTTTGTGCTAACCAAGGCAATTTTCAACTCCGACCCGGACTATACGGCTTCTATTATTCTGATTTTCAGGCTGATGTTTTCGGTGGTGCTGTTCGTCCCAATACTGTTTTTGATAAAAAAGGCACGTCGCATACAGCGTGGCGATTTGAAATATTTTCTTGGGCTGGCGCTGATGGAGCCTTTTCTTTATTTTTTGTGCGAGAACACAGGCCTTATGTACATTTCCAGCGGACTGGCGAGCATGATAGTGGGTCTGATACCCGTGTTTGTGCCGTTTGGCATGCTTATAGCCTACCGCGAGCGCATATCGGCAATGAACGTGGTTGGAGGCGTGGTGTCGCTGTTGGGCATTGCCACTATGATATTTGGCAGCGGCGCCAGTTTCGACAGCGAGCTGCGGGGCATATTGCTGCTGTTTGCGGCAGTGTTTGTAACGGTGTTTTACTCGCTGATACTGCGTAAGATAGTGGACAAGTACCCACCTGTTACCATCACAGTTTATCAAAATGTGATAGGCATTTTTTATTTTCTGCCGCTAATCTTGTTTGTGGATTTTGGTCATCTGCAGGCTATCGAGTTCACCCCCAAGGCGTTGGCGTGTATGGCGGCCCTCGGCATAGGGTGCTCCACGCTGGCTTACGTGTTTTTCTATTACGGCATCCGCAGGATGGGCGCCTCCAGTGTTTTCGTTTTCAGCAATGCCACGCCGGTGTTTACCATGATTTTTGCCTGTGCCATAGGACAGGAGGACATCAACTGGCTGAAGGTGGTGGGAATGGCTGTGGCCCTGGCCGGAGTTACCATAGCCCAAATTAAAACATCGTCCACAAAATACTAAAAGAAGGTGTAGCCACGTTAATTATGTAATATGAACAAAAACATTTTTATAATATGTGTTACGGCCCTAATGCTTGGCCTTTCGTGCAACAAATTTGAGGGCGAGCAGACAGTGCCGGCTTTTGTGTCGGTGGATGCCATTGGTGTGGCCAACGACCCGGGCAACTCCGTGTCGAACTATTCGGGCTGTTTTACGTCGAACATCGACGCGGTGCAGATTACGGTGCGCAACTCGGAAGAGAACCACCGGCTGGGCGTTTTCGAGCTGCCGTGCCGAGTGCCGGTGCTCAGGCAGGGCAACTACACCATAAGTCTGCAGCCGGTGATAAAGCTCAACGGCATTGCCGCCACGCGCAGCATCTACCCCTTTTATCGCGACATCGACATAAAAGACCAGACCCTTGTTGCCGACAGCTGCCTCAGTCTGGGCACGCTTAGCACCACTTACGAGACTCAGTTTTTCCGCAAGGTGTGGGAGGAGTATTTCGAGCCGGAGATACCCACCCTGTCGTTGCCCGACACCATAGTTCACCGCGTTTCGGCCGCCGACACCGTGCGCAGCGACCGCGGTTGCGGGGCGGTGTACCTCGCTCCCGGCCAGAGCGCCGCCACTTTCATCTCCAACGAGGAGTTTACGGTGAACAACAACAGCACCCTGTTTCTGGAGCTCGACTACTGGACCAACGTGCCGCTGAGCGTGGGCCTGTGCAGCCGCACCAGCCTCAACAGCCGCTACGACACATACTACGCCATTTCGCTCTACCCCAATTTCGAAAAGGGATGGAACAAAATTTACATACAGCTTGGCCGCCTGTGGAGCCAGTACAATTACTACAAGTCGTTCCACGTGGCTTTTCAGGCCGTGAACAACAACGGCATCGAGGGCAAGGTGTATATCGACAACATTAAGCTAACCGCCTACAAAGATATTGCCAAAGGCCGATGAACAAACGATTGCAGATTATCAAGTACCTTGTTGCCGACTTTCTGGGTTCGGCCGTGGCGTGGACGCTGTTTTTCGTGTTCCGCAAAACGGTGGTGGAGGGTGTGCCGTGCGCTGAGCTCTCCAACATGTGGCACGACGGCAACTTGTGGACAGGCCTGTTGCTGCTGCCCTTGGCGTGGATAGCCCTGTACGCCATTCAGGGCACCTACCGCAACGTGTACCGCAAATCGCGGCTCAACGAGCTGAAACAGACGCTCTTTGCCACGCTCATAGGCTCGGTGGTGATTTTTTTCGTGCTTCTGCTCGACGACCGCATAACCTCGTACAAATACTACTATCTGCTGCTGCTGGTGCTTTTCGGACTGCAGTTTTTCTTCACCTACCTGCCCCGTTTGGCGATAACCACACGCACCGTGCGCCGCATACACTCGCGAAAAATTGGATTCAATACCCTGCTTATAGGTAATGGCGACAAAGCGTGGCAGATTTTTCAAGATGTTGAAAATCAGGAGATGTCGTCGGGGAATTTTTTCAAAGGGTACATCACCATGAACGAGAGCACCGACCCACGCCTGGCCAAAGCCCTGCCTTGCATGGGCACTATGGACAACGTGGCCCGGGTGATAGACGACAACGCCATGGAGGAGGTGATAATAGCAGTGGAGAAATGCGAACGCTCGCTGGTTACCACCATCATCAACGTGCTTTCCGCCAAGAAAGTGCTGATAAAGATAACTCCCGAAATACGCGACATCATCTACGGCTCGGTGAAGATAACGTCCATTTTCCACTCGCCGCTCATTGTTATCGACACCCGACTGATGAAGGAGTGGCAGTACTCGGTGAAGCGTATTATGGATGTGGTAATTGCGGCCTTGGCGATGATAGTGCTTTCGCCGGTGTATCTGGTTACGTCCATCGTTGTGAAAGCCACGTCGAAGGGCAGTGTGTTCTATTCGCAGGAGCGTATTGGCCTGAACGGCAAGCCTTTCCGTATGCACAAGTTCCGCTCCATGTACACCGATGCGGAAAAGGGCGGCCCCATGCTTTCGAGCGACAACGACCCGCGTATAACCCCTTTCGGACGGTTTATGCGCAAGGTGCGCCTCGACGAGATACCGCAGTTCTACAACGTGCTGAAAGGTACCATGTCGCTGGTGGGACCGCGTCCCGAACGTCAATACTACATCGACCAGATTGTGGCCCGCGCACCCGAATACCTGCTGCTGCACAAGGTGAAACCCGGCATCACGTCGTGGGGACAGGTGAAATACGGCTACGCCGAAAATGTGGACCAGATGGTGGAGCGTATGCGCTATGACCTGCTATACCTCGAAAACATGTCCATAACCACCGATATCAAAATATTGCTCTACACCGCCATCATCATAGTGCAGGGGAGAGGGAAGTGAGTTGGGAGTTGGGAGTTGAGAGTAATGTACAATGGACAATGGACAATGTACAATGGGGAATTGTTTGATATTGGTGATTTTTGTTTTTTGATGGCAATCGGAACATCTTAAGGTATGTCCGTCCGAAAGTCTTCACTTGACATCGGTTTCCACAGCTTTTTTCGACCAGAGGGTGAGGAATTTGGCCACACGTTTGGCGCTGTAGCCTTTGCCTTCTTCCAGCGATTCGGATTCTTGAATGTGTATGGGAGTGCCTTCGCTGTTGAGCACTACAAAAACGGGGTATCCGAAGCGTCCGGGGTTGCCCAAAAAGCGCATGGCTTCGAGGTTTTTGTTGGCTTTGGAGTAGTTTACGTGAATATATACGTAGTTTTCGGCCATGAGCGGTGCCACAACGCTGTCGGAGGCGGCGAACTGCGCAAACCGCAGGCACCACGGGCACCAGTTGCCTCCCACCTGGCACATCACATATCGGTTGCTCGTTTTTGCCTCGGCCACGGCGGAGCGTATCTGCTCCATGGCGTCGATGGTTTCGTTGTAGGGTTTCTGCTGGGCAGTGGCAGCGGTGGCTGTGGCGAAAAGGATTGCTATGATCAGGATAACTTTTTTCATGGGTTTGAAGGTGTGTTATTATAATTTGTTGGTATATAAATAATTGCGTTGTGTCTTGTCTGTTTTTTCAACTGCAAAAATACGATTTTTGTCCGTTTTTCCAACATGTTTTTTGTGGATATTGTCCGTTTTTCCAACTTTTTCGGGTATCAGCAAAAAAAATCCCCCTTCCGGCGGGGAGGGGTTTATGAACTTATTCTGTTATACTTTCAATGGTGTGAAACGAGGCCGGCGATGTCGGAGAGGGCGTATTCTATGCCGGCAGTATGCAGAGCGTCGTAATGATTTATAATGTATTGGTTGGCACCGGTGCGTTCGAACAAGTTGTATGTGTCGCGGCCCGATGTGCCGTGAACACGTTTGTATTCTTCGATACAATAAATCAGATATTCCAGTGCGGCGTTCATGCTTCTTCGGGGTATTGTATGTGTCCTGTGTTTTTTTCGGAATGCCACAATTCGGCCAGAGTAAGCGGACTGAGGTGCCACAGTTTGCTACTTTCGCGCTCGAGGTCGGCATAAAGCTGCGACTGATACAGTTGCCTCAGGGCATCGGCGGCGTCAACACCATACACTTTTATCATACAGTCGATTACTTGCGGCACTATCAACTGCATAACGGCGGTGAATTGTTTTTCTTCCTGTTCTGTCATAGAGTGTATGCAGTTGCGAATTTTAGATATGAAAGCGATTGTTCGCTTTTGAAAGTCAGTTGGTTGTACAATTGTTTTATCTTCAGTCGCGCCAAGGTCTCCTCTTTTGTCAGGACTCCCGCTTGGTATGCGGCGAATGTGCGGTAAACATCGTCGTTTGCCACCGGTTGGCGGAAAAGATGATGAATTAGCCCCGTCTTTCCCATCCTTCGCGGAGATACCAAAACCACGTCTTTGCCGTTGGCAATTTGCTTTATCAGAGTTGCTGTTTCCTCTTTTCTGTCGCAAAACAGCTCGTCCGGAATCTGTTTTGATACAATAAATGGATTATCTAAATTATTGATCGACATTATTTTATTACTTTATTGAAACTATAATTATTATCCGAATAATAATTGCAATGATAATAAAAGTTTTTGAATTTTGCCAAAGGACATGAATAAAATATCAAACCGCACTAAAAGAACAAAAGGGTACATGATTTATACCGATGTAAATTGCGTTGGTAATTGCTTGGTTTTCATCAATATGTAAAAAAGGCATGATTAGGACAGCAGAAAAATCGTGTTTTTGCAAAACGAAAATTATTGCTTTATGGACACCAATTCACCGCAAGTGGAAATGCTTAAACGCCTTGTAGAAGAGCGTTCGATGCTACGGATGGATTCTTTCAAGGATTTTCAGCTCCTTTACGACGAAATGCGCCGCCGCAACAACGAAACTCTCGGTATTAACACCCTGCGCCGGCTTTGGGGCGACATCAGCGGCTATCCCACCGTGAGGGAGGCCACCCTCGGCGTGCTGTGCCGTTTTGTGGGCTACACCGACTGGCACACTTTTGTGGCCGACTACTGCGGCATGGAGGCCGAGCAGACTTCGTGCGACATCGCCACGGCATCGTTGCAGGCGGTCAACCTAACGCCCTGCGACCGTCTTACAATAGCGTGGAACCCCAACCGATCTCTGCAGCTCGAACATCTCGGCTACGGACTGTTCCGCGTGCTGAAATCGGAGAATTCCAAGGTGAAAGATGGCGACACTTTCCACGCAGCCGCCTTCGCCATAGGCCAGCCGCTGTATATGGACACTTTCGTGCACAACGGCGAGTAGCCGAAACTCTTTGTGGTGGGCAAAAAAGGTGGACTTACCAAGATTGAGATAACGCAGAAATAGGGCTCCCGCAATATTTACGGCACACTTTAGTTATTGTGGTTATGGAAGATTTTTTGCATACCACTCCCCAACTCGTTGTTACCGCCGACGGCGCACGCAACTACTCGCAATGCGACTCACTGCTACTCGGCGACACCTGCGGCGCACACACATGGCCGTGCATAAAAGTGGGCAACCAGTCGGCAATACTGGAACACGAAGCCACCACTTAGAAAATTTCCGAAGACCAGCTTTTCTACTGCCAGCAGCGCGGCATATCGCAGGAAAACGCCGTGGGACTGATTGTCAACGGCTACGCCAAAGACGTACTGCGCAAACTGCCCATGGAATTTGCCGTGGAAGCACAGAAACTACTCAACATCTGCCTCGAAGGAAGCGTGGGGTGATGTTAGTTTGGAGTTTGGAGTTTGGAGTTTGGAGTTTGGGGGAGAGGAAACTGTTCCATTTCCTCGGCGGGGGTATTTTTCTGTTCGCCGGCGGCAAGTATCTTTTTATGTCTTTTATATTCTTTACTCGTTTTCTAATCTGTGGTTTGTTGTTGGAACTTTGGTACACACTCCGGACTGGGATGTGGAGACACACTCCCGTCCTGTCGCCCGCGCCTCCCCTCGGGAAGCGGTGCGCTTGCCACTTTTTTCAGAGAAAATTTACTCGGCAGGCTTTCTGAACAGCAGCACTTCGCCCATCTGGTCGGAGCCCATGCCAAAGATATTGGCGTCGTAGAACTCGTAGCCTTGGGCCTTGTAGCGGGCAATGGTTGGATTGTCTTTATAAACCCCTGGCTCGGCCTCGCTAAGCACCACAAGCATGTCATCGCCGTAGGCCTCGCGCGCCAGCTCGGCATACCACCGCAGCATGCGCTGGCGGTATTCTTCTATTTCTTCGGGTGTGCGTTTTCGTTTCATAGCTGGGGGAATTATTGTTGGACAGGGTTGTACTGCATTTTGCGGAGCAGGTCCACGTCGGGTTCCTCCAGCTCCATGCCCAACGCCTGAGCTTTTTTCAGTAACACGCCCGGCTCGTTGGCGGTTTTGCCTTCGTCTATCTCTTTGGCGACGACGGTCACAAGGATATTGAATTCTTCGGCTGTCATGATACTATTGCTTCTTTATATGGAAATACTTTTGCTTTGTCAATTTAGTATTTAAAAGAAACTCCTTCTAGCAGACCTTGTGCTTTAGTTAAATCACGAAGAATAGTCCAAGCTTTAAAATTGTCTGCTATAGATAATTCCGTTATTTTGGGTGCTGCGTTCAAATTATTAGTTAATATGTTTCTCCATGCTTTAATAGATGAAAAATCGCTCTCCGATACTTTCAAGCGTTCAAAACCTATCGTTCCGTTTTCATAGCGTTTGCATGGCACAAAACTATACATATTTCCTACTTTATCATTAGGTGTAGCTCCTGAATAGCAGCGGTATCCAGCCCCTGCGCTAAAAGAAGAAACGGAAGCCTCCACTTCTCCGCAAGCCTTTTCGCTGTTTTTATCGCTACGGTCCAGCCCAATACCAACTATTTCGTCATAATCGGCAGAAATAAAACCCTCAAGTTGCTCTTTGTAGGCAGAGCTGTCATATTCACGATAATCCCCAACCACGAAGACTGTGTCAACTGCAAAATAAGCACTCGTTTTGTTTGCATTTATTGTGGAACCAAAAAGAATTATGCTTCCTTTTTCCAAATTTTTCAAACTTGAAAATTTTTGTTGTTTGCAGCATCGGTAGTAAAATCTGTCGGCAAAAACGAATGGGTCTGTGTTTTGGCGAGGCTGTCCCAGTGTATTAAATTTAGGTGCTGACAAATCCAGCTGGGGGACATGCATATATTTTGGATAATCTTTGCTCCAATGTGGGTTAGTTATACGCGTAACTTGTGATTGTGGTTCCCACTCACCCCAAAACATCAAATCTTGGTCAGACTCTATTTTCCCTTTATCAAACAAAGATCCCGTTGCTTTCAAAAACTTACGCTTGTGCTCACCATAATTCCAACTTTTATAATTCGCACTTCCCCTGTCTATTCCATGTTCGGATCCTGGATGAGTGAATTGAACGAAACAAATTTTTTTTGTAATCATAGATTTCATAGATTTATTATTTTTTGTACTCATAGATTTATTATTTGAAGACATATATACTTGTGATATAACAGTGATTGATGAGTCAAAAAATGCTACTTGCCAAATCTTTTTGGTATTTGAGACTATTTTAATTTTTTGTTTATATCATTAGTATTTCTAACCAACACTATCATAAGCATTATAAACTCGAAAACAATGCGCAATGCGACTGGGCCGCCAATGAGGATAACCAAAAAATCTATAAAGCCAGCACCTGTAAACAGGTGGCAAAAACTATATATGATCACAAAGAATGTTGCAAGGATATACAAGCTTTTTAAAATATGTTCAAGTAACAATACTTTGAAATTGAAAAGATCGTGAATCCAACGGAAAAATCCGTTCAGTTTCTCACGTCTATAATTGGGAATGATTAATATATACGCAACAACAGTTGCTGCTATTGCCAGTACGACTGAAATTATAAAATCCATAACAATAATTTTTAATGTTAATAACTATTTATTGAAAATCAAGTGGCATTCACCATCTGTTTGTTTTTTCCAATAGTGTCCAAAATAATTTTGGGAGATTTTTGTGAATAGACAGAGAATGTTG
>CALGGY010000107.1 GCA_937915785.1 uncultured Bacteroidales bacterium
CCTCCGCCGCTCTTGATAAGGTATTCAGTTGACGGTGCCTATTATAGCATAGGCCCCTGCCCGCGTCAAGCGGGGATGCCGGCATTCTTTTCGCGCGGTTTCGACAAACGGTGGATTTTGGCGGCGCGCTATGCTATAATAACGGTAATTCATACGCCCGCACAGGAGGGAAACGGCATGGATCAGCCAATGGTCAGCGTCATCATGGCCGCGCATAACGCGCAGCGCTTTTTGCGCCAGGCCATGGACAGCGCCCTGGGGCAGACCTATCAAAACATAGAATTGATCGTCGTCAACGACGCTTCCACCGATGATACGCAGGCGATCATCGATACATACGGCGATCCGCGCGTCGTTTGCCTGCGCAATGAAACCAATCTGCATATCAGCGCCAGCACCAACCGGGGCATCGCCGCCAGCCACGGGGCGTATATCGCCATCCTGGACAGCGACGACGCCTGGTATCCCGAAAAGCTGCAAAAGCAGGTGGATTGGCTGGAGGCGCACCCTGAGGACGGCGCCTGCTTTACCTGGGTCACGGTGGTGGACGCGGCGGGCAAGCCCTGGGACGAAAAGCAGGAAACGCTGGTTTCCACCTTCCGGCAGCAGAACAGGCCGCGGCTGCAATGGCTGCACGATCTGACGCTGCTGGGCAACCGGCTGTGCCATCCGAGCGTAGTATATCGCCGCGAGGCGCTGGAGCAGTGCGGCCCCTACGATGATTCGCTGGCCCAATTGCTGGATTATGAGGTTTATCTGCGGCTGCTGCAGCACGCCGGGCTGCACATCCTGTGCGAGCCGCTGATGGATTACCGCCGCATTCATGATAAAAACAACAGCAACAGCGCCGAGCACGGCGCGGCCAAATACCGCGCGCGGAACGAATGGGCGCTGGTGATTGCCGATTTTGTTGCCAACTACTTCACCCTCAAAGGGGATCACATAGCAACCGACTGGGTAAGCAAGTGGCTATGCATGATGGCTGACAACAGCTTTTGGGGCAAACCATGGACCGCCATCACCTATCTGTTTGTGCACCAACGTTTTTGGTCGGTTTTTGCAAACATAGTAGTGCTGACAGTGGCCGGACGCATCATATACCACTACCGTGGCGGCCGCACATTTGCCACAACGTTTTTCTGTAGCGGATTGGCCGGTGCTCTGTCCGCCTTCCTGTTTGGCATGATAACTCCGGTGTTCGACCCGCTGTGCGGTGCCTCGCCTGCCGCCTTGGGAATGTTCATGGCAGTGGTGGGATACATGCCCGACTACGAAGTTTTTTTCTTCCCACGTCAGCAGCGCGGGTTCAAACTCAGGTACATAGCCTACATCTTTGTTGCCATCGACCTTTTGGGAGCCCTTTCGGCACAAAATATAGTGAACGTTGCCAACCTTGGCGGCGAGCTGTGCGGTTTTCTGATGCTTTACCTTCCCAAGGTTACCGGCGGCGTAAAGCTGAAATTCAAACGTCCCGAACGCAAAAAACATAGCAGCGGCAGCGCCCAGCGACCCATGACAGACGAGGAATACAACCGCCGCCGTGCCGAAAACGACCGCCGCATAGACGAAATACTCGACAAAATTTCAAAATCGGGATACGAAAAACTGACACCCGAAGAGAAGGAATTCCTGTTCAAATCGTCAAACAACCGCTGAACATGAAAAAGTTCATGAAAATAGTGATAATACCCCTCAACGCTCTGGCGGCACTTGCACTGCTTGTTTCGTCGGCAGCAGGACTGATAAAGCCTTCGGCAAACATATTTGTGTCGCTAGCAAGCTACTGTTACCTGATACTGTTTTTCCTAAACCTGCTTTTCGCCATTTTCTGGCTTTGCCTCAAAAGCAAATGGTGTCTGCTCTCGATAGCCGTTATTTTACTGAAGTTCAACTACATACACCGCTATATACAGATAGGTGGCACCGACAACGTGGAAAACCTTTCGAAAGACGACATTAAAGTACTGAGTTTCAACGTCAACATCTTCAAATGGAGCGATTCGGCCTCGCTCGGCACATTGAACATAATTCGCAACGAAGCACCCGATATCATCTGTTTTCAGGAATTTTTCACTCACCTCTCCTACCCTATCATCGACACCATGAACGCATTGGGATACAAGCATTTCCATCATTATATGAACAATTCGAAAGGCGTTTACGGATGCACCACTTTTTCCAAGTATCGCATTATAAACCAAGGCATTGTGGCCAACACCCGCAACATTTTCACCGACATAGTGTGTGCCAACGACACCATACGTGTGTACAACGTCCACCTCAACTCGTACCACCTCGACGCCAGCGACGAAGCCGAAATAGACAAGATGAGCCACGGCAAGGTGGAGAGCACCAGCCGCCGCACCATGCGAAAATTCAAATCCACACTGTTGAAACACGAAACCGAGGTGGCACTGCTCGAAAAAGACATAGAACAATGTCGCTACCCCTCGCTGCTTTGCGGCGATTTCAACGACCCGCCCGCATCGTATGCATACAACAGGCTGATAAGCCACTACAACGACGCTTTCTGCAAAGAAGGCAACGGCTTCGGAACCACCTACAACGGCAATTTCCCGGCTTTCCGTATCGACTACATCCTGTTCGACAAACATTTCGAAGCCCTGTCGTACAAACGGCTGAAAAGCGACATATCGGACCACTACCCTCTTATAGCCACCTTTAATTTCGACAGGCAATAGCAGGGCAACCAACAAAAGACTGCCGGACAACGCCAAAAACATTGCAAGTTGCTGCACTACGTGCCAGTTCTCGGCACATCGAGTTATTCAGCAATACCACTCAGTTTTTTCATGCAGAGTATTGCCTGCGAGATAGTTTTTATCGGATCCACCGTAAGGGTCAGTTTGTCGGCATTTTCTTTCAGAAAACATGCACGCGGATTACGCTGCACAAAATCTATCACCGTGCCAAAAGTTTTCGACTGATAGAAGGGGCTTTTGGGGTCGGAAACGAAATTGCACGTCATCTTGCCGTTGCGCAGAATCAGTTTCTCCACCCCCATTCCCTTGGCCATACGCCTCAGTTTTATGGTCTCCACCAGCTCGCGGGTGGGCTTGGGCAGCGGTCCGAAACGGTCAGTGAGACGTTGCTTGTAAGCTTCCAGCTCATCGTCGGAAACAAGGTCGTTGAGCTCTTTGTACAACGCCACGCGTTCGCGGATGTTGGACACATACTCGTCGGGGATAAGCACCTCGAGGTCGGTTTGTATCTGGCATTCAGGCACATAGTCGGAATTTTGGACAATTTCGTTGGCATACAAGTCGCGAAACTCCGTGGTTTTCAGCTCTTCGATAGCCTCGTTGAGGATTTTGTGGTACATGTTGTAACCTATTTCGGAGATGAAACCGCTCTGTTCTGCGCCCAGAATGTTGCCCGCCCCGCGTATGTCGAGGTCGCGCATGGCTATGTTGAACCCGCTGCCGATGTTCGAGAATTCCTCGATGGCACGCAGGCGTCGCCGGGCGTCGTCGGTAAGTGCCGCAAACGATGGTACCATAAGGTAGCAGAAGGCCTTTTTGTTGGAACGCCCCACACGTCCGCGCAGCTGGTGCAGGTCGCTGAGGCCGAAATTCTGGGCGTTGTTTATTATAATGGTGTTGGCGTTGGGTATGTCCAAACCGTTTTCCACAATGGTGGTGGACACCAGCACGTCGATGTCGCCGGCAATGAAATCCATCAGCACACGTTCAAGTTTTTCGCCTTCCATTTGTCCGTGGCCTATGGCAATGCGGGCGTCGGGCACAAGGCGTTGCACAAGGGCACCCATGCTAACAAGGTTTTCCACACGGTTGCTTACAAAGAACACCTGCCCTCCGCGCGAGAGCTCGTAAAGAATGGCATCGCGCAACATCTCTTCGGAAAACACGTCGAGCACAGTCTCCACCGGCTGGCGGTTGGGCGGTGCGGTATTTATCACCGAAAGGTCGCGAGCCCCCATCAGCGAGAACTGAAGGGTTCGCGGTATAGGAGTGGCGGTGAGCGTAAGGCTGTCCACATTCACCTTCATCTGCCGCAGTTTTTCTTTCACGCTTACGCCGAATTTCTGCTCCTCGTCGATGATAAGCAGTCCCAAGTCCTTGAATTTCACGCTTTTGTTGGTAATGGCGTGTGTGCCGATAAGAATATCAATCTTGCCTTCGGCCAACTCCTTGTAAATCAAGGTTTTCTGCTTGGCAGTTTTGAACCGGTTGATATATTCCACCCGGCAGGGCATGTCTTTAAGGCGCTCGCAGAAAGTGTTGTAGTGCTGCAGTGCCAGAATGGTGGTGGGCACAAGCACTGCCACCTGCTTGCTGTCGCACACGGCTTTGAAGGCCGCGCGTATGGCCACCTCGGTTTTGCCGAAACCCACGTCGCCGCACACAAGTCGGTCCATGGGTGTGGACGATTCCATGTCGTGCTTCACATCGCGAGTGGCCTTGTATTGGTCGGGGGTGTCCTCGTACATAAAGGACGCCTCCAGCTCGGTTTGCAGATACGAGTCGGCCGAAAAGGCAAAGCCCTTGGAGGCCTTGCGCTGTGCGTAGAGTTTTATCAGGTCCTTGGCAATGTCCTTTACCCGCTGTTTGGTTTTCTGTTTCAGAGCCTGCCACGACGGCGACCCCAACCGGTTGAGGGTGGGTGCCACGCCCTCTTTGCCAATGTAGCGGCTTATTTTGTGCAGGCTGTGGATGCTTATGTAAAGCACGCTGTTATCCTTGTAAATCAAGCGGATAGCCTCCTGCATCTTGCCGTTCACGTCAATTTTTTCCAAGCCCGAGAAACGTCCTACGCCATAGTCGATATGTGTAATGTAGTCGCCTGGCTTGAGCTCGAAAAGCTCTTTCATGGTGAGGCTCTCGCGGGCGTCGCGGAAATCCTTGACCTTGTATTTGTGGTAACGCTCGAAAATCTGGTGGTCGGTGAAACAGAGGGTTTTGTGGCCGCTGTCGATAAATCCTGCAGAAAGCGAGAAATCCAAGAACTCCACATTTTCGGGAGGCATTCCCAATTGTGCAAACACATCCTCCAAACGCTTGCGCTGACGCTGGTTTTCTACACATACAAAAGTGTTGAACGACTGTTCGCGGTAGTTGCCGAGCGAGTCCACCAGCATCTGGAACTGTTTGTTGAAAGCCGGCTGCACATCGGCGTTTATCACCACCTGCCGCGCCTCGATGAAATACTGCGTGGGGCCGTACTCTACGATATTCTTTTTCAGTAGATTGGCAAGAAAATCCTTGTCGTCGCTGTAGAGTGCCTGCGGTGGCAGCTGCTCCACGGTGGATTTCAGTGTGGCGAAAATCTGCTCTGCTTTGGCATAATCCTGCCCGATTTTTTCCACCGCCGACAGCATGCTTTCCACAAAAATGGTGTCGTTTGGCGTAAGGTATTGCAGCAGCGACACTTTGGTATCGATTGTGGCACCCATAGATTTGTGTTCTATGTCGGGGATTATGGTAATGGAATTCTGTTTCCGCACCGACAGCTGGCTCACCGGGTCGAAGGTTCGAAGCGACTCCACGCTTTCGCCGAAGAATTCGATACGGAAAGGATGTTCGCTGGAGAACGAGAACACGTCTATTATGCCGCCGCGTAGTGCATACTGTCCGGGCTCCACCACAAAATCGGCACGCACAAAATTGCCGTCGTCCAGCATATCCACCATGTCGTCGATGGTGAGGTTGTCGCCCACAGCAATACTTATAGTGTTGTTTTCCAGAAGTTTAGGCGACACCACTTTTTCCGACAGTGCTTCGGGGTAGGTTACCACAATGGGGTGCTGGCTGGCGTTGAGGCGTTTCATCACCTCCGAACGGAGGAGCATGTTGCTGTTTTCTATCTCGTCGAAATCGTAGGGTTTGCGGCTCGAAGAGGGGAACAGGAGTACCGTTTTCTGCGAGAGCTCGGTATCTGTTTCGCCAAAAAGCGCCTCGATGTCGTTGCAAAGGTAGTAGGCGCGCTCCTTGCTGTCGGCAACAAAAAGCAGGGTGCGGTTTGGCAGCAGTTTGTACGAGGCTGCTCCGAGCACAGCGGCCACAGACCCTGCCAAGCCTTTAAGCCTGAGACGCACGTTGTTGCCCGAAAGGTTTTGGGCCACCTGTTTCACTTCGTTGGTGGCTGTGTAGATTTCCAGCAGTCGGTTCATAATGGGTATTGCACAAACGGTAAAAGGGCATTTCCCCAAAAAAGGGAAATGCCTTGCAGGTTATTTCTTTCGATGAAACTATCTGGCTTTGAGGCCAAGAATTTGGCGAGCTTCGTCGGAGGTTGCTATCTCTCTGCCCAGCTCTTTGGCGATGCGCACCACTTTAGAAACCAGTTCGCCGTTGGATTTTGCCAGCACTCCACGTTCGAGGTAGAGGTTGTCCTCAAATCCCACGCGCACGTTGCCGCCCATAGCTATTGCAGCAGCTGCCATCGGGAAAGCGTGGCGGCCTATGCCGGTAACTGTCCATGTGGAGCCGGCGGGGATGCTGTTCACCAGCCAGCAGAGGTTGGGCACGGTGGCGGGGGTGCATCCGGGCACGCCCAGCACAAAGTTGAACTGCATGGGTGCTCCGGGAGCCTGACCTTTGCGGGCCATGGTGAGTATGGTGTCCAGATGTCCCATCTCGAAACACTCGTATTCAGGTTTGATGCCACGTTCCATCATGCGTTTGCCGAAAGCGCGCATGGTGGGCATGGTGTTGTCGAAAATTTCGTCGCCAAAGTTGCAGGTGCCGCAGTCGAGGGTGGCCATTTCGGGCACGGGGGTGGTGTCGGTGCTCTGCAGACGTTCGTCGGGGGTCATTCCCACGGCGCCGCCGGTGGAGGGTATCAGTATCACGTCGGGGCATACTTTGAGGATGGCTTCGGTGCATTCTTGGAAACGGTCGCGGCTTTGGGTGGGGGTGCCGTCGTCGAAACGCACGTGCAGGTGCACAATGGCGGCGCCGGCATCGTGTGCCGACTTGGCTTCGCGCACTATCTCCTCAACTGTGTAAGGCACTGCGGGGTTCTGTTCTTTGGTTACTTCTGCGCCACAGATGGCGGCGGTTATTATCAGTTTGTCCATATTGTTATGTTTTATCAAATATAAATAATGTAGAAAGTTTTTTTACTCGTTTCTCCAGTAGATGGGGTCGTTGTCATCTATCAGC
>CALGGY010000108.1 GCA_937915785.1 uncultured Bacteroidales bacterium
AAACTGCAAACTGCAAACTGCAAACTGCAAACCGCAAACCGCAAACTGCAAACCGCGAACTGCAAACCGCGAACTGCAAACCGCAAACTGCAAACTGCAAACCGCAAACTGCAAACCACAAACTGCAAACCGCAAACTGCAAACCGCAAACTGCAAACTGCAAACCGCAAACTATAAACTATAACCCGCTCACTATTCCCCGTACTGAAGCTTCTGCACCTTTTTCTTCAATTCTTTACACTCTGCACTCAACTGCTTCAACTCCGTGTCGTCGCGTTCCTGTTCATGGGTGCCGTCTGGTATTTTCGATTCATCTATGTACTCTC
Source organism: uncultured Bacteroidales bacterium (assembly GCA_937915785.1). Taxonomy (GTDB): domain Bacteria; phylum Bacteroidota; class Bacteroidia; order Bacteroidales; family P3; genus UBA1219. Next base: position 327 of record CALGGY010000108.1, read on the forward strand.
GCATCCTATATCCTTTTTTCATCACTTCGGGGAAAAGTCGTCCCCTTGCCTCCGTGTTTTCTTCTGGGCTCATTTCCGGCAACATCGGCAGGAAGTCGGTAAATACGGCCAACGACATCTGCTCCGTTTTTCTCGACGCCAGCACAAGGGCTTTCAGGTGGTACATGCGTGGAGCCGACACCTCGTTCAAAAACTCGCTGTACTTTTTGTCGCAATAGACTTGGAAACGCTCCACCACCTCGTCGATACCGGGGGGTGCTTTTGCAACGGTGGGCATTTCTGCCACACTATTCGACGTTTCCTTCGGGACAGCTGTCGCAATATCCTTTTGAACGGTCGGTTCGGCTTGCGGCTGCCCGCCATCTGTTGTGCGTGCTATAAACAATGTGTCGTATTGCAGAGGACTTGTTTCCGTTGAAGCGGGCGCGGTATTGTCGTTATTGGGCCATAGCAGGGCGGCTACGGCAATAACAACTGCCAATGGAAGTGCCACCCAAAGACTTTTGCGCACTGTGTCCGTATTTTTTATGGCACGCTCCACGGCTTCCACATTGTCGTAGCGGCGGCCGGGGTCGGACTGTGTACAGCGGCGAGCCACATGGCGGTAGCGGTTGGGGAGAATCTCGCCCAGCAGCACTCCGAATGCGTATATGTCGGTGCGGCAATCGATACGGGCACCGGCAATCATCTGCTCGGGGGCGGCATAGGCCTTTGTATAAGCCGGACCCTTGATATTGGCATGGTAGTCGCTGTCGGCCATGCCGAAATCTATGATTTTCAAATCGTCGCCGTTGCGCGTTATAAGCAGATTGGAAGGTTTCAGGTCGCGGTGCACTATCTGCAAAGAGTGGTAGTAGCGCATGGCCGAAAGCAGCTGCATCACCACTTTCTTACGTTTCTCCACCGAAGGGTTCTCGCCGAGGAAAGCGTCGAGGCTGCGGCCGTCCACATAATCCATCACTATACATTGCCCCACCACAGAGTTTTCCTCGCGGCCGAGCACTTTTACAATGTTCGGATGGCTCATCTCCATACCTATGTCGAGCTCCTTTTCCAGAACTCCCATCCAAAAGGTGTCGGCTACAAAATCGGGTTGCAGACCCTTCACGGCGCACCAATGCCCGTAGCGCTTCATTTTATATACACGGAAATGCTCGCCCGAAAAAATTTCCGAGCAATCGGCAGTATCGTCAAGCCGACTAAAATTCAATGCCTCGGGGTATTCCGACGATTCCTGATCTTCGCCTTTCATATTGCAAAAATACAAAAAAAAACAAATCCGGCGTTGGTATATTTCCAACTTTGCATCCAAAATCAATTATGACACTTCATCGGTTTCGCATGCCCACACATCGCCAGAAATCACAAAAACAAACACATAACACTCCTATTCACAATAATTTACAGCATATAAACAGTCGCATAAGAAATATTGCAACCACCTGATATTTCAGCTATATAACAGAACCTTAACAGAACCAATTTTCACCAATGAAAACAGAACTTAAACAGAACAAAAACAAACGATTTTTTTTTTGTAATTTTGCAAAAAACAATACCAAGTCAATGAAAATCGAAGCCGCTCATTTAGAGAAACTTAAGTACGATGTGGAGAAGTCATGCTACCACCCGCTGAAAACCAGCAAGCAATTTGAAATGCTGATGTACCAGATGAAAGAACGTATCGGGTGTTGTCTCAGCACCACTACTCTGAAAAGGATTTGGGGCTACGTCGGAGGATACCAAGGCGTACGTGAAGACAGTCTCAATTTCCTCTCCCGTTATCTGGGGTATCCCGACTGGATAACTTATGTGGCCGAACGTTGCGGCGATAAAAAGAAACGCAGCTCGCATTTTGTCATCACCAACGCCCTGCTTGCAGAGAATATCGCAATCAACGAAATGCTGGAGATATATTGGGAGCCCAAGCGCCGGTTAGTATTGAAATGCATCGGCACCGGGCAGTTCGAGACCATCGAGGCGGAAAACTCCAAAATTACGGCCGGCGACACTTTCCGCTGCGAACGTTTCATCATCGGCGAACCGCTGTATATCAACAATCTGGTTCACAACGGAGAAGAACCGAAGCTCTTTGTTGCCGGCAAAAGAGGCGGTCTTACCAAGATTGAGATAACGCAGAAATAGGGCTCCCCGCAATATTTTCGGCACACTTTAGTTATTTTGGTTATGGAAGATTTCTTGCATGCCACCCCCGAACTTGTCGTTACCGCCGACGGCTCGCACTCGTTGCGTTTTCCCGCTGTGGGCGAGGGCTACCACTCCACCGCCGGCGCCATGAGTGAAGCGCTGCATGTGTATATAAATCCTTGCTTTGTGCCCAAGGCAGAAAGGGAAACTGAGGCAAATGTGCTGGAAGTGGGTTTCGGCACGGGACTCAACGCTTTTCTTACCCTTTGCAAATCGGTGGAATGTGGCGCTGCCGTAAATTACACCGCTATCGAGGCATACCCGCTGGAAGAAAAGATTTGGAGCCAGCTAAACTACCCCGAAGTTTATAAAAAACTGTATGGCAATGACTTGGGGTTTGACTTGGAATCCCTTTTCCACGACCTTCACACGGCAGAGTGGGGCAGGAAAGTGAAGATATCGCCAGGCTTCCGTCTCACCAAAATCCGTGGAATGGTGCAAGATGTTTTGTTGCCAGCAAACGCTTTTCACTGTGTGTATTACGATGCTTTTGCTCCACAGTACCAGCCGGAGCTGTGGACAGACGAAATCTTTGCCTGTATCGCCGCCGCCATGTGCCGAGGGGCGTTGCTCACCACCTACAGCTGCAAAGGCGACGTAAAACGCGCTTTAAAGGCCAACGGTTTGGAAATAACCAAATTGCAAGGCTTTGCCAACAAACGCGAGATGCTGAGAGGGGAGAAAATGGGCAGTGGCCATTAGACAGCCCCGAAGGGGCGCCAGACTACAGGCAAGGCTGTGAACCCCTGTATAAAATAAATAAAAACAAATGAGCCCAGAAAGGTCGCAGAGTTTGAGTTGATAATCAGCAGTTGATGTGAGCGGAGCAAACTGAAAATTCCAAGATTAAGAAGGTTTGTTCACAAGCCTGAAATTATTTAAAAGGAGTTCACGATTACTTCGTAATTCGCGAGTGAAATGAGCAGGAAAACAAATCCAATCATCAATATTTACAAGAACTCTTGAGCCGAGGGCGAGCAGGAGAATAACATAATTCCGAAATCCGCCTCCCACGAATCGCCCTGACTTTTTGTCGCTACCGTAGGTTTTGGCAATGACAAATTGTCGCCTTTGCGCCTTTGGCTTGGTTCTTGTTATTATGAATTATGCATTAATCATTAACCAAATAAATAGAAAAATCATAAAGTTATGAATCTTAACAATTTTACAATCAAAGCACAAGAGGCTGTACAAAAAGCACAGGAGATAGCCGTCTCGCGTCAGCATCAGGCTATAGAAACCGCCCACCTGCTGAAAGGCATTCTCACCGTGGACGAGAACGTGGTGCCTTTTCTGCTGAAAAAGATGGAGGTGAACGTGGTAAACCTCGGCAAGGCCGTGGACAGTCTTCTGGCTTCGTTCCCCAAGGTGGCCGGTGGCGAGATGTACCTCTCCTCGGCTGCCAACAACGCCCTTATCAAGGCTAGCCAAAAGGCCACCGGCATGAAAGACGAGTTTGTGTCGCTCGAACACCTGCTTGTGGGTCTGCTCCAAGCGGGCGACAACGTTTCGCAGATGCTTAAGGACGCCGGCGTTGCCGAAAAGGACCTTATGAAAGCCATCGCCGACCTGCGGCAAGGCTCCAAAGTTACGTCGCAGAGCGCCGAAAACACTTTCAACGCTCTCAACAAATACGCCAAAAACCTCAACCAGCTGGCACAGGCCGGCAAGCTCGACCCTGTTATAGGCCGCGACGACGAAATCCGGCGTGTGCTGCAGATACTCAGCCGACGCACCAAAAACAACCCCATCCTCATCGGCGAGCCCGGCGTGGGCAAAACGGCCATCGCCGAAGGACTTGCACACCGCATAGTGAGCGGCGACGTACCCGAAAATCTGAAAAACAAAACGTTGTATTCGCTTGATATGGGCGCGCTTATAGCCGGTGCCAAGTACAAAGGCGAGTTCGAGGAACGTCTGAAAAGCGTTATCCGCGAAATCAACGAGGCCGACGGCGACATCATCCTCTTCATCGACGAGATACACACCCTTGTGGGCGCCGGCGGCGGCGAAGGGGCTATGGACGCGGCCAACATACTGAAACCCGCCCTTGCCCGTGGCGAGCTCCGTGCCATCGGCGCCACCACCTTGGCGGAATATCAGAAATATTTCGAAAAGGACAAGGCCTTGGAACGCCGTTTCCAGAGCGTGCTCATCGACGAGCCCAACGTGCCCGACACCATATCCATACTGCGTGGACTGAAGGAGCGCTACGAGGTGCACCACAAAGTGCGTATCAAGGACGAGGCCATCATTGCCGCCGCCGAACTCTCGCATCGCTACATCAGCGACCGTTTCCTTCCCGACAAGGCCATCGACCTTATCGACGAGGCCGCCGCACGTCTGCGCCTGCAGATAGACTCCGTGCCCGAGGAACTCGACGAGATAGAACGTAAGATACGCCAGCTGGAGATAGAACGCGAGGCCATACGCCGCGAAAACGACGAGGAAAAGCTCCATAACCTTTCGGTGGAAATATCCAACCTCTCGGAAGAACGCAACCGCCTGAAATCCAAATGGCAGTCGGAGAAAACAGTTGTGGAGAACATACAGGCCGAGGTGAAAAACATAGAGTCGTACAAGTTCGAGGCCGAACAGGCCGAACGTGCCGGCGACTATGGCAAAGTGGCCGAACTGCGCTATGGCAAGATAAAATCCGCCGAACGCCATGTAGAAGAGCTCAAACAGCAACTCAAGGAGTTGCAGGTGGACTCCGCCATGATAAACGAGGAGGTGGACAGCGAGCAGATTGCCGAAATTGTGGCCAAATGGACCGGCATACCCGTAACACGTATGCTGCAGAGCGAGCGCGAGCGTCTGCTGAACCTCGAAACCGAGCTGCACAAACGCGTGGTGGGGCAGGACGAGGCCATAGAGCTCATTGCCAACGCCATACGGCGCAACCGCACCGGACTTAGCGACGCCAAACGCCCAATAGGCTCCTTCATTTTCCTCGGCACCACCGGCGTGGGAAAGACGGAACTTGCCAAATCGCTGGCCGAAGTGCTTTTCGACGACGAAAACATGATGGTGCGTATCGACATGAGCGAGTATCAGGAACGCCACTCCGTGTCGCGACTCATCGGAGCGCCTCCGGGATATGTGGGCTACGACGAAAGCGGACAGCTTACCGAGGCGGTGCGACGCAAACCCTACTCCATCGTGCTTTTCGACGAGATAGAGAAAGCCCACCCCGACGTGTTCAACATACTGCTGCAGGTGCTCGAGGACGGACGACTCACCGACAACAAAGGGCGTGTGGCCGACTTCAAAAACACCATCATCATCATGACCTCCAACATGGGCTCCAACATTATTCAGGAAAAACTGGCCAACATCGACAACATCAACTCCGAGTACGTCATCGAAGAAACCAAAAACGAGGTGGTGGACCTGCTGAAGAAAAGCATGCGTCCCGAGTTCCTCAACCGTATCGACGAAATTATAATGTTCCGCCCGCTTACGCAGAAACAGATAAAGGACGTGGTGCGCATACAGATGAACGCCGTGGCCAAAACTTTGGAAGCCAACGATATACTTATCACCACCACCGACGAGGCCATCAACGAGCTGGCGCGTATAGGCTACGACCCCACAATGGGCGCGCGACCGGTGAAACGTGTGATACAGAGGCAGATACTCAACGAGCTCTCGCGCGAGATACTCGAAGAAAAAATCAAGGCCACCGACAATATCGTTGTCGATGTGTTCGACGGCAAGTTTGTTTTCTACAACGCCAAATAGCGGCTTTACCATAGTAAAAAATAGTTGCACGGGCGGTCACCACAAAGACTGTCCGTGCTTTTTTTATGACAGTAGCACACTATGTGCTGTTGTAGAATGCAGAGAACAAAAAAGGTATTTTATCGTATAGCATGGTAAATCTTTACGACGGCACATGTTTTAATTTTTTTAACTATATTATTGAAAAATAAATGTGTATTTTTGCAAAATAAATGGTTTAAACTTTAAATAAGCATTAATATAGGAGACTGTTAAGATGAAAATAACTGGAAGAATAATGGCTATAAGCATGATAATTTGCTGTGTGGCAATCATCAGTTGCACAAAAGAGGAAGAAACGAAAAATGTTTCAGTGGTATATTGCGATCCATCGACAGCTACAGGCTGCCTCTTTGGTGGCATGGAAAACGAGGAGCAACTTGTGCTAATCGGTTCGGCTGCGGAGTACCAGTCCATGTTCCCCGAATGCGACGTCCCGGAAATAGATTTTTCGAGGTACACGCTGATGGCAATTTTCGGATCCGCCCAATGTGTGTTGGACCAAACCGCTGAATGCGTGAAAAATGGGAAGCAATATACTGTAACAATCAATATAAAAGAGGGGATATGCGCTTCGGTTGAGACGTGGCACTTGGCGGCTCTGCTGGAAGAAAAGGGTCTGACCAACGACAATGTTACAGTAGTGATAAACAAGAGACATTGATTATACAAAATAAAATTTGAAAGCTGTTTGGTTCAGGGATTTTATGTAACGCGATTGTCAGAACTATTGGAAGATAGGTTGCGGTTCGTGCCGTAGAGGCGTTTCTCCCGGAAACGTCTCTTTTTTTTGTGCCATGTACGTAATCGCTATTTGAATTTTGCCAAACCGAAAAAAAAGTGTAAATTTGCAGTTGACAAACAAAAGTAATGTTTATTGTAACAAGCTGAAAATAATTCAAGAAAAAAATAATAATTAACATATTATAAACCAAAGCATTGGCTATTATTCCGCGTTTGCCGAAAACCCTGCAAGATTTACGGAGATAAAACACAGAAATAATTAGTGAAGAATTAGCCTTTTAACGGATAATTCTTTTGACGAAGAGTAATGGCAAGATGCTCATACCCTAAAGGTGTGAGTACTTGTTTTCGTCAAAAGGTTTCCGTGGTGGGCAGACCTGGTAAGCGCAATAAGGAAAGCACCTTTTCTTTTTGCGTTTGCGGATTGATAGCCATGCGAAAACTGTCAATCACGATGGCCAACAAGAACCTGAACCAAGCGAAAAACGCCAAAAAAGACGAGTTTTACACGCAACTTGTTGATATAGAGAACGAATTGAAGCATTACAAGGCGCACTTCAAGGGAAAGACGGTGCTCTGCAACTGCGACGACCCTCGCGTGAGCAACTTCTTCCACTATTTCAGCTACAACTTCGAGCAACTTGGGCTGAAGAAGCTGATCACCACCTGCTACAAGAACCAAAACCGCGACCTTTTCAGCCAAAACGACGCCGAGCAAGCCATTTGGCTCGAATATTACGGCGACCGCAACGGCAACCGCGTGCCCGACCCTGAGGAAATCGGCATCCACTACTTCAAGGGCGACGGCGACTTCCGCTCGCAAGAGTGCATCGAACTGCTGAAAGAGGCTGATATTGTGGTGACCAATCCGCCGTTTTCGCTGTTTCGGGAGTTTTTGGATGTCTTGATAAAGTATGAAAAACAGTTTTTGATAATCGGTAACGTCAATGCTGTGTCATACAAAGAGACTTTTCAATTGATAAAGGCAAACAAGTTATGGCTTGGAGCAAGTATTCATAGCGGCGACAGGGAATTTGGCGTTCCTAAAGATTATCCATTGAATGCCGCTGGTTGTCGGGAAGATGAAAGAGGCAATAAATTCATTAGAGTAAAAGGCGTTCGATGGTTTACTAACTTGGATTTTAAGGAACGTCATGAGGATTTGATTTTGTACAAACCGTTTAGTCTTGAAGAATATCCAAAGTATGATAATTACAATGCTATCAATGTGGATAAAACATCCGATATACCAATGGATTATTATGGCGTGATGGGTGTCCCGATAACGTTCTTGGACAAATACAATCCTGAACAGTTTGAGATTGTGGGTTTAGATAGGTATGTGGAAGATAATCCTCATTTTGGACATCGATTTACGTTAAGTGGAAAAGAAACTTATGCCCGTATCCTCATCCGTCGCAAGCAACCCACGCCCGTGGCCTATCTGCCCGACAACACGGTGACGATGGCGGCGGAAGGAGAGGCGGGATATGGCGAAAAACAATGATATTATTCCTAAAATTGTAAAAATCGGAATAAAACATGTATATTTGCAGCGTTAATTTATAGAAGTCGGAATGATATGGAGTATATTAAAGTAAGTGAAGCTGCAAACAAATGGGGCATTTCCACACGACGGGTAAGAACGCTTTGCGCCCAAGGGCGAGTGGCCGGAGTCGTGCGCAAAGGCAATTTGTATTACATCCCCGCCGACGCGCCGCAACCTGTTGATGCCCGCACCTATTCCAAACGCAAAAGTTGGCAACCTTATACGCCTCTTCTGGAACAGATTGAGGAATACAGGAAACAAATGGCGCTTATGCGCCCACTGACACCGGCCGAGACAGAAGCACTGCGTGAGGTGTTTTTGGTGGAACACACCTACAACAGCAACGCCATCGAGGGGAACACCCTAACCCTACAGGAGACTTCGTTGGTGCTTCAAGGGATGACGATTGACAAAAAGCCGCTGAAAGACCATCTGGAAGTGGTGGGCTACAAGGAGGCTTTTGAGTATGTCGAAGAATTGGCGACAGAGCAAAAACCATTGACAATCAGTGATATTTGTAATGTCCATTATTTGGTGCTGTCGCATCGCAAGGAAGACAGGGGCCAATTCCGAAGGGTGCCAGTGAGGATTGCCGGCGCTTTGACAGAACCTGTTCAGCCTTATATGATTGAACCCATGTTGAACACGTTGCTTGAAGATATGCAAACGAAATATGCCACATTGAGTGTCGCGGAGCAGGTAGCGTTGTTTCACTTGCGGTTTGAGGGCATCCATCCCTTCATCGACGGGAACGGCCGTACGGGTCGGCTGTTGATGAACCTGCAACTAATCCGAACTGGATTGCCTCCAATCAATGTGAAATACACCGACCGTCGCCGCTACTACGAGGCTTTCGACAGCTTTGCCCGCACCAATTCCGCCGAGTCAATGACCACTCTTGTCGCAGAGTATCTTGTGGAACGGATGGCTGAAATGCTGAGAATAATCGATACCGCCAGCCCCGTAGGGGCGACATATCCATAAGCAGGCGACGTTAGTCCCTGCGCCAAACAAAGAGAATATGAACATAGAACTACACAAAATCACCGTCCGCGAGCTGACAAGCGGCTATGTGGACAACAACGAGAACGGCGTACGGGCCTACGGTGGCCGCCTTGACGTGCGCCCACCCTACCAACGCGAGTTCGTCTACAAGGAGAAGCAGCGCGACGCCGTCATCGACACGCTCACGCAAGGCTTCCCGCTCAACGTGATGTATTGGGCCGTGCGCGACGATGACACCTTCGAAATCATCGACGGCCAGCAGCGCACCATCAGCATCTGCCAGTACGTCAACGGC
>CALGGY010000109.1 GCA_937915785.1 uncultured Bacteroidales bacterium
TCCACTGTTTTTCTGCCAGCATGTTCATTTTTTTTAACTTGCGGAATTTAGGAAACACTCTTTCCGCCGATTTGTAACAACATAGGCATTGACAATGCTTTTCTTTGACTGACAAAGTGTCATTTTGTCATATTGTAAAATGGCCGATTGCTGTCATGCAGTGAAAAATTGGCACGGCTGCACTGACAACACCCACTTGGCATGCAAATTGCCAATTGTTTCGATGTGCTCATCACAAAACTTAACGATAATAATAACATAAAAAACATAGTAAAAATGGCAACATTAAACATCAAACCCTTGGCCGACAGAGTTCTGGTTGAACCTGCCGAAGCCGAACAAAAAACAGCATCGGGCATCATCATACCCGACACAGCAAAGGAAAAACCCCAAAAAGGCGTTGTGGTGGCCGTGGGTAACGGCACCAAAGACGTTACTATGACCGTGAACGTAGGCGACAACGTGCTTTACGGCAAATATTCCGGAACCGAAATATCCTACGAAGGAAAAACCTATCTCATCATGCGTGAGAGCGACATCTACGCAATAATCTAAATGTTTAACAATCAAAAAAGTAAATAGAAATGGCAAAAGATATAGTTTTCAATAACGACGCCCGCGAACAGCTCCGCAAAGGTGTTGACGCATTGGCAAACGCAGTGAAAGTAACCCTCGGTCCTAAAGGCCGCAACGTGGTGATAGACAAAAAATTCGGCGCCCCCCAAGTAACTAAGGACGGCGTAACCGTGGCCAAAGAGATTGAACTCGAAAACGGCATCGAAAACATGGGCGCACAGATGGTTAAGGAAGTGGCTTCCAAAACCAACGACCAAGCCGGCGACGGCACCACCACCGCCACCGTGCTGGCACAAGCCATCGTAAACACCGGCCTGAAAAACGTTACAGCAGGCGCCAACCCCATGGACCTCAAACGCGGTATCGACAAAGCCGTGGCAGCCATCGTTGCCGACATCAAAGCTCAGGCTCAGGAAGTGGGCGGCGACATCAACAAAATTAAACAGGTGGCCACCATCAGCGCAAACAACGACACACAAATTGGCGACATCATCGCCGAAGCCATGGAAAAAGTTACCAAAGACGGTGTTATCACCATCGAGGAGGCCAAAGGTATCGAAACCAGTGTGAAAGTGGTTGAAGGTATGCAGTTCGACCGAGGATACATAAGCCCCTACTTCGTTACCGACACCGAAAAAATGGAAGCCGTTTACGACAATCCTTACATCCTTATCTACGACAAGAAAATAAGCACCATGAAAGACCTCCTGCCCGTGCTCGAGAAAGTGGTGCAGACCGGCCGTCCGCTGCTTATCATTGCCGAAGACGTTGAAAGCGAAGCCCTTGCAACATTGGTTGTGAACCGTCTGCGCGGCTCGCTGAAGATTGTTGCCGTCAAGGCTCCCGGTTTCGGCGACCGTCGTAAAGAGATGCTCGAAGATATCGCCATACTCACTGGCGGTACCGTTATCAGCGAAGACAAAGGCTACAAGCTGGAAGACGCCGACATAATGATGCTCGGTCAGGCCGAAAAGGTGAACATCGACAAGGACAACACCACCATCGTTAGCGGCAAAGGCAACGCCGAAATGATTAAAGCCCGCGTAAACCAGATAAAAGCCCAGATAGAAAAGACCACCAGCGACTACGACCGCGAAAAACTGCAGGAACGTCTGGCCAAGCTGGCAGGCGGCGTGGCGGTAATCTACGTCGGCGCAGCCTCCGAAGTGGAGATGAAAGAAAAGAAAGACCGTTTCGACGACGCCTTGCACGCCACACGCGCAGCCGTTGAAGAAGGCATAATCCCCGGCGGCGGCACAGCCTACATACGCGCCATCGAAAAACTGGATGCTATAAAACCCGAAAACGAGGACGAAAAACTGGGTATCGAGATAATCCGTCGCGCTGTGGAAGAACCTCTGCGCCAGATTGTTGAAAACGCAGGCTTGGAAGGCAGCGTGGTTGTGAACGAGGTTAAGAACGGCAAAGGCGACTACGGCTACAACGCCCGCACCGAGAAATACGAGAACCTGTTCCAGAGCGGCGTTATCGACCCCGCCAAGGTTACCCGTGTGGCCCTCGAAAACGCAGCCTCCATCGCCGGTATGTTGCTGACCACCGAATGTGTCCTCTGCGACATCAAAGAGGAAACCCCAGCAGCTCCCGCTGGCGGCGGAATGCCCGGCGGCATGGGTGGAATGTATTAAACCTACAGCTACAAGCTCATAATATAAAGGGTGCCACAAACGGCACCCTTTTTTGTTGTGTAAAAAAAATTATGATTACTAAACACCTTACCCAAAATGTGTCGGAGACACACAATATCAATAACCACACACAAGGAGCGCAGTGTGGGGTTAAAAACAAACCCCTTGACAAACAGCGTCTCGGAGAGACGCGACCTTTACTTAGGTAATTTATTAAGCAGTCAAAAAAGTTTTTTTAATTCCAAAATAATTAGTATCTTTGCATTTTGAAATAGTAACGTGCGTTACGGTAACGGTTGTTGCGATAATGCGCAAAAATAAAGAAACGACATGAAATTTTACAACCGGGAAAAAGAACTGCAATTGTTGCGGGAAATAGAAAATATATCTGTAGAGATGTCGCAAATGACTATTTTGGTAGGCCGCAGGCGTGTTGGAAAGACAAAATTGTTGCTTAAGACTGTGGAAGGAAAAAAAAGTGTGTATTTTTTTGTCTCTCGCAAAAGCGAAAGCATACTAACCAGTCAGTTTGCCGAGGAAGCCGAACGGGTGCTGAATATACCAATAGGCGCATATGGCCGCATTGCCGACCTGTTGGAGCATCTTATGCGTGTGTCGCAAAACATGCCGTTCACCATAATTATAGATGAATTTCAGGAACTGATAAACATCGACGCTTCGATAATTGGCGAAATGCAGCGTGTGTGGGATGTCAACAAAGACAGTTCGCGTATCAACTTGCTGTTGAGTGGCAGTGTGTACTCCATGATGCACCGCATATTCGAGGATAGCAAGGAGCCGTTATTTTCCCGTGCTTCCAATATCATACATCTTGATGTTTTTGGCACCGATGTGCTAAAAGAAATATTGCACGACCACAATGCGAACTTCAGCAACGAGGATTTGCTCGCCATGTATTCCTTTACAGGCGGTGTGGCATGGTACGTGGAGCTGTTTATGAACGCAAAGGCTTTCACATACGATAAAATGGTGGACTATATCTTTCGTGAGAACTCCCTTTTCATCAACGAAGGCAAAAACTTGCTTATAGAGGAATTCGGAAAGGATTACAGCATTTATTTCTCGATTTTGGAATGTATTTCGCGAGGCGCAACCACGAGAGGCGAGATAGAGACAGCCGTCGGCGTTAACGAGATAGGCGGCTACCTCAGTAAACTGGAGAAAACATACAGTATTATCCGTCAGATGCGCCCGATTTTCAGCAAACCAGCCACAAAGACTGTCAGGTATTATATTGCCGACAATTTTCTTACATTCTGGTTCCGTTTTTTCAACAAATACATGAGCTATGTCGAGTCGGGTAGCATGGATTTGCTCAAACAAATTGTAAATCGTGATTATCCCACTTTTTCGGGAATGATGCTGGAACGATATTACCGGCAGAAAGCCAAAGAGAGCGGGCATTACACACATATAGGCAACTATTGGGACCGCAAAGGGGAACACGAGATAGATATTGTGTTGGTAAATGAAATGGACAAAACCGTAACCTTAGGCGAGGTTAAACGTCAAGCTAAGCGCATCAGTCCGCAGTTGCTAAAGGAAAAGTCGGACTACTTTTTGTCGAAAAATCCCCAGTTGCAAAGCTATAAGCAAAGCCTGCAGATGCTTGATTTGCAGGATATGTAACAAACGGAAAGACTAATCATACACAAAATCGCCCCCCCCCCAGCAGCTCCCGCTGGCGGCGGAATGCCCGGCGGCATGGGTGGAATGTATTAAACCATCTATAAGTTCAGACACGACAAGGACATCTCAAAAGGATGTCCTTTTTCGTCTTTAGGCGGATTTGAGCGCAATGGGCCGGAAGGTTTCAACCCCCAACATATTTTCGTAAAAAAAAATAATAAACTTTTTTGCCACTTTTTCAAAAAAAAAGATTATCTTTGCAAAACCAAAACAATTGTACAAAGCAATGGCAAAACATTATAACTCATTGATAATCACCCCCCCCGCTTATTGTATCCTGATTTAGGCGGGAGTTTTTCCTTTCTTTTTATCGGAAATTCTTGGTTTTCCGGCGGTGCAAAAGCGTTGTCCGGAAGCCGTTATTGTTCAACTCAAAATTTTTATTTACCATGAAAAAAGTTATCAGACTTTTTGCAGTGGCCGCGCTGGCCTTTGCAATGACCGCCTGCGGTGGCGACAAAAACGAAAGCACCGACAACGGTAGCAACAGTAACAACAACGGGAACGGCTCCGGCAATTCCACATTTGTGGATTTGGGGTTGCCCAGCGGCACAAAGTGGAAAAATAGCATCGAAGACGGTTTCTACACTTATGCCGAGGCCAAGCAAAAGTATGGCGACAACTTGCCAACAAAAGATCAGTGGGAAGAGTTAATCGATAACTGTACAATACGGCTTAAACCCATTGAAAGAGGGTGGGATATGTTGGCCGTGGGACCCAACGGTAACACTCTTGTGATTCCGCTCCAAGGCTATTGGGTTAGCGATGACCAGATTACCGATGTGGGAAATGGTGGCGATTATTGGTCTATAACTATGACAACTTTCGATCCCGACCACGCATGGGGCGCTCATTTTGTTGATGGCAACACGAGAGTTAAAGATTACGCAATTTTCGACAATGTGAAGAATAATGTCCGCCTTGTGCAAAATCCATAATAAATTATGTCGAATATGCTGACGACAACACCTCCCGCACCGACACTTACACCCGTGGCGGTTACCGTTTTTCCAGCCCCGACACGATACACAAGCTCTTCCGCGAGAACGAGGTGCCGGACACCGTAGTGGTGTCGGACAGCGGTCATAAGTACAACTTCAACATCAACGCCCGGCTCGGCGACCTGCTCGTCAAAGCCCTGCTCAAAAGCGGCCAGCTGTCTAAGGA
>CALGGY010000110.1 GCA_937915785.1 uncultured Bacteroidales bacterium
AAATACGAGAAATATGCAATTTGGACAAGTGTTTGCTAATTTATTTATTAACAATTACTTGTCCATTTATTAACAAGCCAATTGCATGGTTACTTGCGGAATTTAGGTTCTTATAAAACATTTGCCGGACTACATTATTAACCTCAATTCCTTCAGACAAACAGCATTCATCACATGGACCGTCATACATTGATGTACAACGTAATAAACGTACATAGCACCAAAAATCACACAAACCAGTGTGGCAAATAATATTTTCTGCCATAACGCATAACTCTTCGTCTTGTACATTCAATTCCGCCAAATGTTTTGACAGCCATTTTTTTACATCAGGAATTCCAATTTTATCTGGAATTGTATATTCCACTACTTTGTTCTGCCACATTTTTATTTGTTTTTATCTGACAATCCATAAGCCACTGGTAATATAATCATACCAGCATATTTTTTAATGCTTTTTGAATTTGCAAATTTACAAAACAATTCGTCATCTTTTATATGTTTAAGCATATTTAACACATCGTTATCGTAAAAAAAATTTTTTCCGAAAAATCGTTTTTTTTCGTATATTTGCACTTTATTAATAAAACACAAAACTGGTAAAATAACACATAAATTTGTTTAACAATGACAGTTAAAGAAATTGCTCAACTACTTGAAGCCAAAATACTTTGCGGTACCGAAGAACAGCTTTCGCAGGATATCACAACCGCCTTTGCGTCCGACCTCATGAGCGACGTGCTTACGCTGAAACAGACGCCGATGCTCATCACAGGCCTGTGCAACGTGCAGACAATACGCACCTGCGAAATGGCCGGACTGGAGATAATCATCTTCGTGCGCAAGAAAAAAGCCACCGAAGAGATGATGGAACTGGCCGCGGACAACGACATGGTGCTCCTCGAAAGCGACTACTCCATGTTCAAAGCCTGCGGGCTGATGTACGAAAACAACATCAAACCGCTGTTTTAAAACCATATATCCACAACAAAAACACCAGCCATGCATTTCGAATACAAAGTGATAGAAGGCGATTTCGTGAACGCTGGCATCGCCTCCAGCTCCGTCAAGAAAACCCTCAAACAGCTCAACATACCGCCCGCCATCATCAAACGTGTGGTGGTGGCACTGTACGAGGCCGAGGTCAACGCCATTGCACACGCCTGCGGTGGCATTGTTACCGCCGACATCGACTCCGACAAGATACGCCTTGTGGTGGCCGACAAAGGGCCCGGAATTCCCGACATAGAACTGGCCATGCAGGAAGGCTACTCCACCGCACGCCCCGAAGTGCGCGACATGGGCTTCGGCGCCGGCATGGGTCTGCCAAACATCAAAAACAATGTGGACAAACTCAACGTGCAAAGCACCTTGGGAGTGGGCACCACCGTGGAGATGGAAGTGAATTTCAACTGATTTTTTCAAAACCAACAAATAAAAAGCTATGAACGAACAGACTTTCTATCACGCGCTGCAAGTGGACGAAGACCAGTGCATTGCGTGTGCACGTTGCATGAAAAGCTGCCCCACCGAGGCCATACGCGTTATCAACGGGCACGCATCCATCTCCGAGCACCGCTGCGTGGACTGCGGCAACTGCTACAAAGTCTGTCCCGTAAAGGCTATTTACATAAAACAGGACGATTTTGACCAGATTTTCAACTACAAATGCCGCGTGGCACTCGTCCCGGCCGTATTCCTCGGCCATTTTCCCGAGGACATTCCCGCCTCGCGCGTATATTCCGTGCTCAAGGAAATAGGCTTCACACATGTGTTCGAGGTGGAGTCGGCAGTGCAGATTTTTGCCCAAGCCAAAAACCAGTACGCCATGCAAGGCGAGGGAGAAAAACCACTTATCTCATCGTTTTGCCCGGCCATTGTGCGCCTCATTCAGGTGCGGTTCCCATCGCTGGTGGACAACATCATTCCAGTGAAGGCGCCGGTTGACATAGTGGCCAAATATGCCTGCAAAGTGCTTACAGAAAGTAACATACCGCGCAAGGACATAGGCCTTTTCTACATATCGCCATGCGCCGCCAAAGTGGCTGCCGTAAAAAGTCCCGTAGGCGAGGAAAAATCGCTGGTAGACGGCATCATCAACATGGACGAGCTCTACAACCGAGTGCAGAAAAAAATGAAAGAGCTGGGCAAAAACTACACCGTGCCCGGATTCTCCATGGCGCGCCTATCATCGGATGCCGTGCTCTCCACCCTCACCAACGGCGAACGACGCCTCTGCATCGCCAAACGCTCGTTGGCTATCGACGAGATACACAACGTTACAGAATTTTTGGAAAAGGTGGAAAACGAGGAAATCGAGGACATCGAATTTCTTGAGCTGCGTGCCTGCGACCAGAGCTGCGCCGGTGGTGTGCTGGCCTGCCAAAACCGTTTCCTCATCAGCGAATGCATGTACGCCCGTGCCCGCAAAATTGCCGAGCGTGAGCGCAACGGCGAAATTACCAACGACTCCAAGCTCGACGCCGAACGCGACTACCTGCTGCAGGACGTGAGGGTGTCGGCAGTGCAGCCCCGCTCCATGCTCGCCCTCGACGACGATGTGGCCAAAGCCCTCGAAAAAATGGAGAAAATAAACAAAATACAATGCATGCTGCCGCAAATCGACTGCGGAGTGTGCGGAAGCCCTTCGTGCAACGCCCTGGCTGAGGACATGGTGTGCCGCGACGCCTCGCTACAGCGCTGCGTGTTCATGAACAACGCACAAAATCCCGAAATGAAAGAAATTTGGGGCGAAGAAAAATTTAAAAAATAATAAAATTTACCACCCCTTTGAAAGATTTTGCTACTTTTTTGTACAAAAGTATGTTTTTTATTCTAATACATAATTATATGAGAAAAATAACCGTTATACTGTTTGTAGTTTTGATTTTTTTTAGTGTAAACGTAATGGCCCAAGGTCCCGGAGGCGGATTTCCGGGTGGCCGTCCGGGCGGAAGGCCGGAGGGCGAGCGTCCCGAAGGCGGCATGCCTCGCGGCGAAAGGTTCGACCGCAATATGCAGCAGGCACAAGAAAAAGGACAGACCGTGAAACAGAAAAAAGTGCGCAGCGGCTCCACTTTCAAAGTGGTGGGAACCCTTATCGACAGCGCCAAAAACGAACCCGTGGCATTCGGCAATGTGGCAGTGCTCGAAAAAACCGACAGCAGCATGGTGCGCGGCGCCGCCACCAACCTCTACGGATATTTCGAAGTTACCGAAGTGCCGGCAGGCGAATATTTTCTCCGCGTGTCGTGCATTGGTTACGCCACCAATTACATCCCGTTCAAGGTGGAAAACAACACCGCACTTGGCAATATCAACGTAAAAGAGGGGGCGTCGCTGCTCAAAACCGTTACCGTAAAGGCACAGCGTCCGCTATACTCCATGGACGGCGAAAAAATGATTTACAACGTTGCCGACGACCCGTCGATACAAACGGGTACCACAAACGACGCCCTGCAAAACGCCCCGGGCGTAGAGGTTGACGTGGAAGGCAACATCACACTGCGTGGCGTTTCCAGCGTCGAAATTTGGGTCAACGACAAACCGTCCAAACTTACCGAAGAAAACCTCAAAACCTACCTAGAAACCCTCCCCGCCAACGCCCTCGACCGCATTGAGGCCATCACCAACCCCTCGGCCAAATACGCCACCGATGCCGAAGCCGTTATCAACATCATAACCTCGGCGCACGTAAAAAGCAACCAATTTGTAAGTTTCGGACTGAACGGCAGCACACAACCCAACATAAGCCCGTGGATTTCGTACATGTGGGCTAAAGAAAAACTTAGCATCAACATTTTTGCCAGCGGACGCTACTCGTTCCGCGACAACAAATCCAACGGCTGGTCCATAACACGTGTCGACGGCAGCCAGCCCGACACTTACGACACCACCCGTTACCAAACCGACACAGCCTCCAACTGGAGCAAAAACCTCGGCGGCAACCTTTTCATGAACATCAACTACGAAATCGACTCGATGACCGACATCGAAATCCATGGCGGCGTGAACGGCTCTTTCAACCGCAGCGTGTCCGACAACAGCGTATATAGAACTATATTCGACACAATCACAAACACTTACGGATACTCCACATACGACAGCACACGCAACCCCGGATTTTTTGGCGACTTTGGTGCAGACTACACCCATAAGTTCGACCTCGACGGACACAACCTGCGCATAGGTCTCAACGGGCGTTTCTCACACAACCGCTCCACCGAGTTCTACAACCGCATGTACACCGATTATATGGATCTTACCGACGAATACCGCTATCGCCTCACCAACCAAAAAACCGGCGGCGGAAGCCTTTTTGCACGCTACAATCGGCCATACAGCAAAGACGGCGAAATGAGCTACGGATTCAATGCCGATTTCGGTAACACCCACAACACCTACGACCGCTACTTCAGAGCCGACTCATCGTATAACAACCTGAAAGATTCCATCGACAAACTGCGCACCTACGATTTCAAAGGTAGCACTAGCAACATTGGCGGCGACGTGAACTGGACACACCGCTGGGGCAATTTCACCATCTCTTCGGGTATTGGAGTAGGCATACAGACTCTTTCGTGGAAATACGAAACTGAAATGGATTTTGCCGACGACAGCAGCTGCACCTTCTTCACTTTCCGCCCATCCATTCACCTCACATACCGCACTGAAAGCATGCACAACTTCAAGCTCAACTACTCCTTGCGCATGCGTCAGCCCGACGAAAGTCAGCTTACCAAATTCCGTATCTACGGCGATGAAAGCTATCGTACCGGTAACCCCAACGGACTGAAACCCGCTTTCACTCATTCCGCCGAAGCGGGCTGGACCAAATATTTCACCAGTTTCGGCAACGTGGGCGTTGAAGGCTACGGACGATTGGCTACCAACGAGATCAGCTCCCTCACCGACGCCACCAACCACGACGATTACCTCACCGACCGCTTGGTGTCGTACTCCGTTCCCTACAATATGGGCACCTCGTGGCGCTACGGAGCCTCGCTCAACATGACCTACCGCCCCTCCGGATTTTTCAACGTGCGACTCTATGCCAACCTTTACAACTACGGCTACCACATGGAATACGACCACACCGATGACTTGGGCAGCATTCGCCAGCAGGACATAACCCGCGAAAAACTTTCGTGGAGCGTGCGTGTAAATGCTTGGGCCAAAGTGTGGAACCAATACCAGATACACCTCTCGGCAAACTACAACTCGCCCACCATAGGCCTGCTCTCCGAAACCAAAGCACGCTACTCCATGAACTTGGGCATTCGCAGCGACTTTTTCAAACGCAAACTGTCGGTTTTCATCAACATACAGGACATTTTCAACTGGGGCGGACGCTACGGCACAGGCTCCACCAACACCAACCCCTACTACCTAACCGAATCTACCCGCAAAACCGTGAACAGCCGCTTTATCAGCGCAGGCATCACTCTGCGTTTTGGCAAAATGGAACTCGAAAAACAGGCCAAGACTGGTGCCGACAGCGACGAAACCACAGAATAACAAGCACTTACCAATTATGCTACAAGGCAAAAAAATAATTGTTGCGATAACTGGCGGCATTGCAGCCTACAAAATTCCGCAGCTCATCCGCCTTTTGGTGAAAAACGGTGCCGAGGTGAAGACGGTGGCCACCAAAAACGCGCTGCAGTTTGTAACGCCGCTAACCCTCGAAACAGTGTCGGGGCACGAGGTGTATTGCGACACCTTCGCCCCCAAGAACGAATTTTCTACCCAGCACATAGCCCTTGCCGACTGGGCCGACCTTATGGTGGTGGCACCCGCCACGGCCAACATCATAGGCAAGTTTGCCTCCGGCATTGCCGATGACGCCCTTTCCACACTGCTGCTGGCTTTCGGCAAACAGGTGGTGGTGTGTCCGGCAATGAATACCAACATGTACCAAAATGCTGTGGTTCAGGGGAATATCGGCAAACTCAAGGCACTTAGCGTGGATATTATGTCGCCCGCCGATGGCGAGCTGGCATGTGGCGCGTCGGGGGTGGGACGCATGCCCGAACCGGAACAGATTGCAGAGCATATAGCAGGCGTTTTTACGAAAAATAATAGCCTTGACGGTAAAACCTTTCTTGTAACCGCCGGGCCTACGTACGAGCGTATCGACTCGGTGCGCTTTGTGGGCAATTTCTCCACAGGCAAGATGGGCTTTGCCGTGGCCGAGGAACTTGCACGGCGCGGCGCCAAGGTTCACCTTGTGGCCGGACCAACGAGCCTTTCTGAAAAACACCTCAATATCAACAGGATAGATGTGGAATCGGCACGGGAGATGTACGCTGCCAGCATCGAAAAATTCCCGCACTGCGATGCCGCCATTCTCTCCGCAGCCGTGGCCGACTACCGTCCCAAAGTGGTGGCCGATCATAAGATAAAGAAAACCGCCGGCACCGAAACCCTCGACCTGCACCTTGTGCAAAATCCCGACATACTTGCCACCTTGGGCAGCCGCAAAACACAACGCCAGCTGTTGGTAGGCTTTGCCCTCGAAACCGACAACGAGCTGGAAAATGCCAAAGGCAAGCTGCAGCGCAAAAACCTCGACATGATTGTACTCAACTCGCTGCACGATGCCGGAGCTGGCTTTGGACACGACACAAACAAGGTTACCCTTATCACCGCCGACGGCACCGTCAGCCAAGGCACTCTGAAATCGAAAGCGGCAGTGGCACAAGATGTTGTGGACAAGCTGGAAACACTGATGCAGAGGTAAGGTGGGCAGTCGCCTGCATATCAGCGTTTTCAGCGCTATCTGCGATAAAAAGGAAGTCTCGAAGCGGTAACAGTTTATTAAACAATTCCCCATTTTGTACACTATATGCCCAAGGCCAGACACAGATCCTCGATGTAT
>CALGGY010000111.1 GCA_937915785.1 uncultured Bacteroidales bacterium
ACGACCACCTTGCCGGCAATCATCACGTCGGTGGCGCGTTTGATGCCGTCGGCCAGCGACTCGCGGCAGCCGTACAGGTTGTCGAACTTGGATTTGGTAACGGAGTCGTTCACGTTGATGGCGGGTATGAGCAGCTCGCCGCGCTCCATCATCTGGTACAGACGGTGAACGCCGGTGGTTGTCTCCTCCGAAACGCCGCGCAGCTCTTTAAGGATGTCGTGCCAACGGGTGGGATTTTCGTTGTAAACCTGTTTCAGCAGGGCGAGAATGGCCTTTTCGTCGGGATTTTCGGGAGTTTTGTCGAGCAGCGAGGGGGCGTTTTCCACGGCAATGCCCTTGTGCAAAAGCAGGGTGGCGTCGCCGCCGTCGTCAACTATCAGCTGCGGACCTTTGCCTCCGGGGAACGAGAAAGCCTGCAGCGTGCACCACCAGTATTCTTCGACGCTCTCGCCTTTCCATGCGAACACGGGCACTCCCGTGGCGGCGATGGCGGCGGCGGCATGGTCCTGAGTGGAGAAAATGTTGCAGCTGGCCCAACGTATGTCGGCGCCAAGCTCACGCAGGGTTTCGATAAGCACGGCGGTTTGTATGGTCATGTGCAGCGAGCCGGTGATGCGGGCTCCTTGCAGTGGCTTGCTGGCACCGTATTTCTTACGGCAGGCCATCAGGCCGGGCATCTCTTTCTCGGCGGTGTCAATCTCCTTGCGTCCCCAATCTTTGAGGTTTATGTCGGCAATTTTATATTCGGTGTTCATAATGTTACTTTTTATAGTTTTCACTGATTAGCAGAACGATACATGGAAAAATGCATCTTTTTCCGTTCCGCTTTACGGTTTGCAAAGATACACTTTTTTTCGAAGTGTTTCCGAAAAAAACAACATCGCCCTGCTTTTTTCCGCACTGCGGCACGTTAAACCGCCTTTTGGCAAACGTTTTTTACGCACAGACGGACAATATGCCAATCGCCACAGCGATAACCTTGCAATATGCAACACATTAACAATCAAACAATTGACACACCAACTTCACTTCATTTTAATAAAACTACACATCACATTTGTATGCCTGTAAAACAATTTTGGACACACTAATTGTCGAAAAATCAGCAAAAAACCAAAAAAAAATCGTACCTTTGCAGAAACCAAGCGTTTGCCGCGCCATTTTGCAAACCACTAAAACACAGCACTGTATGAACAACATCGTAGCCTTGGTGGGACGCCCTAACGTGGGCAAATCCACACTTTTCAACCGCCTTACAGAGAGTCGCTCGGCCATTGTTGACGAAACCAGCGGCGTTACGCGCGACCGCCAGTACGGCAAGTCGGAATGGAACGGCATAGGCTTTTCGGTTATCGACACCGGCGGCTACGTGGTGGGTAGCGACGACTCCTTCGAAACGGAAATTCGCCGCCAAGTGCAACTGGCTATCGACGAGGCCGACGCCATACTTTTCCTGCTCGACGTGAAAGACGGCCTCACCCCCATGGACGAGGACGTGGCCAACATGCTCCGAAAAAGCAAAAAGAAAGTGCTGCCCGTGGTGAACAAAGTGGACAACCCCATGCGTATGAACGAGATAGCCGAATTCTACGCCCTCGGACTGGGCGAGATTTTCCCCATTTCGGGAATGAACGGCTCCGGCACCGGCGAACTCCTCGACGAACTGGTGAAAGACATGCAGCCCGAGGAGGAGGACGACATCGAGTTGCCGCGCATTGCCGTGGTGGGACGGCCCAACGTGGGCAAATCGTCGCTTATCAACGCCCTCACCGGACAGGACCGCAACATTGTCACCCCCATTGCCGGCACCACTCGCGACAGCATCTACACCCGATACAACAGCTTCGGGTTCGACTTTATGTTTGTGGATACCGCCGGACTGCGCAAAAAACAGAAAGTAAGCGAGGACATAGAGTTCTACTCGGTGCTGCGGTCGGTGCGCGCCATCGAAAACAGCGACGTGTGCATACTGATGCTCGACGCTCAGCAGGGCATCGAACAGCAGGACCTCAACATTTTTGGACTGATACAACGCAATAACAAAGGCGTTGTGATAGTGGTGAACAAATGGGACACCGTGGAAAAGGACACCCACACGCACCGCAACTACGAGCAGCTTATCCGCGACCGCATAGCGCCTTTCTCCGACGTGCCAATTGTCTTCACTTCGGTGATAAACAAACAACGCATATACAAGGTGCTGGAAACGGCACGCAAGGTGTACGAGTCGTGCGCACGCCGCATCTCCACCTCGGAGCTGAACGAGGCTCTGCTACCCATAGTGAAGGAGCAGAACCCGCCACCCGCATGGAAAGGCAAACACATCAAAATAAAATACATAACACAGCTGCCCACAGCCTATCCGCAGTTTGTTTTTTTCTGCAACCTGCCGCAGTATATCCGCGACCCCTACCGCCGTTTTGTGGAAAACCGCATGCGCGAGATGTGGAATTTCGAAGGGGTGCCGATTAAGATTTTCTTCAGGGCAAAATAAGTTGGGAGTTTGCAGTTGGGAGTTGGCAGTTTGCAGTTGGGAGTTTGCAGTTGGGAGTTGGGAGTTGGGAGTTTGCAGTTGGGAGTTTGCAGTTGGGAGTTGGGAGTTTGCAGTTGGGAGTTTGCAGTTTGCAGTTTGCAGTTGGCAGTTGGGAGTTGGCAGTTGGGAGTTGGCAGTTGGGAGTTGGCAGTTGGGAGTTGGGAGTTTGCAGTTGGGAGTTGGCAGTTGGGAGTTGGGAGTTTGCAGTTGGGAGTTTCCGCTGTTGCGGATTTATAATCCGCAACATTTGAGTATAGGGATTTGCAATCCCGTGAAATTTCATTGCTGGCGTGGTGGGAATCCACCGGCCCCATTACAATGGACAATGGACAATGGACAATGGACAATGGACCCGCTGTTGCGGATTTATAATCCGCAACATTTGTGTATAGGGATTTGCAATCCCG
>CALGGY010000112.1 GCA_937915785.1 uncultured Bacteroidales bacterium
CCCCCCGCAAAAGTGGATTTGACTTAGACGGGGCATTTCCGTTATTTTCTGCAAAAAAATCCAAGCGTTTTGGGCATGGCACTGGTCGTTGTCCAAAGGCTTATTATGTTTCATTTTTTAAAAACTATTTATCATGAAAAAAGTATTTTCATTGATTGCTGTGGCTATGGTAGCCGTAGCAATGACAGCCTGTGGCGGCGACAAGACCGAAAATGGCGGCAGCAGCACGCCATCCACAAATCCCGACCCCGACCCCATTGCCGAGACCGACGCACTGACAGAGACTTCGTGGCATCAGCTGGAAGGCGACGAGCTTATGATTGACCCCTACAGGGATGTGGATATCCAATTTGAGAAAAACCACTACTGTTTCTATTGGGACAACAACCACATGAGCGAGCCCGCCAACAACATCTCCGGCTACGGCTCCTACACCTACGACGAGGCCACAGCCTCCGGCACCGCTACCTTGAAAGACCAGAACAACGACCAGCCTATGGGAACCGCCACCTTCACCATCAGCGGCAACCAGATGGAGTTCACTTTCCAAGGCACCACCTATCACATGACGAAACGATAGTTTTTACAATGTACAATGTACATTGTACATGTACAATACATAACTATAAAAATCGGCAACCGTCCAATTACTAATTACTAATAATGATTACTAAATACCTTACCCAAAATGTGTCGGAGACACATAATCTCAATAACCCCACATGAAGAAACAGATAGTTTCTGTTTCGATAGCAAAGCGGAGAACCCCAAAACGCAGTGTGGGGGTAAAAACATACACATCCAAAAACAGCGTCTCGGAGAGACGCGACCTTTAGTTAGGTATTTTATTAAGCAGTCAATTTACTAATTATCAATTATTTTATCTATCATGAAAAAGATTTTCACTTTGCTTATGGTCGCCATGATAGCCTTAGGCATGGCGTCTTGCAACAAGGACAACAGTAACAGCAGTTCGAGCAGCACAACTCCCGCCAATCCTGACGCCACCCCGTTGAGCAACCTTAAATTCCACCTTAAAAGGACCAACTCCGACGGAACATGGGAGGGATTGCTCATTTTCGGCGCGGGCAAAACCCTGACTTACCACGTAACATGGGACTGGCCCGAATACGAAGTGCCTCACGGCGACATCACTCTTCAGGGCACCTACACCTTCCGCGAAGAGGTGGACGATGGCATACGCTTTTGGCGTGGCCACATGAGTTTCACCGGCGACGGCGTTGTGTCCAGTTTCGAGACCGACTACGGCTGCGACGGCAACAACATGAGCATGGATCAACCGCCACAACGCGACCACTGGGCTTTGGAAAGAGTGAGGGAATAGCCCCGTTGCACAACACACCCAACAGCCGCCCTCCGAGCAAAAACGGACGGCGGCTTTTTTCATCGAAGTTGGCTCTGAAAAAAAGATTTTGCCATGTCCGGAAAAAATTGTAACTTTGCAAACTGAAAAAAGCAAGCCTTTCGATGAAAATAATATCTCAACCGATAACACACAGCGAATTGAACGACATGCTGCCGGGCTATTTCGGCGACATGATAAAGGCTGTCGTCGATGTGAAGCAGGGAATCCTCGGCCTTGACGCCGAACTCCATGCCGACATTGAGAAGGAATTGCTGTCGCAGGGGTCCACGCAGGCCGACTTGTGGGGCATCAACCTCTATCCCGAGATGGAGGGCGACGATTTCATCGAGTTCGACTCGTTGATTAATATACGCCCCTATCAAGGCAACCGCAGCCGTGACGTGCGGGACGCTGCCATAAGGAAGCAAATTGTTGACACGGTAAACAGACTGATACTATGAGCGAGTTTCAACATACGGGATTGGCCGCAGGGCGTTGGGCGGAGATGTCATTGGCCGAGCAGATGCTGAACATCGGCAGCGAAGTGTCGCGTGCCAACCGATGGAAGATCAAGGGCAACGAGGAGCAATGCCACCGAGCCGCCGACAGGGCTTTGGAACTGCTTTCCCTCACCATCGACGCACAGCGCGGCAAGCACGACCTCGGTGAGTTTTGTCGCCTATACGAAGTGCTTGCCGACTGTTACTACGGCGACAACATCTACCAGACAGACATAGTCAAATTGCAACGCAGTTTCGATATCTTTTACTACGCAAAATAAACAAATCAGAAATTAAAATACAAAATCAAGATTAGAGATATGACCCGTCAGCAGCTTATTCATAATACCAGCTCCCTCTTTTGGTACACTCCGGAGGATAAAAAGCATGACATCAGTGGCGCCCTGCTTGTTGAGCGTATTTTGAACGACGGCACGTCGGACGATTATCGCGACCTTATTTCTGTTCTTGGAGGCAAACGTGTCGCAGAAGTGTTTTTTTCAGCAAAGGGAAGACAGAAAAATAATTATTACCCCGAAATTTATAATTTTTTTTCATTAGTGCTATCGCAATATGTTTAAGGAAGTATTGGGTAAAAAAAATAAACGATAAAGGTTATATTTGTTTTTATGTGTATATATTACGGTGGTTTTACGGTTTCGGCAAAAATCAAAGAATCGGGAGGACTTACATTCAAGAAACCCGAAGAAATACCGTTTTTACCGGTATGGAAATATGGAATTGAACCCTATGGTACATTCCATTGTGATATGCCTTTCAAGACGGAAGAAAAAAATGTTATACCAAAATTTTTATTTCTTTTTTATTATAGAAAATATCATACTGAATATCATGTTGAAAATGACTGTTCTAATGTGAAATTGAAACGTATAGTTGAAGTTCTTGATTTGAGAAAAGGTGATGTTATCGTTGTGCCTGATGGTTCAAAATATCTTTTTACCGAAAAAAAAGAATGTCATTATTTCAAAGACAATAAAAAAATAAGAGATAACAATAAACATACTAATTTAAAATAACATGAGCATTATAAAACCTTTCAAGGGCTTTCGCCCGCCCGTCGACATAGTCGAAAAACTGGCCTCACGTCCCTACGACGTACTGAACTCCGAAGAAGCACGCAAAGAGTGCGAAGGCAACCCCTACAGCCTGCTTCATGTAACCAAAGCCGAGATTGACCTCCCCAAAGGCACCGACGAACACTCCCCCGAAGTTTATCTTCAGGTGGTGAAAAACTACAACCTTTTCAAAGACCTCGGCTGGCTGGTGAAGGACGAAGAGGAGAAACTCTACATCTACGCCCAGAGCATGAACCCCACCGCCCCCGACGCCAAATGGCAGTACGGCATTGTGGCCTGCGCCTACAGCGAGGATTACGTGAACAAAGTCATCAAAAAACACGAGCTTACACGCAAGGACAAGGAGGAAGACCGCATGAAACACGTGCGCATCACCAACGCCAACGTGGAACCTGTGTTCTTCGCCTATCCCGCCATTGCCCGTATCGACGAGATTGTGGCCGGTATCACAGCGCAGAAACCTATCTACGACTTCATAGCCAAGGAAGACGGCTTCGGTCACCGTTTCTGGGTTATCGACGACAAAGCCACCATCGCCGAACTGGTTGACATCTTCGACAAGCAGGTTCCCGCCATGTACATCGCCGACGGCCACCACCGCAGCGCCGCCGCCGCCCTTGTGGGACAGGAAAAGAAAGAACAGAACCCCTGCCACACCGGCAAAGAGGAGTACAATTACTTTATGACCGTGATTTTCCCCGACAACCAGCTCAACGTTATCGATTACAACCGCGTGGTGAAAGACCTCAACGGCCTGAGCGGCAAGGAGTTCTTCGCCAAGTTGCAGGAAAATTTTGACATCGAATGCAAATGCGACTGCACCAAGGACGGTGGCAAGTGCGAATGCGAACTGCCATGCCATTGCGAATGCAGCCAAGAGTACAAACCCAACAAACTCCACAACTTCTCCATGTATTTCGAAGGCGTATGGTACAGCCTCACCGCCAAGCCCGGCACCTACAACGACAACGACCCCATCGGAGTGCTCGACGTTACCATACTGAGCAACCTCGTTCTGGACAAAGTTCTGGGTATCAAAGACCTGCGTACCGACAAACGTATCGATTTCGTTGGCGGCATCCGCGGACTGGGTGAGCTGAAACGTCGCGTGGACAACGGCGAGATGAAAGTTGCTTTCGCACTGTATCCCGTTTCCATGAAACAGATTATCGATATTGCCGACACCGGCAACATCATGCCCCCCAAAACCACTTGGTTCGAGCCTAAACTGCGTTCGGGACTGGTAATTCACGAACTCTGCTAAAGTTGGGATGATAGATACGGCCTATGACCCAATGACAGATTTATACCTGTGGTCATAGGTCGTTTCTATCTATTCGTATTATATGCCATGTTTGAGACTTTCATTGGAGATAATAGAGACAAAGCTATATTTATCGGGTTGTTTCTTTCAAAATTTGACAGAGAAGCATTAGATTGTTTTGGATTTACCACATTTGAAGAAGCTTACAATATTTTTGGATTAGCTATAAAAATCAAACCCGCTTCAATTAAAAATTATAGAGACGAGTTTGACCCACTTTTTCCGAATTCCAGAAAAGGCCGTTATAGTCGTTCAATACGAGATTATTGCAAAAGAATATTCGATATTGCAAAAGGCTTATCATTGATAGAGATGAGTCTTTTGATAAATGATTTTTTAATAGATAATAATGTGGATACGTCAGATTTATCTCCGATTGAAGATTTTGTTGGAAGCTCACCATTCTCCAAACGTGTTTTTACAGGAAAGGCAGCAGAAGAATATTTTGTGGACAATTACCAGACTATTGATTTTTTTAAAGATTGCGAACTGACAGATCTTACCAACTATGGTTGTGGATTTGATTTTAGGTTGACTTCTGAATTCGGAAATTATTATATTGAAGTTAAAGGTATTAGTGAGAGGAATGGTAGCATTATGATGACAGAAAAAGAATTTATTATGTCCCAACGTCTGACTGACAAATATTGCCTTTTTATTGTGAAAAATTTTGTTGAGACACCTGTACATCAATATTTTTTCAATCCCTCCCAAAATAAAATCCTTTCTTTCCAAAAAAAAGTAGACGTTATCAAAAGGACAAGTTATATTACTGTTATAGGGTAATGATCCATTTTTTCAATTTATAATTTGACTAATGTTTTTTATTATAAGTTATTAAGGTATTCTTATTTGAAAAATAATGCGATTATGTGGAATGATTTTGATAATGAATAATTGGAGAGAAACTAAATAATAATGAAATATATAGGGAAAAAGGAGATAATAGAATATCAAGGTAGGTGTAGCGAATTCGCTCAAAGATGCTTGCACGAAATAATAAAAATAGTGTCGTTACTCCCGAATCGGGAAATACACTTCGATGAAGATTTGGATAATGCGTATGCTTTCGTAGTTGAAAAAAACGAGATGTCAAGTGTCGTATAAGTTCGTTTCTATCATTTGATTATTGATGACAACAAACTGTTTTTTATAAGCGAATGCGGAGACCGATATCGTTTGGAAGACATTGACCGTGTTAGCGTAGTATATCCTGACATACTTTATGTTTTGTATGAAAAAATAAATATTTAATGTATAACACTAAATTGGAATGAGTATGCTTTTTTTAGACCAAAACGATGTGATCACAGCACAGGTAATAGAAAATGTGGTAAACCTTCAAACTAAAGGCGATTCTGTGGTAGATTCAACAAAAAACGCCATAAAGGAACAGGCCCAAAACATCGACTCGGTGGGCGATGTGTTCAATTTCCTCGGCACCATTTTCAAGACCCTGATAGAAGGCGGAATACCTTTTTTGCTGAAACTGGCCGGAGCCCTGTTTATACTGTGGATAGGTCTGAAATTGGTGAAACGCCTGAAAAACGCCATCGTGAAGATGATGGACAAGCGCAATGTCGACAAGTCGCTCACAGGTTTTCTGTCGTCGTTTGTTGATGTGCTGCTGAAAGTGCTTCTCATCATCATGGTGATGGATATCATCGGCATCAAAGCCACCTCGTTTATAGCCATACTGGGAGCCGCCGGTCTTGCTGTGGGCATGGCTCTGCAGGGTACGCTGCAAAATTTCGCGGGCGGCGTTATCATATTGATAATGAAACCGTTCAAAGTGGGCGACTACATCTCTACCAGCGGTTATGAAGGTTATGTTAAGGAGATACGCATCTTCAACACCATACTCACCACCTTCGACAACCAGTGCGTGATACTGCCCAACACCGACCTTGCCACCAAGTCGCTGGTAAACTACACCCGCGAGCAGTACCGCCGCGTGGACATCAACGTGGGTATATGCTACGGCCAGTCGGTGGAACGCGCGCGCCAGCTGATGTTCGATTTGGCCAAAGCCGAACCCAAGGTGATTGGCGACATAAAACCTACCAAAGTGGTGTGCAAAGCCATGGCCGACAGCTCCGTGAACATCTGTCTGTGGGCATGGGTTAAGCAGGAGGACTACTGGGAAGTGTTTTTCAACCTCAACGAACAGGTTTACACCACTTTCCAGAAAGAAGGTCTGGAGATAGCCTTCCCGCAGGTCCAGGTGCACATGTCGAAAGACTGACAAAAAGTGGTAAACATTCCTTTTCGGGTAAAACTATGTTGGAACGACGTGCGGTAACGGTTTTTGCGTTGGCAACGCTGCTTTTTGCTGCGGTTTTGCCCGGAAAGGCTTTTGCCCAGAGCCGTTTTTCAAAATTCGGGTTCTGGACTTTCGACCTGCAGGGGGGGATGGTCATCCCCAACGACCCCGGCGACAGTCCGGTGCTGGGCAACACTGCCGTGTACACCGTCAATATCGGCATTGGCGGACGTATGGTAGGGCCGCAGTATTGGAAAAACTACCTGAAAAATCCCTACTTCGGCCTTAAAATCGGCTTCGACCGCATCGACAACAGCGTGGTGGGCAACCGGGCCTCACTTGCCGCATACATCGAACAGCCGTTTGCCCGCACGCGCCACTGGGATTTCGGCTTTATGTTCGCTTTCGGACTTTCGTATCTCGAAAAAACTTACGATTCGGTGGGCAATCCGCAAAATATGTTCATCGGTTCGCACCTCAACGCACTGATAAATCTCGGCTTGACGGCCAACTGGCACGTTACCGACAAGCTCACCATGTATTCGTCGATAAATTTTACCCATTCGTCGAACGGCACCATACAGTTGCCCAACAAGGGGGTGAACATTGCCCAGCTGGAGCTTGGCGCGAAAGTGAATTTCCACCCATACTCGCCGCAGGATATGCAGCCTCCGGCAACGCTTGTGGCAACGTCGGGCTTGGAGCGGAAAAATAGCGTGTTCATTAACTTTTCGCCAGTGTACAACTCATCGCGCAAGTCGTGGGAGCATTATTTTTCCACCAGCATGTCGGTAGGCTATCGCCGCAAGTTCCACCCTTGTTTTGCCTACGGAGCCGGTGTGGACCTGATGTATGACGCCTCGCTGGAGCAGGCCCACGAGCCCAACTTGCCCGAAAACAACTACGCCGTTTCCGGTTATGGTCTTTTGGAGGCCTACTGGGGAAGGTTTTCGCTGCGCGGGGCAGTGGGTTATTACGCATGGCGCGGGTGCGATTTCGCCCTGCCATTTTACGAAAGGATTGGTGTTTATTACAACATCACCAAACATCAGTACATTGGTGCCTCGATAAAAGCACACGCCGCCCACGCTCAGTTCCTCGAATGGACATACGGTGTGGCGCTGGTGGACTGGTAATTAGCAGTTGGCAGTTGGGCGGGAGCTGTTTTTTAGTTGGAAGATGGGAGTTATGAGTTAGGAATTGTAGGGGCGATGCAATACATCGTCCGAGTTGGTGATCCGAGATGTGTGGATGACAATTACAAAAAAATTAACAATGTTTTTTATGCAACTTTTCGGGAATGTATCCCCTGAAAGTTTTGATTTTTCGGGAACTGGTTCGCGAAATGTAGAGTAGGGTGTTTATTTTTCCTTTTGCAATAACTTCGGGCTACAGTTCCACGTTTTCTTCGCTTACCAAAATGGTTTCCACTGTGTTCACTTTGCTTTCGTCGAAGGGGGTGCGCACACGTATGTAGTTGTCGGTAAATCCCATCATAAATCCGTTGTGAACGTCGCTTTCCCACAAAACGCTGTGCTGGGTGCCGTAGTTGCTTTTGTAAAAACCGATTCTTTTGCGGTCGGAAATCTGGTGCAATGTCTTGCTCCGCTCGCGTCTGACGGTTATAGGCACTTTTCCGCCCATGGCCAAAGCTCGGGTGCCCGGCCTCTCGGAGTAGGTGAACACATGCAGGTACGATATTGGCAGCGATTCGATGAACCGGCAGGCTTTGCCGAACTCCTCGTCGGTTTCGCCGTTGAACCCCACTATCACATCGGCGGCGATGCAGGCGTCGGGCATCACCGATTTTATTTTTTGTAGGCGCTGTACGTAAAGCTCTGTTGTGTAGCGGCGTCTCATAAGCTGCAGCACTGTGTTGCTGCCCGCCTGCAGTGGTATGTGGAAGTGTGGCAGAAAAGCTCGCGACTGGGCAATAAAATCTATTATCTCGTTGGTGATAAGGTTTGGTTCTATCGACGAAATTCGGTAGCGCAGCACTTCCTCAACCTTGTCCAACTCCTTGATTAGCTGGAAGAAATTTTCTCCTGTGTTTTTCCCGAATTCGCCTGTATTCACGCCTGTAAGCACTATTTCCTTCACTCCCGTTGCGGCAATTTGGTGTGCCATGTTCACAGTTTCGGCAATGGTGGAGCTGCGGCTGCGGCCTCGGGCAAAGGGTATTTCGCAGTAGGTGCAGAAATAGTCGCAGCCGTCCTGCACTTTGAAAAACGAGCGGGTGCGGTCGCCGGTGGAGAATGAAGGGGCAAAAGCGTCGTCGTTGCCCATTGGTTCGACGGTCAGCTGCGGTTTTCCTGTTTTTAGGAACTGCTCCACCCGTCGGTGAAGCAGGTGTTTGTCGGCATTGCCAAGTATTATGTCCACACCTTCTATTTTGCTGATTTCGTGAGCATTGACTTGCGAAAAACATCCTACAACAGCCACCACTGCGTCGGGGTTGGTGTTTACGGCGTGGTGTATGGCGGTGCGGCATTTTTTTTCGGCAATGGAGGTTACAGTGCATGTGTTTATCACATAAACATCGGCAAAACCTTTGAAATCAACAACTTGATAGTCATTGGCCACAAATTGGCGCACCATGTCGGAGCTTTCGGAAAAGTTAAGTTTGCAACCCAGTGTATGTATGGCAATTGTTTTCATAAAATGCAGTTGTTTAAGTAGTTAAATCATTGGAGATGGGCTTTGGTATTTCTTTTTGCCTCGCTTCGTCTTTTCAGTTTTCGATTGTCTAAGTTCTTCGTCGCGCTGGTGCAGCCGCTCAGCGTCTTTGTTCTTGTATGTTTTTGTCGGTTTGGCGTCTTTTTTCGAAATAATGTCCGTTTCCTTATCGTCAGCCTTGTTGGAATTGTCCACTGTTACGCCATCAACGTTCATTTGGTTGAGTGTGATATGAAAACAATTTCGGCGCTCGTATTTCACGTAGCAAAGGCCTGCATCGCGCAGCTCGGCGAGGGCTTTGGCAAGGAACTCCTTCATCTCGTAGTCGGTAACGTCGGGTCCGGACATTTTTACGTACTTGTGGTATGATATATCCACAGTGGTGCCGTGTTTGTGGCACGAGTTTTCGGTGGCCCAGCGGTTTCGGCGGACAAGTTTTTCTACGTCCTCATTTGTTCGCAAAACACTGGTAACTACTATCTTATATTTGGAATTTGGATATTTTTCGGCCAATACGTCCTGAAAACACTTGCCGATGGTGTTAAGCATCACGCGGGCTTCGGGCACAAGATAGGGCACTGAATATTTAAGTTCCGAAACGGTATAATAGCGATTTTCTCGTAAGGGCACAAGTCCATATTTTTCGTAATTTGCCCCACGTTTGGCCAGATCTTCGATACCATTGCGTTGAGCGGATTCCAGCTGTATGTCGTTTTCGTCGTTGAACACGGCTGAATATTGGTTCCGAATCAGCTTGGGCGGTTTGTAATTTGGATTGTGTGTGTAGCAGATGGCGTTGGGGTTTGCAAGAAGTGAGTCGTAGGTGCTTTGGGTTGGTGTATGGGTATTGGCAGTTTTGTGCGATTGCAGCCGGCTAATAACAAAAATGGCTGTGAGTGTGGCAGCGAGCACAAGCAGAAGTGTTACCACAGGCCATTTTGGATGTCTGCGGCGGGGTGGGGGTGCCTCTATGGTTCTTGCCATTGCCATCTGTTCAAAAAAAAATTTTGGGGGCTGTTGTTACACATGCCCCCAAAAGATTATAATACCAAATTATTCATCATTTGTCAGTATTGATATCCGAACATCATGAGATATGGTTGGTAAATGCTCTCAATCTTGTCGGCTCGTTTTTTGTCGTTAAGTCGAGTGGCCGCTAATTCGTGCAGAGCAAACAGCATCTGTACGTCGCTTTGCATTTCGCTATACACACCTTTGGCTTTTTCGCCTTTGAACTGTCCGAAATATTTAAGTTCCTGAGTGTAGTAATCGGCAATGTCGTCCAAATACTGCTTTGCCATAGCTGTGTCGTCCGCTTGTGCATAGATGTCGATGAAGAAAGTGGTGAAACGGTCGCGCGGGAATTGTTCTTTTGGGAAATATTTTTCCGACAAGGCGAGCAAATTCTTGGCTTTCTGTATTTTAGAACTATCCAACACTTCTGTTACCGTTTTGTCGGGCTGACCGGGCGCACGGTATGTTACAGTGCGTACACCCTCGTCGAGGAATTGCTGTGCAAGCAGTGCCCATTGCTGACGCTGAACCACGCACATGTTCTGGCTCACAGGATCCACATACACGTCGGGATTGCTGAGGTTGCCCCATTTCATGGTGCCCGATTTTTCGCCTTCCATAAAGTAGTTGTACGAAAAGTCGAGGTTTACGCTGCGTTCGTTGGAAACGGCATAGGGCATCAGGCGGAACACTGTGCCTTCCTGTTCGTTGTACTTGGTTACGAAAGGAAGCACGCTGCGCACTTGGTAGTCGGGGTTGAGCATGCAGATGTCGCGTTTGAACTTGTTGGTGCCTACAAGGTCGAGTATCATAAGTTGGTGGCGATACAGGTATTGTTCCTTAATCTCCCAGCGAATTTCATCGGGTATGGTATCGGCGCAAGCTTGGGTGATTACTCCGCGTTTCACAAGGTCGGGTTTGTCGAGAGTTATTTTGAAACGGTTGGTAGGCAGTTTAAGCACTTTGTCGCCAGTTTGGGTTTCTATCATAAACCTGTTCGGATTTTTGTTTACGACTTCGAGCAGATCGCTGACCTCTATGTAGTTTGTAGTGTTTGCTACGAGCACGGTTTGGTCGTGGCCAAGGCCATAGAAGTCTTTCGACAGGGTAAGCGGCAGGTTTTGGGATTCGTACAGGGTGTTGTACAACTGTTCGATATACCAGTGCATTCCGGCAAGGGTGAAGTTGAGTATGCGCACGTCGGTGCGGGTACCTTCCACTTCCTGCGTGTACCACAGCGGGAAGGTGTCGTTGTCGCCGTAGGTTATAAGAATTCCGTTTTTGCCCACAGCGTTGAGGTAGTTGTTTGCAAAGTCGCGGGCTGCATATTTCTGCGAGCGGTCGTGGTCGTCCCAGTTCTCTTTAGCCATGATGCAAGGAACGAGCAGTAGCGTTGCCACAAACGTAACGATGGTGGAAATTTTGTGGTTCAGTTTCAGTTTGGTGAGCCATTCGGCGATGGCCATCACACCAAGTCCTATCCAGATGGCAAAGGCGTAGAACGATCCAGCGTAGGCGTAGTCACGTTCACGCGGCTGGCGCGGAGGCTGGTTAAGGTAAATGACAATGGCCAGGCCTGTCATGAAGAAAAGCAGGAACACGATGAACAAGTCCTTTTTGTTGCGCATATACTGGAACACTATTCCGCAAATGCCGAGCAACAGTGGCAGGAAATAGTAGGTGTTGCGTGCTTTGTTGTTGGCCATGTGGTCGGGCATGTTGCTCTGCGGTCCCAGTCGGGCCTCGTCGATGAACTTGATGCCCGAAATCCAGTTGCCGTTCAGGTAGTCGCGAGTACCGTCGTCGTTGAAATAATGACCCTGTATGTCGTTTTGTCGGCCAACGAAATTCCACATGAAATAGCGCCAGTACATGTAATGCACCTGATAGCGGAAGAAATATGTAAGATTTTCGCCCATAGTGGGTTTGCGGTTGCCGGGTGTTCCCGACCAGCGTTTGTAGTATTCCTGATGTTTCAACCGTCCGTCGTTGCTGTACATGCGTGGGAATACGCCGCAGCCTTCGGGGTCGTATTTGTATTCGTAGCTCTTGGTTGCTGGCACGTAGCAGTCCTTGCCATTTTCATCGGTGCTTTTCACATATTTTGTGTATCCCTCCTTTGTTCCAATAGGATTGGCTGTGAAATACTGTCCGTAGAACACCGGTGTGGAGCCGTATTGTTCACGACCGAGGTAAGCGCGCAGTGCCACAGCATCCTTGGGGGCATTCTCGTTGATGGGAGTGTTGGCGTTGGAACGTATCACCAGTATCATAAAAGTAGAATAACCTATCAGCAGGAAAAGCAGCGACAGAATTACGGAGTTCCAAACGGGTTTGTTTTTCTTGTAGGTGTACCAGATGCCGAAAACGATTAGTCCGAACAGCACCAAGAAATAGAACACGGTGCCTACGTTGAACGGCATGCCGAGCGAGTTTACGAAGTACACCTCGATGGCGCCGGCCCAGTTCACTATGTAAGGTATTATCAGGAAAAGGATAAGGGCCAGCAGCACCACGGAGATGACGCCCGAAAGGATGAAGCCTTTAAGGGTGGTTTTCTCCCAGCGTTTGAAATAGTACACATACACCACAGCTGGTATGGCAAGCAGGTTCAGCAAGTGCACTCCTATGGCTGTGCCGATAAGGAACGAGATAAGAATGAGCCAGCGCAGGGCGTGCGGTTGGTCGGCCTGCTCCTCCCATTTGAGCACAGCCCAGAACACCACTGCCGTGAAGAACGACGACATGGCGTAAACCTCGCCTTCCACTGCCGAGAACCAGAAGGTGTCGGAAAAGCAGTAGGCCAGCGAACCTACGATACCACTGGCAAACACTGCCCACACGCGGCTGTCCTTGATGCTGATTTCGTTGGGCTTGAGGCCGGCTATCTTTTTGCCAAACAGGGTGATGGTCCAGAAAAGGAACATGATGCTGAGCCCGCTGCAGATGGCCGACATTGCGTTGATGGCAAAAGCCGGATTGTTGGGCATGAGCATGGTGAACAGGCGGCCTATGACTTGGAAAGTGGGTGCTCCCGGAGGGTGTCCCACCTGAAGTTTGTCGGCGGTAGCTATGTATTCTCCACAGTCCCACCAGCTGGCGGTGGGTTCGGCTGTAAGCAGGTAAACGGCACAAGCTATTATACCTATCACCCAGCCAATCACGTTGTTAACCAAATGGTATTTTTTCATTTATCAGGGTTTTTAGTTGTTTTTTCTATCGTAAAACGTTTGATTTCAAAAATGATTTTGAGTTTGCAAAGATACGTTTTTTTTCGCAATTATGCAACTTGGGGTTTAATTGTAGTTTGAGAATGCTGTGAACGGTAAACTGTGAATTGGTTAAGAAACTAAGAACTAAGTTGTGATTTGCGATTTGTGATTTTGAACTATTAACTCCTAACCACTAACTCTTAATTCCGAATTGCATCAACTCCATTCCACTTCGTTGCGGTTTACGGGCATTGTCATACAGCGTGCGCCGCCGCAGCCACGCGGCAGTTCGCTGGCGGCAAAGGTAACCACGCAGCGCTGATGTTTGTCGGGGTGGTCCTTGCCGGAAACCACATCGGTGGCGTCCACCACGTCGAAACCGGCTTTGTTCAGAGCTTCGATGGTGTTCCAGTTGCGTTGGTAGCCAATTATTTTGCCTTCGTCGAGAGCAAAGAAGTTGGCACCGCTGTGCCACTGTTCGCGCTGTTGGTTCCACGGGTCGTCGCCGCCGCACGAAACGGGACGCATGTCGAACCCCAAGTCCTCCAATCCGCGAAGGAAATTTGGCTTTTCGATGTATTCCACCTTGCCGTTGTCCATTTTGATATGGTAGGTGTGCAGTCCGCCGCGGTTTTCGGTTATTATAGGGCGGTAGGTCATGCAGCAGTGCTTGTCGAGGAAAGTGAACACCATGTCGAGGTGGATGAACGATTCGGGAGTTTGTGGCAGTTCCTGCACCAAAATGTTGAAATGCGGGCGTTCCTTGCGGAATTTCTCCACCAAAAAGTTGATTCCGTTTTTGTTGGTGCGCGAGCCGGTGCCAATGCAAAGGGTGTCGTGCCGTGCTATGAGAGTGTCGCCGCCCTCGGTGCCGGCGGTGGATATATGTTCCTGAGGGTGAATGGTTTCGCAGCGGAACAGGTGTTTGAAGATGGCGTCGAAAATCAGGGTTTCGCGTTTGCGCACACGGTACGACATAGGGTGTATCAGCACTTGGCTGTAGATGGCCGACGATGCGTCGCGGGTGAAAAACAGGTTGTAGAGCGGTTTCAGAATGTATCGTTCGGTTTCGTAGATGTCGGGGTCCTTGCCCTTGCGGTAGGCGAAACCGGTTATCAACTCGTCGGCAAGCTGGTCGTTGGTGTGCTGCAGCAGTTCGTCGATAAGGTACTCGCAACCGTCGAAGCGGCACGAGCGGGTAACGATGTCGGTACGCAGATAGTCGTTTTCGAGCAGCTTTTTCAGCAGGTCGGTAACGTAATAGGTGGTTGCCATTTTTTCGAACACGCCACAGAAATTGGCGTATTCGGCATCCACAATGCGTTTGTTGAGCAGGTCGCTGTAAAGGGCTGCGTGTATGTTTTCTGGTGTCATCCGTTCTATTTCCACGCCCGGACGGTGCAGTATCACCGCATTAAGCTTTCCAATTTCGGATGTTATGTTTACCTTTGTTTCCAAGATTTTAAATTGTTAGTTATCACTTATTTATATTGTCTGCAATTGCATTGTAATGGCTGCAATTGGGTGTGTTATTTCATTTGTAGTTTCAGTTTTTTGTACAGTTTGTCGTCGCCAATAAGTTTTACGGCGGTCTCGTAGGCGTCGTCCACTTCGCGATACGATTCGTAATAGTAGCGCACTCCGTACAAGTTTCTAACTATCAAGGCTTTGACGATGGATTTAATATATTTGTCCGATTTTTCGGTAACCACTTTGGCTTTCTTGTCCTCGTCGGCGGCTTTTTTCATCACTTCGTCTATAAGGGCCGGGTCGTTGAGGAGCGTTTTCACATATTGCTGGTATTCAGCGTCTTTTATTGGGGTTATGGTGTCGTTGATACGTTTGCGCAGATGGTCGTTTATCCAAGCGGCTGCCCATTCGCCACGCACGGTGGATTTTTCCACACCGTTGTCTTTCACAAACTTGTCGAACTCCTGTTCAACGCCTAAAGTTGGATAAATGGCTTTGAAATCGGCATATCGAGGATATTTTGCCAGCACGTTGTTGCGGTTGCGTTCGGTCCATTCGAGGGCGAAACGGTTTATCAAGCCTTTGCCGTTGATGTTTATCCAATAGTCGGACATGCGTGTG
Source organism: uncultured Bacteroidales bacterium (assembly GCA_937915785.1). Taxonomy (GTDB): domain Bacteria; phylum Bacteroidota; class Bacteroidia; order Bacteroidales; family P3; genus UBA1219. The sequence continues at coordinate 15,544 of CALGGY010000112.1, forward strand.
GTGTCCACGGGGATAAAGATGTCCGGGATGATGCCGCCGCCACCATAAACCACGCGTCCGGCGCCGGTGTAGTATTTCACCGAGTCGGGCAGCGATATGGAGTCGGCCGAAATCATCTCCTTGTGGCTATAGCGGTTGGATATGTCGCGGTAGTAGGCTTCGAGGCCGTCTTTGTATGGTTTTTGAATGCAGCGTCCGGAGGGGGTGTAGTAGCGGGCGATGGTAAGTCGTATCTGCGATCCGTCGGCGAGGTCGAACATGCGTTGCACCAAGCCTTTGCCAAAGCTTCGGCGACCAATCACCAGGCCGCGGTCCCAGTCCTGAACGGCACCGGTAACAATCTCACTTGCCGAGGCGGAGTATTCGTCGATGAGTATCACAAGGCGTCCGGTCTCGAAATCGCCTCGCGAGGTGGATTTTGCATAATTTATGCTGTTGGCGTCGCGTCCTTTGGTGCCCACAATATTCTTGCCGGCGGGCAGGAACTCGTCGGCGAGAGCTATGGCCACGTCGAGGAACCCGCCGCCGTTGCCGCGCAGGTCGAAAATAAGCTGCGTCATGCCTTGGGCCTTGAGCTCGCCGATGGCTTTGCGGAATTCGCTCATGGTGGTGCGCGCAAAGCGGTCGAGGCGCATGTATCCGGTGTTTTTGTCGATCATGAAATAGGTGTCGATGCTGGTGAGCGGAATCACATCGCGGACAACGTTGAAATGCAGCAAGTTTTTGTGTCCCTGCCGCTTGATGTCGAAGGTAACTTTGGTGCCCTTGTCGCCACGGAAACGTTTCATTACCAAGCTGTTGGTAACGCTGTCGCCGACAAAGAGGTTGTCATTGACCTTGACGAAGATGTCTCCAGGCAGTATGCCCACTTTTTCGGCGGGGCCGCCACGTATCACTTCCACCACGTGCACGGAATCCTTGAGTATCTGAAACATAACGCCGATGCCGTAGAACTTGCCTTCAAGCCCCTCGTTGGCGCGCTGCACCTCCTTGGCGGAGATGAAAACTGAGTGTGGGTCGAGCTCGGAAAGCATGGTGCTTATTGCCTTTTCATTGATTTTCTGCATTGGGGGCTCATCTACATAAAACTCGGATATACGGTTCATGGTCTGCCCCATTTTCATAAACTCGGTGGAGTTTTTGTCCTTGTCTTTGGTTTGAGAATAACCTGTTGCCACACAGGCGATAAGCAGCAATAAAAGAATGTGTCTGCGCATGGTTCGAGGAGAAGTTATTTAATGGTTAAACCGGTCATTTTTTTGATGGATTCGATGGCTTTTTGTGCAGTATGGATGTTGTTGTTCACGTATTTTACGAAATCTTTTTTGTCGGAAGATTGCAGAAATTCAAGTACATAGCGGTAGTCGTCCTCAAGGTTGGAATATTCGGTGTGGTATTCTTGGTCGGGCGAGAAACGAATTTTGAACAGCAGCGACGGATAGTCTGTTTTTTTTCCGGAGCAGTGTTGGCAGAATTGCCGTTCGTCGAGAATGGCGTCGTAGCCAAGGTTTTTGATGCTCTCCACCACTTTGCGTATGCTGTGCACATTGCCGTTTTGGTACGATGTGGACATTGTGGAGTCGCCGCACACGGGACAGATGTAGTTTTCCTGAATGGGTGCGGCCATTGAGTAGCACATTGCCATCATCAGTTCGGATGTGTCGTAGCGCACTTCGGTGAGGGCTTTCAGACGTTTGTGCAGGGTGGCCTCGGTGGCGGGTTTGGCTTCGGAGAGGGTGGCTCCGTCGTTGTCGGGGGCGGGGTTGGAGACTGTTTTGTCGGTGGTGCCACAGGCGGCGGCAAGGGCCGAGAGCCCAAGCACTGCAATTTTGGTTCCGTTATTTTTGTTCATTGTCGGTTATCGGTCTAATATTCATTGAAATATTAAAAACGCATAATTCTGCATTTTAGTGCAAAGATACGATTTTTTTTGTGAAGAAAGAAGTGATCTGTGAACTGGTTAAAAAACTAAGAAGTGACGTTGTCATCTGTGATCTGTGAGCGGTGGACTTTGAACAGTGGACTGTGAATTGGTTAAGAAACTAAGAAACTAAGTTGCGATTTGCGATTTATGATTTTGAACTATTAACTATTACCTATTACCTATTTAACTCCCAACTCCCAACTCCCAACTCCCAACTCCCAACTCCCAACTGCAAACTCCCAACTGCAAACTCCCAACTCCAAACTCCCAACTCCCAACTCCGAATTCCTAACTCCTAATTACCTCCACCATCAGTGTGCCGTTTTCGTAGCCCGTAACTTTTACCGTGGCGCCTTTTTCGGCAAACGACATTGTAGCCACGGCATCGTAGGCATGTCCGTCTATCTCCACTTTGCCCGAAGGACGCAGGATGGTTATTGCCACGCCCGTTTTGCCCACCATCGAGGCTGTTTCGGCATTGCTCACGGTGTAGCCGTCGGAGGCGTTCTGTACCTCGTTCAGCGCCAGCTTGGGACCGAAAGTGCGGCCTTCGAACAGCTTGCGGCTCAGCCAGATGGAAAGGGGTAGGGCGGCGGTAACGGCAATTATAACAACAAACAGCTTGCCGAGGAAATGTCCGGCGGAGATGCCCGAAAAGTCGAACCCTATGTTGCCCACAAGGCTCAGCGTAAGTCCCGCCACCACGCACACAATGCCGCTGATGCCGGCAAAACCGAAGCCGGGAATGACGAAAATCTCCAATATCAGCAGTATCACGCCTATCACGAAAACCACTATCTCCCAGTTGGCGGCGAGGCCCTCCAGAAACAGAGGGGCGAAGTAAAGCACTGTGGCCGAGGCTGCTACGATGAGCGGCAATCCTATGCCCGGCGACTGCAGCTCGAAATACAGCCCGCCCACAATAAGCATTATCAGCAGTCCGCTCACCACGGGGTTGACAAGGAATCCCACCACTTTTTCTATAAACGAGTATCGTTGTTCAACGATGGTGTAGTCGTCGATGCCAGCATGTTCGAGCACTTCTTTCAGACTTTCGGTCCGGGCCTCGCAGTAGCCGTTGGCGATAGCCTCTTCTGTGGTGAAAGTCAGCACTTTGCCCTTTTCGGAGATGCCCTCCACTTCGATGTCGGGGTCCACCATTGCTTCGGCAATGTCGGGGCGGCGGTGGCGTGCCTCGGCAGTGGTGCGCATAAGCGAGCGCATGTAGCTCTGGTATTTGTCGGGCTGCACCTCGCCGGTTTGGTCCACCACGGTGGCGGCGCCGATGCTGGAGCCCGAGTGCATGTAGATACGTTCGCAAGCTATTGATATCAAGGCACCTGCCGAAGCGGCGTTGTTGTCGATATACACCCACACGGGTAATTGGCACTGCAGCAGCATGGTGCGTATCTTGTCGGCCGACTCCAGTTCGCCGCCAAAGGTGTTGAGCTGCATTATCACCACGTCGCAGTGCTTTTCGTTGGCTTCGGCCAAAGCTTTTTCCACGCGCATGGCGGCGGGTTTGGCAATCTCCTCGTCCACTTTGAAATGGTAAACTTTGGCGCTCTGCGCCGAAACAGCGGCAGTGCCGATGACGATAGACAGGGCCAAAACGATGGATTTTATGGTGCGGTTTCTCATAATCGATTTGTTGTTAGATAGTTGTGTGGGTATATGATATTTAAATTGCACCACAAATATACATTTTTTTTCGAACACTAATTATGCAAATCAAACAAACAGATTTTCAAAATCAATATGCAGCCAGAAGTGCAAATAATTCTAATTATGAGCTCTGACTTCTGAAAGATTAGGCTTTGTTCGCAAGATTTCTATTGCGAAGAGGTACTTGATTAATTGCCAGAGATTCATCGTTTTCGGCACTATATGCGAGAAATAAGAAGTAGCCAAGCGGCACACTTGTCTTTTACCGAAAATTGGCTCTCGTTTTTATTGAAAAAAAAACGTACCTTTGCAGACGGAGAAACAATAGGTACAAGTAGCGCAAATGCCTATAAGTGCGATTGTTGCAAGACAAATTAACAATAGAGTATGAACCGGAACATACTGCGTTTGGCGTTGCCCAACATCATCACCAACATCACTGTGCCACTCTTGGGCATAGTGGATATGGCCATTGTGGGGCACCTCAGCAGCATCCACATAGGGGCCATCACCATAGGCACTTCCATTTTCAATCTCATTTACTGGAATTTCGGTTTTCTGCGCATGGGCACCAGCGGATTCACGGCACAGGCCTACGGTGCGCGCAATTTTGCCGAGGCGGTGCGTATCTTTGTCAGGGCTTTGGCCATTGCCATAGTCATTGCCCTGCTGCTGCTTGTCTTCCAGCGCCCGGTGGGACGGTTTGCCTGCTGGATTCTCAACTGTAGCGGTGATATTTTGCGGCTGGCCATGATTTATTTCTCCGTAAGGATTTGGGCTGCCCCCGCCACGTTGGGGCTCTACGCCATAAAAGGCTGGTTTATAGGCATGCAGAACTCCAAAGCACCAATGTGGATGGCCATTTTCATCAACGTGGTGAACATTGTTTGCAGCCTTGTTTTTGTGCTGGCGCTAAAATGGGACATCGCCGGAGTGGCGCTTGGGACGGTGATAGCGCAGTATTCGGGCCTGCTGCTCGGCTTTGCCATCGGGTGGTATAAATACGGCAATCTGTTCCGCGAGCATATCGACATACGTGGCAGCCTGCAGCCGAGGCAGATGCTCGGCTTTTTCAAGGTGAACGGCGACATTTTCCTCCGTACCGTGTGCCTGTGTGCGGTGTTTACCTTCATCACTTCGGCATCGGCCAAAATCAGCGACCAAATACTGGAAATCGATGCCCTGCTGCTACAGTTTTTCACCCTTTTTTCGTACATAATGGACGGTTTTGCCTACGCCGGCGAGGCGCTGGTGGGACGATATATCGGCGAACGCAACAAACCGCTCCTGCAAAAGGCCGTGCGCTACCTGCTGGTATGGGGCTTGGCACTTACGGTGGCGTTTACGGTACTGTATGCCGCTTTCGGCGATTATTTTCTGCTGGTGTTTACAAGCGACAAAGCGCTTGTTGCCGGTGTGCAGGATTATCTGTTCTGGATACTGCTGGTGCCGGTGTGCGGGTTCGCGGCATTCTTGTTCGACGGTATTTTTGTTGGCGCAACAGCCTCGCGCACAATGCGTAACTCCATGTTTGTGGCCACCGCCGCTTTCTTTGGCGTTTATTACGGACTGCCACACATAATTACTGTTTCCGAAACGGATATTGTGTTGAAAAACAATATTTTGTGGGCGGCGTTTATGGTGTATCTCGTGCTCAGGGGCGTGCTGCAGGGTGCGTTTGTCCGGAAATCGGTGTACGGGAAGGCGAGTTGGAAATTCTGAGTTAGGAGTTAAGAATTAAGGAAATTTTAAACATTAAATATTTTATGGGGCGCTGGTGGTTGTGGGTCGTTATTTTTTTGTGCGGCGGCCAGTTTTCGGATTTATCAACGGCAGGAGCTCGGCGTTGTATATGGCGGTGCTTACAATGCGGTAGTGCGGTTTGTAGACGGCCTTGTACTGCGGCGAGTGCACCCACACGTAGCGTCCTTGCGAAAGCATGTTTTCGATATACAGCGAGTCGTTGCGGAAATTGTTGAGCCTTATGCCATTGGCGGCGATATGGCTTGCCACCTGCCTCCACTGTGCGCGGAAGCTCTCGATGCCGATGCCGCTCTTGTATTGCGACGAGCGCATGAAACAGCCGGCCAGCACCTGCTTGGGCACAGTACCGTTTTTTATCACCGAAAGGTTGACCCGCACAAAAGTGCTGTCCACACCCAGATATTGTGCCTCGGGGTAGCTGGTGTTGAATTCTTGCTGCAGCTCGTGGTTGATGTAGCCCAACACCTTGGCGGAATCGGTTACAAGGTGTTCCGGCCCGAACACCGATTGGAAAAAGCTTTTGTACAAATCCTGCAAAGTGCTTTCGGGGAAGGCTTTCAGGTTGCTCTCCACAAAAGTTTTTATCTGTGCGTTGGTCAGGCTTTGAGCCGTTAATGTTGTGATACTTAGAGCAATGAGTAAAAATGTGATAAAGATGCGTTTCATGTTGTTGAGTTATTTTTGCAGTTTTTTGTAGCGTATGCGGTGCGGTGTGTCGTCGCCGAGGCGTTTGCGTCGGTTTTCTTCGTACTCGCTGTAGGAGCCTTCGAAGAAATACACCTGCGAGTCGCCCTCGAAAGCAAGTATATGGGTGCAAATGCGGTCGAGGAACCAGCGGTCGTGGCTGATGACCACGGCGCATCCGGCGAAGTTTTCGAGACCCTCTTCCAAGGCGCGCAGGGTGTTCACGTCGATGTCGTTGGTGGGTTCGTCGAGGAGCAGCACGTTGGCCTCGCTTTTCAGCGTAAGTGCAAGGTGCAGTCGGTTGCGTTCGCCGCCGGAGAGCACGCCAGCCTTTTTCTGCTGGTCGGTGCCGCCGAAATTGAATTTGGATAGGTAGGCACGCGAGTTCACAAGTCGGCCGCCTATCTGCAGATGTTCGTTGCCTTCGCTCACCACCTCCCACACGCTTTTTTCGGGGTCGATGTTCACGTGTTGCTGGTCCACATACCCTATCTTCACTGTTTCGCCCACGGTGAAGGTTCCGGTGTCGGGTTTTTCCAGCCCCATTATCAGGCGGAAGAGCGTTGTTTTTCCGCATCCGTTTGGTCCGATAACGCCCACTATGCCGGCCGGTGGCAGGTTGAAAGTGAGGTTTTCGTACAGCAGCCTGTCGCCGTAGGCTTTCGAAACCCCTTCTACTTCAAGCACTTTGTTGCCCAGCCGTGGTCCGTTAGGGATAAATATTTCGAGGTTGGACTCTTTTTCTTTGGTGTCTTCGCTCATCATGCGTTCGTAGGATGCCAGACGTGCTTTGCCTTTGGCATGACGCGCTTTTGGTGCCATGCGCACCCATTCCAGCTCGCGCTCAAGGGTTTTGCGGCGGCGGCTTTCTTGTTTTTCCTCCATGGCCAGACGTTTGGTTTTTTGGTCGAGCCACGACGAGTAGTTGCCCTGCCACGGGATGCCTTCGCCGCGGTCCAGTTCCAAAATCCAACCTGCCACGTTGTCGAGGAAATAGCGGTCGTGTGTAACGGCAATTACGGTGCCTTTGTACTGCCGGAGGTGCTGTTCGAGCCAGTCGATGCTTTCGGCGTCGAGGTGGTTGGTGGGTTCGTCGAGGAGCAGAATGTCAGGTTCCTGCAGTAGCAGACGGCAGAGTGCCACGCGTCGGCGTTCGCCGCCTGAGAGGTTTCGCACGGGGGCGTCTTCATCGGGGCAGCGCAGTGCGTCCATGGCGCGTTCGAGGCGGCTGTCGAGCTCCCATGCGTCGTGCTGGTCGAGGAGTTCGGTAACTTCTCCCTGCCGTTCGATGAGTTTGGCCATTTCGTCGTCGCTCATGGGTTCGGCAAATTTGAGGTTTATCTCTTCGTATTCTTTGAGCAGGTCCACAGTTTCCTGCACGGCCTCCTGCACCACTTCCTTCACCGTTTTATTGTCATCGAGCTTGGGTTCCTGTTCGAGGTAGCCAACGGAGTATCCAGGAGCAAAAACCACCTGCCCCTGATAGCTGGAGTCCACCCCTGCTATTATTTTCAGAAGCGATGATTTACCCGAACCGTTCAAGCCGATGATGCCTATCTTGGCACCGTAGTAGAACGAGAGGTATATGTTTTTAAGCACTTGTTTTTGAGGAGGGTACAGCTTGCCCACACCTACCATGGAGAAAATGATTTTTTTGTCGTCGGCCATAATGTGTATTGTGTTTGATGAAAATGCAAAGATACGATTTTTTTTGCGAAAAAGCGTATGGCAGCAAGAAGTTATAGTAAACGTCATAATAAATTTCTGAATAATTATTTGTAATTTGGATTTTTTTTGAGTATCTTTGCACTCAAAATAAAACATCATGAGGCACAAGATATTCAAGAATAATGTTGAAACTCTGAGAGTTAAAGGGAGAGCCATAATGGAATCCTCAATCGATTCCAGATATTACAATAGGGTTGCGGCGGTAAATGCAGTCCTCTCCGGTGTGGCTCCCAGTGTGGCAGCCGGGTGGTTTGGCATGACAGGAAGATCTTTGTCGGGCTGGGTGAAAAAGGCTGATGAACTCGGATTTGAATCGTTGAGGGACAAGCCAAGAACCGGAGCGCCGTCCAAACTGAACCCTCACCAAATCGAGATGATAGACGAAATGATACAGTCGGCGCCGGCAAAGTACGGCGTTAGGGTGTGGGACGGGCCTTCACTATCCGAGGTGATAAAGCGCAAGTTCGGTGTCGCCCTTGGCGTAAGGCAGTGTCAGCGGCTGTTTCGCAAGCTGGGCTATTCAAGGCTTCGTCCGGGGACATACCCAAGCAAGGGTGATGAATAGTCCGTCGAAAGGAAAGCGTTCCCCAAAAAGAGCGGACATAGAGGGTGACGACTCCTTGGTGCCTGTATATCAGGACGAAGTCCATTTTCAGGTGCAGACAACGATAACGTCGAGTTGGTGCAAAAAGGGGAGTGCTCCTAAAGTGAAGTCGCTGCATGGCAGAGACGAGGTTTCGTACAGCGGCTTCGTCCGACCCGACACAGGGGAACTGTTCGTTGCAAAACCCGACACTTTCAATTATGAAACCACAACCGAGTGTCTCAGAATGTACGTTGAAACCAACACATTAAGCGACGGGAAAAAGTTCGCCTTGATAATGGACAATACCCCTTGGCGCAAAAAAGCCATCCGGATGATAGAGGAGGAGGGCAATGCCGAATATGCCGACATTCGAGAGAAAATGACTTTCATTAAACTCCCGCCATACTCGCCCGACCTTAACCCGATAGAGCAAGTGTGGCGAATAACAAGGCGCGAAAACACCCACAATGTATTATTCAAAAACAAAGCGGAACTGGAATAGACGGTTGACAATGCGTTTGGCAAATGGTCCACACCAAACGAACAAATTAAAAAATTATGCTCATTTAAAAGAAAATTTTAATGACGTTTACTATAAATAAAACATTAAAGAATATTATTGAGTTACGGAATAATCCGTAGAAGTAGTTCTATATATAACCAAAGGCTTGTACCATACGGCGCAAGCCTTTTTTATCTCCTCCCCCCCACAAATCATCATAATAGCAATAAAAAGAGAGACGCAAAACTTTTGCGTCTCCTTAACTCCCAACTGCAAACTCCCAACTGCAAACTCCCAACTGCCAACTCCCAACTGCAAACTGCAAACTGCAAACTGCAAACTCCCAACTGCAAACTCCCAACTCCCAACTGC
>CALGGY010000113.1 GCA_937915785.1 uncultured Bacteroidales bacterium
TTCTTCATCTTAACGCTTTTTTCTCAATGCCTTTAGGCTACCGCCAAACAATTCGCATTCGGTTTTTGTCGGACACTAATACTTATTAATATTCATCACATTAACATACACAATAGCTTATGGGGGCACATTTGAGGCAATTTGTTGAAACAAACGAATTATCAACAACTTACACATATAACTATGCCACAATAAAAAAATGTGTATATTTGCATTATTAAATTTTTTTTAATATTCAATACAACAACTTATAAAACAGAAATTTAAACATGAAAATAGCACTTTATACGACAATAATATTCATACTAACAACGGTTGGGGTGTCGGCCCAGAGCAACGGGTTGATTTTCGGTTCCACCTACATTCCTCAAAAAAACGCACTCAACCCGGCCTTTTACCCAAACAACAACACTTTTTATATTTCTCTGCCGGGCTTCAATCCAGAATTGCACATTCCCGTTTCGTACAACGACTTGTTTTTCAGGGAAGGCTCTTCCGACGAACGCTTTATCAACGCATGGGATTTGGCCGAGAAATTAAAATCCAACAACAACCTATTTCTCAACACCGACATACAGCACATTGGCATTGGCATGCGCTTTGGCAATCTTTTCGCCAATTTTTCGTCGATGTCAAGGCTCAACATCCATCTTGGCGTGCCAACCGGCGCCGCCGAAATTTTTGCCAACAAATTTGAGGGACTTGCCGACAAACAAATCACCATTTCCGAACCCAACCTGTTCAGCGCCACAGCATACAACGAATATGCACTGGGGGCCGGCTACTCTTTCGGCGAACTTACTGTAGGCGCCCGCCTGAAACTCCTCAACGGCATCTGCGATTTCCGCACCACACAAACCAATTTCGACCTCACTTTCAACAGCGAAAACCAGCTCACCAACGCTCTTATACGATACAACGCCATGTCGGCGGGCTCGCAAATTTTCAAAAAAAACTCCTTCTGCGAAGTTATGGAGGCTATCTTTTCCAGCAAAAACTGGGGGATGAACATCGACATCGGCGCCACATACAAATGGCGGATGTTGGAATTTTCGGCCTCCATCCTCGATTTGGGCAAAGGCATCCATTGGAAAAACGACGTGGTTAGCATCACCCCCCACGAAAACACCGCCATCATTGTGGAAAACTACGATTTCGGACACATCGCCATCGACAACTGGGACACGCTGCGCAGCGTTTTCCGCGGAACTTTGGACAGCATACAAATCAACGACTCCACCTCGGGTGGCGACTACTGGAGCCCCACCCCCACCCGTCTGAACCTCGGCGCCACAGTGCAACTTGGCAAAATGTTCCGCGCCGGCATTCTTTTCCACGGACAATGGGACAAAGACATCAGTTTCTTCGACCGCTCGGGCAACGTGAAAGAAAAAACAATGTTCCGCCATACAACAACACTGGTGGGAGGCGTGAACCTTGCCAACTGGGTGGAGCTGATGGCATCGCTCTCCGTGGTGAAAAACGGCAGCCGCGCCGACTGGTTCAACCCTGGCGTGGGCGTGAACTTCTCGTTTGGAAAAATAATACAGCTTTATGCCCTTGTGAACTACGTGTCGAGCCTCAACTACAAAGCCATGAAAAGTGCCAACGTGCAGATTGGGTTCAACCTGATGTTCGGCAAAGGCCTTACGGCAAAAGCTACCGGCAATGACGAATAAAAAGCCTCTACTCCTAGTTGCAGCCATCTTTCTCTGCCTTTCGGCAACGGCGCAGCAAACACAGATAGCCCTGCTTAAATACGGCGGGGGAGGCGACTGGTACGCCAATCCCACATCGCTCACCAACCTGATAGCCTTTTGCAACAAAGAGCTGAAAACCAACCTCAACCCGCACTACGCCACCGTTGACGTGGGCAGCCCCGACCTTTTCAACTACCCCTTTGTGCACCTTACCGGACACGGCAACATAGCGTTCTCCAACCAAGAGGCCGACAACCTGCGCCGATACCTTATGGCAGGCGGTTTCCTGCATATCGACGACAACTACGGACTCAAGCCTTTCGCCATTGCGCAAATGAAAAAAGTGTTCCCCGAACTGGAGTTTGTGGAACTGCCTTTCTCACACCCCATCTACCATCAACAATACAACTTCCCCAACGGCCTGCCCAAAATCCATGAGCACGACAACCTGCCGCCAAAAGGCTACGGGCTTATCTACAACGGCCGGCTGGTGTGCTTCTTCAGCTACGAGTGCGACCTCGGCGACGGCTGGGAAGACCCCGAAGTGCACGGCGACAGCCAAGCCACACGCACCAAAGCCTTGCAAATGGGTGCCAACATAATAAGCTACGTCTTTGGAAATTGAAAGGTGGAAGTTTGCCCACTGCATAACATATTAACAATCATCAAGATATACAATATTTTGCAAAACAAGCAGGACATCAACTTTTTTCACCCTTTTCCCACAATAAAAAAGACCCTAATTCAGTTATTACACACTGATAAACACCATACAAAATGAAAAAAACTCTCATCAGCATTATAACAACCGCCGCACTGCTTTTCGCCTGCAACAACAACGACAACAATCAGCCACAGCCCCAACAAACCGACTACGCCAAGGTGGAAACTCCAGATTTCAACGCCGACAGTGCGTATAGCTATGTGGAACAGCAACTTGCCTTCGGGCCACGCACCCCTAACTCGCAAGCCCACGACCGCTGCGCCGATTTTCTGGCAAAAAAAATGCAGCAGTGGACCGACACCGTCTATGTGCAAAACTTCACGGCCACCCTGTGGAACAACACTACAGCCCGTGGCAAAAACATAATAGCCTCTGCCAACCCCGACGCCGACAACCGTATCATCATAGCGTCGCATTGGGACTCCCGACTATACGCCGACCACGACCCCGACACCTCGAAATACCACCATCCCATACTCGGTGCCAACGATGGTGCCAGCGGGGTGGCCATCATTATGGAAATAGCTCGCATTTTCCGCCAAAACAACATAAACCTCGGCATCGACTACATATTTTTCGACCTTGAGGACCAAGGCACTCCGCAGTTCTCCACCGACTACCAGACCGACTCGTGGTGCCTCGGCGCTCAGCACTGGGCACGCAACCCTCACCTGCCTTTCTACAACGCTCAGTACGGCATTCTGCTCGACATGGTGGGGGGATTCAATCCTCGGTTCACCAAAGAGGAGGTGTCGCGCAATTTCGCACCCGGACTTACCGACAAAATATGGACCGTGGCACAACAGCTGGGGCACGGCAAAATTTTCGAAAACACCAACTCCGACGCCATCCTCGACGACCATCTCTACATCAACCAAAACACCAACATACCCATGGTGGACATAGTGTGCAACCAATCGGGCAACAGTTTTTTCGAACACTGGCACACCACCGGCGACAACCTCGATGCCATAGACTGCAACACCCTTGCTCTTGTGGCCAAAGTGGTGATGACCACCATACTGAGCAACAAATAAACCCTTGCCATGAGAAAAATTGCCGTAATAGCCACACTTACGATATTCGCCACACTGCTAAGCTCGTGCAAAAAGGACGAAGAGGCACCACTGGCTTACGTCAATTTCACCATCGACCCAAACTCACCGGCCTACGGACCACTGAATACCGTTGGCGGATACGCTTACCTCACCGGCGGCTACTGCGGACTGGTGGTGTTCCGCACCTCCTACAACGAGTTCGTGGCCTACGAGCGCGGATGTCCCGTCCACAACACCACCGGCGTGGAGGTGGACCCCGACAACTCGGTTATTCTCTTTTGCCCCGATTGCGGCTCGCAGTTCATCTACACCGACGGCACACCTATTCAGGGCCCAGCCAAAGCACCGCTACGACAATACAACGCCGACTATAGCGGCGGACTGCTACACATATACAATTGATTGATAGATAATTACCTTGCAAGCCGTTTTTTTTTTGCTAAAATAATGCCCCACCAAACTTTTTTTTGTAAATTTGTGACACCACAACACCTGTGGTTTTTATTTTATTATATTGCAAATCAATAAAATAGCACACAAACAACAGATAATGGACATTGCCAAGATAAGAAAAAAGGCGCACGTTTGGCGGCTGAAACATATTCCAGAACGATATTTCGTCCTGTCGCTCAGCGTATTGGTCGGCGCAATGTCCGGACTGGCGGCGGTGATACTAAAAACCCTTGTCCACAAAACATACGTGTTACTCACTCAACTACGCTTCGCCCCCTACGACGGCGGCAACCTGCTAATGCTCATCAACCCTTCCTTAGGCATAGTCCTTACAGTACTGTTTCTCAAATACTTCGTCCGTGGCGAAATTGGACATGGCATCCCAAACATACTCTATTCCATTTCGCGTAACGGCGGACGCATGCCACGACACAACACCTACAGCTCGCTAATATCGTCCACTCTCACTGTGGCTTTTGGCGGTTCGGTGGGACTTGAGGCGCCCATCGCCACCACTGGCAGCGCCATTGGCTCCAACATAGGGCAGTTTTTCCACCTGCGACAGAAAAACATCATACTGCTGCTCGGCTGCGGCGCGGCAGGCGCAATAGCTGGCATATTCAAAGCTCCCATAGCTGGCATACTTTTCGTGCTGGAAATCCTGATGTTCGACATCTCGATGACGGCCGCCATACCATTGCTCGTATCTTCCATAACTGCCTCAACCTTAGCCTATTTCCTTATGGGAACGGATGTGCAGTTCGCTTTCCAAATCAAGGATGCGTTCCTAATTTCGCAAATACCTTTCTTTCTGGTGCTGGGACTGTTCTGCTCAGTGGTGTCGGTGTATTTCCTGAGGGTGAACCAAAAAATAGAGGGCGCTTTTGGCCGGATAAACCGCCAATGGCTGAAAATACTGATTGGCGGCACACTGCTTGGCATACTCATTTTCCTCTGCCCTCCCCTGTTCGGCGAAGGCTACTCGCAACTCAACGACCTGCTCCACGGCGACCCCAACTCGTTCATTACCAATAGTTTCTTTATTTCGTCCAACGCATCGCCATGGATAGTTCTGCTCGGACTGTTCAGCATCATCGTCCTAAAAGCCGTGGCCACATCGGTTACCATAGGCAGCGGCGGCGTGGGCGGCACCTTCGGTCCGTCACTCGTCATTGGCGGACTTAGCGGCTTTTTCATTGCCCTGTTGCTCAACCAGACTGGACTGCAACTGCCGGTGGCCAATTTCGCCATTGTGGGAATGGCCGGCGTGATGGCCGGCGTAATGCACGCCCCGCTAATGGCCACCTTCCTTATTGCCGAAATAACAGGCGGTTACGAGCTTTTCGCACCTCTGCTCGTAACCACCACCATAACCTATATCTGTGTGCGTCCCTTCGAACATCACTCCATTTACACCCGCAAACTGGCCAAACACGGCGACCTGCTCACTCACGACAAGGACAAGTCTGCTTGGCAGCTGATGGACATGCAGAAACTGATAGAAACGAACTTTGTGGTGGTGCGCAGCGGCGACAAACTGCGCGACCTTGTGGATGCCATCGAATCGTCGCGACGCAACATTTTCCCGGTGCTCGACGAAAACGACAAATTCCTTGGCGTGATAGTGCTCGACGATGTGCGCAAGATAATGTTCAAACCCGAACTGTACGACAAATACCTTGTTGATGAACTGATGTACCCCCTGTCGGAAGGCGACTGCGTGCGCATTACCGACTCCATGACCGATGTGGTGAACAAATTCAAGGTGGGCAACCGCTACAACCTCGTGGTTATCGACAACGAAAACAATTACATAGGGTTTTTGTCGCGCGCCAACACCTTCTCCGCATACCGACATTTTGTTTCAGAATTTTCCGACGAATAATTTTGTCAATGGACAATGAATAATGGACAATGGACAATGGACAATGGACAATGAACTATGGACAATGGACAATGCAACGTTGGATGAATGAAGTATCCGCTGTTGCGGATTTATAATCCGCAACATTTGTGTATAGGGATTTGCAATCCCGTAAAATTTCATTGCTGGCGTGCTTGGAATACCCATAACCCCATTACAATGGACAATGGACAATGCAACATTGGATGAATGAAGTATCAACTCATAACTCATAACTCTTAACTCTTAACTCCCAATTCCGCAGCAACTTTAATCCCCCTGGTCCCCTTTGAAAGGGGGAACTTTGGCCCCCGCGCAAATCCCCTCCCATAAAATAATGGCTGCCGGGCAAAGCCCGAACAGCCATTATAATAAAGGAATGTCTTTTTGTCCGCGATCTTGCGCGCGCAGCCACTCAATCTTGGACGAGGCGCACGGATCGCCCGCGGCACCGGACGCCGTCGCTGATGTTCACTCTGCCCGAATTGAAGTAGAGGTACCTCGCGTTGCCCGAACCATCGGGCGTGGACGACCAATAGAGTCCGCGGGAGCCCACGTAGTTCACATCGCCATCGCAATTGCGGAAGCCCGAGGCGGGCAGGAATATGCTGTTGCCGTTGGGGCCGGTAACACGGTGGCCATTGCCAGTCCATGTCCATGTGCATTTGTCTTTCAGCTCCCGAAATTGGGTACCGCTTGGCAAACTGTTGCCATATTTTTGCACAGCATTATCGTATGTGTAGAAACCGTAGCTGTCGTTTGGGTTTGTTTCGTTGGCGTATTTCCACAGCGTTCCGCTAGGCAGTCCAAGATCCACCCACGAGCCGTATGAGCGGTCTGTTGTTGTTTTATCTTTTTGCAAGACGTCATCTGCTGCTTTTCTGGCAACACTAATAGCACGTGTTGCTGTGTCTTGGGGGTAATTATTCCTTTGTCCACCACTATTGGCGCTTGGTTTGGCACTGCTTTTATTGCTGTATGTATTCTTTTGTTCAACCTTTTTGGCAGCTGGTTGGGTCTTGGCAGGAAGCACGGGTGCGGGTTTGGGTTGAGAGCGTATGGGAATCACTATGTTCTGCCCATAGCCACAGGCTATCAGCAATGCCATTGCAAAAACAAACAGCATGTATTTTTTCATTGTTTATTTTGTTTTCCCGTTACTAACTTTGTAAATAATTGTATTGTCGTCCTTCCACGAGCCTTCGTAGGGGTTGTTGTTTTTGAACTCGCCTTCGAAAAACATTTTTTGGCCCGGCACTTTAAAAACACCCCTCACAAGGCTGTCGTCTTGGAAAAGGCCTTCAAAACTGTTTTTGTTGGTATAGAGCAGCAGTCCCTGTCCGTTGCGTTTGCCGAAGGTCATGTTGCCTTCATACAGCGAGCGTCCGTCGGGGTCGTTGTTGCGGTAGCGCATTTGTCCGTAGCCGTCCATAATGCTGTCGGGGGTTATCTGTCCTGTCCACAAGCCGTCGGGGGTTTCCATATCCTCCACAGTCAGGGCAGCCGGCGTGTTGCCGCGGTTCTGCCACCACAGCCACCCGAACACCGCCGCCACCACAGCAAGCAGTATAGTCGCCGCCACAGGCCATTTGGTGGCGGAGCTTTGTTTTTTCAGTTCCTCTATTTCGGAAGTGAGGCTTTGGTTCTGATGCTTAAGTTCCATGAGTTTTTCGTTCTCTTTCCTCAGGTCTGAAACATCGGCGTTCAGTTTGCCCACTTGGGATTGCAGATTATGTAATTTTTCTTTTTGTTCGTCAATTGTGTAGTTGGCGTCGGCAAGCTTGGCGTTGGTGGCATCGAGGCGTTTTTTGAGGGTGCTGTTTTTCCGTTCCAGTTCTGGCATTATGGCGTCGCCTGCTATTGTTTCGGTAGTGGCAGCCATGTGTGCGGTGGCACTCTTGGTTTTAAACTCCTCCATCAGCTCTTTGGCGTCGGCGTAGCGGCGGGCGGGGTCTTTTTCGAG
>CALGGY010000114.1 GCA_937915785.1 uncultured Bacteroidales bacterium
AATGGACAATGGACAATGGACAATGGACAATGGACAATGGACAATGAACAATGGACAATGAACAATTGACGAAATGATGACCAAAGAGGAGATACTTGCGATGATAAACGCCCTGCCCAAGGACGACCGCCGGTGGATAAAACAAGGCATAGTGCTTGGCGGACGGCGCGCCATCAGCGAAACCGACGTGTGCTACACCGAAGCCCGCCGCGCGTGGATGCGCCTGTACGACGAGCTGAAACACGAACACTACTACTGGACCGGCAAGGACAGCGCGCACCTGAAACAGCTGCTGGCCAAAGTGCGAGCCAAAATGGCCGAAGCGCAGACCGGCACATCCACCGACGCCGACGTGGTGGCCAACATGGAGCTCTTTTGCCGCAAGGCCGCCGAAGCCGACCCGTGGGTGGCCGACAACCTGAGCCCGGCACTGATAAACAGCAAATTCAACGAACTATACACCAAGATAAAGAATGGCAGAAAGAAACAACAAGGCGTTAGCGACGACTACCGCCGCCGGCTTGCCGAGCAGCTCCTCGGCTGACGCGGCAATAAAGGAGCTTGTCCCGTCGGCGTTGCACAGGCGTTGCAGAACCGTTTCAACGGCATTGCAGGCCGTGGACAGCGGCGAAAAAAGCCTTGCCGCCCTGAAACTGGCACTCGGCGAACAGAAAGCCCTCGCCCTGCTGAAACTGCACCTGCTGCAGCTCAACGACCTGCTCAACCTTGCCCGTCCCATGGGCGAAACGCTGATAGACCGCATTGCCGACAGCATAACAACCACCTACCACTACCTGAACATGGCCGAAATACACCTTGTGCTCGACCGCGGGGCAAGCGGCTACTACGGGCAGGTGATGATGTGCAACATGGCCACCGTGATGCGCTGGTTTGCCGAATACGACCAAGAACGCACCGAACAAGTGGTGGAACGCAACCTTGCCGCACACGAACGCATAAAAATGGGCTACGAGGACAAACCAAGACTAAGCGAGACAAAGCTGCGGGACATCTTGAAAAAGTCGTAAAGACTTTGCATGAAACGTCTTTATAAAAAAACAAATAGATATGGGATACAACAAAGTGAACAAATTGCGGATGTACAAGCGCATAATAGACCTCACCGCGGAACACTACGAGGTGGGCATAACCACCTACAAGGGCGTGTGGCGCAAGTACATCTACCCCGTGTACCCTATCAGCTACGCGTTGTACATGAAAATAATAAACCTGCCCAGCGTGGAGCGCATGCTGGGCGAGGAGGAACAGCGTGTGGGCGCCAAGCCCGAACAAACGGAGATTAAAAACCAGTTAAAGCTATTTTAAACCAAAAAAAAACATAGAGAGATGAAAGGAAACCCAAACAAACTGAAAGACGAGCCCAACGGCTTCAACCCCGATATGCTGACAGTGCCGCAACCCGAACGGCAGACCCTGCTGTGCAGCCACGGCACCGCCGCCGCATACCTGCAACGCCTTGGATGCACACCGGGCGAGGTGGAGTTCTACCAGCGCAACGCCAACCCCCTCGCGCCAACCAAAATAACCATCACCACCAAGCACACCAAACACATTGCCATGCGCTTTGAGACACAATCGGGCAACGAGGTGGAAATGGAGTTTTGAGTTTGCAGTTTGCAGTTGGGAGTTAGCAGTTTGCAGTTGGGAGTTTGCAGTTGGGAGTTTGAAAAAGCGGTTAAACCTCCGCCCGAAAAGGTTGAGCTCTTCCATTGTATCGGGGCGGAACCCTATCTACTTTTTTCGTCGCATTGTAAATTAGCATTTTCAGACATAATCACCATCAAAGCGACATTTTAATTCCGCCCCGTTTTCCGCGGGGATAGCGCGCTAAACGGATAGGCGCGAGGATAGTAACGGGCACGGCACAACCATAAAGTTCCAGTACAGGAAAATTGGCTGCCGTGACGCTTTGAAGTCTGGGACATTAGGCGGTTCGACTCCGCCCCCCGCGGCTGGTTAGCCAAAACCTGCAAGAGGTACCCCATCCGGCAAGGAGACCGGACACCGCAGAAAGCCCGTAAAACAGAGCAACGGGATGACAACAGTAGGATGAGCGCGGGAGCGTTGCCCGCCTGCGGTGCGAATACTAACAAATAAAAAACAAAAAAGACAATGAACGATAACGAAAACCGGACACAGAGCGAGAGCCAGAACGCGCAGATAGCGGCGTACCTGCAGCAGGGCCACAGCATAACGGCAATGGAAGCCCTCGCAAAATTCAAATGCATGCGGCTTGCCAGCCGCATAAGCGACTTGCGCACGCAGTGGGGTCTGCCCATAAAGTCGGAACGCATAACCACCCCCGGCGGCAAGACGGTGGCCATCTACCGTTTGGACAAGTGATGTGCCGGCAAAGCGGTTAAACCTCCGCCCGAAAAGGTTGAGCTATTTCCATATACCGGCGGGCGGCGCGCATACAAAACGTAATTTCAGACAACACTTTGCAACGCCCGCAAACAAAAAGCGGCTTCCCTGCGGGAAGCCGCTTTTTTTTTGTTCTGCCGCCGCAGTGGCGGTCACTGTTCGCCGGGGCCGGGTGCCGGGTCGATGTCGGTGTACGGCTGGCCGGGATTTACGGGAAACATGTCGATGGCGATGCCGGGCTGCGCCTGCACGGTGGGAGTGGGGAACGTTACCGTCCACGCCGTGGTGAACCCCAGCTCGTAAATTTCCAGCCCTATTGCCGAGGGCACTTTCCGGACGTATATGCGCTGCAGGGGCTGCATG
>CALGGY010000115.1 GCA_937915785.1 uncultured Bacteroidales bacterium
AAATAGACCTTGAAACCTGGCTTAACAACCCTTTTTCTCCGCCTGAAGATGACCTCGAATCTGACACTCAGGGTATCCTTGCTTTCTGACACTTATCCAATCGGCGTTACCATCAACATTCTCCGTCTATTCACAAAATTTTTTCAAAATTATTTTGGACACTATTGGGTGTATCCTGATATTGTCGCCGTCGCGGGTCACAAGGTCGGGTAACCCGTCGGCGTCGAAATCGACAAGAACAGACTCTGTGTTTGACGATGACCAGGAGTATCCGCCGCCACCGGAACCTTGGATCTTAATCATCCAGACCGAGCCGCCAGCTGTGACATTTGCATTTATGTCAGTGCTGGTTGTCTTCGTTTCCGAGGATGGATGCATATTGAGCGTAATGGGGCATGCCGAAAATCCCCACCCTGTGTTGAAACGCACTTTATTGTCGCTGGTCACGATGTCGATGAGCCCGTCGCCGTTGAGGTCGCAATACAACACATTCGCACCGTTATTCGAGAAGTTCACGCCCAGTCCCGCCGAGAAACTCACATTCACGTCCGATGTCTGCGTGTTGACCGGAAGGGAGCCTGTCGCAGAAATGGCCTTGCTGGCGCTTGTGTCGCGCTGCTGTACGAAGTTCGACGGCATTCCGTAAGTGTTGTATTTGTAGCCGAGATTGAGAGCCATTACGTTCTGTGACAACTGGTCGGGCAGGCCGTCGCCGTTTAGGTCAAGCCATTGCATGGTTGTCCTGTCGTACGAACTGGCGGTAACGACATCGCCGCTTAACATGGCACCGTTGCCACGCTGCATGATGGATACAGATCCTTTCGACTTGCCGGTCTTCCTGAATTCCGGAAGCTGTGTGCCGCCCTGTCTGCTCTCGGCGTGGTATTCGCTGCTGTGTATGCCATGTCCGGCGGCGCAGTGACCGACGACCAGCGATGAAAGCGCGCCGCGGGCGTTGGTGTATTGTGTAGCCGTGGTTCCCACCACATCGGGGTATCCGTCCCCGTTCATATCCATGTAGTCGCTCGTCACGTGGGTTTCGCCGTCGTTGTTGCCGATAGAGACCTCCACGCCAAGTCCCGCGCCGACATGCCATGAAAAGCCTTTCTGGGCTGTGGTTTTGTTGGGTACGCTGACTGTAATGCCCGGTACCGTGACAGCCATCGGTCCCTGGGCTACCTCCACCATCTGCTGTGTCGATTCGGGGTCGGGGTTCACGGAACGTTCATATTCATGGCAACTCATGCCGGCCTGCGTTACATAGCTGCGGCTTCCGTCGGCCACCAGCGCCACCACGTCGGAGGACATTACCGCCGTCATCCTTTCAGCAGGCACGCTGCCTGGCATTCTGGAATAGTTGGAAAGTATTTCGTTCATGGCGTCGAACGATGCGGCTTGCGACATCGGTCCGGCCAATAGGGAGCTGTCGGAAACGGCATTCAGCATCTCCGTGAAATAGTCGTGTATCGTGTCCTCGATGATTGGGGATCCGATGGTACCGACATTATACGCAAACTGCCCCCACTGGCGGTTTATCGGGGTGAAGGCCATCGGGTCGGGCGCAGTGTCGGTGGCTACGCTGTCGAACTTCAGGCCGATGGTGTAGAAACGTGGATTACGAGCACGCGCAGCAACCATCGCCCTGTTGCGGTCGTACCGCTTGGGCATACGACCGGAGACATAAACCTCATACTGCGCGTCGGTGTTGTCAAGCGGAATATTGACACCTCCGACAAAGCCCAACAGCAAATGTGCATCGCGATAATACAATGCGTTTGTGGTGGTTTGCATCCGCCATACCACATTGTTGTTGCGACGTTTGACGATGACCGCCGTACGGCCTTTGAGCAGGCTGTCAGGGTCGCTGAGGCACACGGCTGACAGCCCTGACACGATGCGCGTCGCGGGCAAAGTGTGCGTAGCGAAGGTGGTGTATTTCGGCGAAAGCCACAAGTCGAGCGCGTACACGGTGTCGCTTATCGGGATGTTCTCCACCGTGTCGGTGTGTACGGTGTAGGGGCCGTCCGGCATACTCTGAAGCTCCACGGCCCTCGCGTGCGGATGCCAGCTGAGCTTGGTCCAGTCCACCTCGTCCTTGCTCAAGGCTTCGATATGTATGGATTGCGCCGAGTCGATGCTGACGGTGTTCAAGAAAACCCTGTTGGAAACGGTCGTGCCGGGCAGGACGGTATCGTTCATCAACACCTGGAGGTCGCTCCCCGCAACATTGCGTACGGCGATTTTCAGATACACCGTGTCGCTTATCGCCGAAGTGACGGAATAGTCGGCATCCAGCCTGATGCGTCCGTGCTGCGACATGGCGAGCTGCTCGTCCTTCCATGCGAAATAGTCGGACGCAGAATTGTAGCGATACTTGTTCCTGCCCTCGTAGTCGAGCGAGTCTGAAGGTATGGAGAGGTAGTCCACCGTCGGAATCCAGTCCACGATGTCGAACAGGCGTTTTACCGTCTCATACACCAAGCCGCCCTTCGGCTTCACCTTGCTGTATTTCAGCGTCTCTTCGACGCCCTCATGCAGCAGGCGCAGTGCGCGCTCATCAAATTCCAGTATCGGGTAATCTGTCACGCCGGCTTTGGAGGCTTTCTCCGGAACCGTAGCTTCCGG
>CALGGY010000116.1 GCA_937915785.1 uncultured Bacteroidales bacterium
ATTCAGCACATGGCGTCGGATGTTCGATTCCTCCTTGCTGAATAATGACGACATCCGGGCCACATCCAGCCACACCATATCGTTTTCCAGCCTGACATCTATCCGGGTCTGCCCGTCGTCGGCCTGGTATATCACTATCTTGTTATCTTCAGTCATTGCACCTTCTGTTATTTTACATATTTGTAATGCTCCAAGGAGCGTTTTTGTTTTATCTCTCTTCCACCTCTATTCGTGCCTGCTTCCTTCAAGTTCCCCGCATCCTACGAACAAATCAATGAATGTATATTTTTTTTCTTGGGCATAGTCAATCTTTAAAAAATTTCTCCAAAAAACTCTTTCAACGCCCCCCCCAAAAAAACTCCGCATCCAAATTCTAATGCTGGGGGCTTTCGCGTCAAAATCCACCCCAGCAATCACATCAATCCCCGCCTGCCGCGGACCACAGGTCATCCCGTCTCCGACACAGAAGAAATTGATTACCCTAAATTTTTGACTGTCAAGACTATCCATAACCGAAACACAAAAAAAATGACATTTTGCAAAAATACCATTTTTCTGCAGTTTTACAAGAAAAACTTTCTGGAAGTACCGCAATGCTGTTTTCGGCCTTCTCCTTCACGCCCGCAGCCATTTGTATTTCACCTCGGAGTAGAGTGAAAACAAGGGGATGAGGATTTGGGGGTTCTTTACATAGAACTGGTATTCGGTGTCGAAGCCGTACACCTCGTTTTGGCGGAGCTCAAGCTTGCGCGCGCCGCTGAACATCACATACACTATGCCCGCATACCCCAGACCGACCACTAACCATCTCCACACTGCCAAAGCCGCTGAGCAACACCACTGTCCATATCACCAACTCGCCCAAGTAGTTGGGACAGCGCATAAAGCGGTAGGGTACGGTATCGACAAAACGTTTGGTGTTGCGTTTCTTGGCTGCGGCTTTCCGGGCATCGCTCAGGTCGAGCAGTATGCCCACACCCGCCACGGCTGCGCCTATCCACGTCCACAGATGACAGATGGCAGACAGTGGCATCCCCGATGGCGGCGAGAACTACGACGACCTTGCTGTGGAAGTGAACTTTACGTTTTTTTCAGCCTAAGGCAATGATGTGGCAGGTTTGGCTTTCACCTCAATCATGTTCGACAACGATTACAGGCACGAAACGGCCATAGGACTCTCCTGCCGCTATACCTTCGGCGAACATTTCTAACCGCAACCGGACTTTCAGCACATCACAAATCCGCAGGTACAGACTGCGCCCGGCGCGGCAACAACACATTTTTCTTAGCCTTGCGTTTCTGCGTGGATTTCCAACATCAACCCCTGTCATACTGCGACTTACAGAAAACTGACAATTCACCAGCCCGTTTGTGGATTTTGCGGGGCTTTTGGAACAGGCAATCTTTGTGCGGCTATCGAAACTTCAATCCGCTGCGAGGATGTTATGCCACTACATTTTGAGATAGGGATGCATCTTCTTGTATTGCGCCTTGCCCAAAGCATCGGCCTCGCCCACCTTGCCGTGGTATTGTGGTGGGACAAGCTCGCAGAAGGTGTCGCCAATCTCGTCGTGGAATCCGTATCCGCAAGGCCAGCACCAAGCCATTATCTGCACCACGCGGGGCATCATATGCTCCAGCAAGTTGTTCTTGACAAGGAATTTCAGCATTGACTCGAAGTTGCTTGCCGTCGAATCGTAGTACTGCTCCCACAGGTCGCCGGCATAGAAAGAAAACTCACAGACACGCTCCACATAAAAGACCATCGCTTCGGCTATTGTATCCGCCGACGGCGAAAGTTTCTTGAAGTCTGAAAGGGCCTTGCGGCAAACGCTGAAACGGCACTTGGGTTTGCGGCTGATATCATCGTCGAACTCTTTGAGAACAATTTTCTTGAACTTCTCAAGCTCTTTTTTTTCATCAGGATTGGCGAAATAATCCAAGAACTCCTTTGCCTCTTTCCGTGCACTGTAGAGTTCCATCACCACGTTGATAACTTCCTCCTTGCTCATACTGGTGAGCATTTTTTTCACTTGTATCTTTGACATATTGTTTATACTTGTAAATGACAAGATTACACACTTTGACAAATCACTTAAAAGGGTGTCGGGCCTTGTTCTGCAAAATAATTGACTTGGCTTCCGCACTTTCTGATTGCCATGTTTTTGGGGCTGGACAATTCTGCTTGAAGCCGTTTTCACTGTATGCGAGTCCAAGCGGCTTTTCTTAAAGTTTCAAACCCTATCCAGTTCATCCATAAGCGCACTGCGCTTTGGATATTGTTCGCGAAGCGTGGCGATAAGACTGTCGGCTTTGGCTCGTTCCCCCAGCTTGATGATGCGACGGATATAGCGACAGGCACTCTGATAGGCGGCCCTGTCCTTATTTCTATCCAAATACTGTGGTATTACAAGCGAGTACAAATCCGCCAGCTCTTTGGAATAATCCTTGGACAGGTATGGCTCGTACTTTTCTATTACGTACAGCTCCGCGCTGTTTTTTACCAATTCCAGCAGTCGTGGCCACCATTCTTCCGCAATATAAATTTTGGCCACAAGGTCTCTGTCAAACCTACCTTTCTTGTTTCTCACATCTTTTATGACATCCTCGACAAATGTATTCCAATCTTCAGGCTTCACATTCTGTTTCAGTATTTTATAATAATCGACATTGGATACACGCCTGTTGTTTATCAAAAGCCATCGCGAATATTTCACAATTTTGTCGGTATCATTCTGTTGTTGTGCAATTTTCAACAAACAATCGTACCAATCCATTGCCAAACCATACTTGTCTTTGTCTTGTTCCAATCCATCTTCCGCCAATTTTGTGGCAGTGCCGTAATCTTTGTTTTCGAACGCCATTTCCACAGCCATACGCCTTAAACGGTAGTTCTGAATATTATCATGCAGAAAAGCGTCGGCGACCGTTTTACCTTTGGTTTTCATCAAGGTCCTGTATTTTACCACCTGGCATTCTTCAATGCCGTAGTCCGAATGCTGCGGCAATTCTGTCAAGGCTATAATTCGGCTGCAATCCTCCTCGCTGTCGGCCACACCCTCGGCTATGTAAAGCATGGACATGTGCCAGTCCCAACCGGCAAACACCTTGGTTTCGAACTGATGTGTGCAGTAGTCGAAAATCAGTCTCCGAGCCACCTCGTCATTACAATTGGTAGCCATAGAGTTAAGAATTTCACACGCTTCGCAGATGCAACCGCCGATGTCGCCGTTGCTGTCGTCGGCTTCGTTTATGGTCTCGCTCATCCGTTCCAACACAGAAAAACAAATTGGAAGGACTTTCTGGAACTGCTGTTTTTCGAGGTATTTGCGGGCTGTGCCAAGTATCTTTCCAACCTCGTATCCAACAGTTATCGAGCCTTGGTAGTCGATATATCCGTACCTTCCCATAGCTGCCCTTGTGACTGACTTGATCCGCTGGTCGTACATTTCTTTTGACATATTGTCGGTATAATGTTCCAAGTCGGCAAGGATCTGGTTGCGGAACGACGGATTGCGTTTCGCCTCGCACTGAATCAGTTGCAGAAGTTCTTCTCTCGAAGCCTTTTCAAGCACCTCCGCAACCTGTGTGGCAATGCTCTTTTTCTTTGGTGCCGACGAGTTTTTTTTTCTACCCTGCTTGGGTTTGGTGAGTTCCAACTTTTCCTCCTGCATGGCGAAAATAACGGCTGCCACGTGTTTGCAAACCGGCCCGAAATCGTACGGACAGTTGCAGGAATGCTCGACAACAACGTTGTTTTTTACCGCAAGCTGCACGGTGTAATCCTCCGAACCCTCCACCACCGCCTCGAGCTGCCCGGGCGACACCTCGTCCAACTCACGCACCAAACCTTTTTTGAAGCACGACAAACCACGCTTAAGTATCTTTTCGTCAATAACTTGCTCAAATTGATCCAAGGGGATTTGCATAAACTGTCGGTTTTTATATACGTGTTATTTGTACTACTTTTTATGATTCCATCATTACTTTGGCTAATAACGGGATTATTCTGATTTTAGTATGTTATGTGTGGATTTGTGAGATTTTTTATCTGTGCGATGATTTGTGGGAGACCTTCGTGGATATTGAGAAATGAGGCATTGCCAAGACAGGCTCTTTGCTGTCGAGGTGGGAGCCGTTCCGTCCGGCCTATTCTTCGGCGGGGTTGTAGCGCCACAGGTGAAGAAGATCCAGTGGCTCTTCGACAGCAAAGCGGAGAACAAAAGAGTAGCCGCAGTCAACGGCAAGCTTCTCCTCGTTCTGCGTGCGGCCCATACCAATCTTGATGCCGTGGTTGCTCACTTCATTTGACTTCGATTTCAGCGGTGTCCGCGGCCTTCGGCAGAAGTACTGGGCCTGGCTGGCGCCCATGGCCACCTGCGCCACATAGACGTAGCCGTAGCTCTTGGCAATCATACCGAGGTCTT
>CALGGY010000117.1 GCA_937915785.1 uncultured Bacteroidales bacterium
GGAGGGTGTCGTTCACCGTAAGGTCGATGACAAGGTTGAAGTAGCAGCTGTCGGGCGTACGCAGGTGCTGGGTATAAACGCCCTGCACATAGTACGGGCCGTAATTTTGCCCGTTCACGGGCCGGTAGCCCAAATACCCGTTTGTGTCGAACCGGGCGCCGGCACAGATTACGGGATGGATGGTGTCGCTGAGGGTGTCGTTCACCGTAAGGTCAATGACGAGGTTGTAGTAACAGCTGTCGGGGGTACGCAGATGCTGGGTATAGACGCCCTGACGGTAATATGGCCCATAGTTCTGACCGCTGACGGGAGCAAAGCCCAAATGTCCGTTGGTGTCGAACCGGGCGCCGGCACAGATGACGGGATGGATGGTGTCGCGGAGGGTGTCGTTCACCGTAAGGTCGATGACGAGGTTGTGCCAGTGCATGGTAACGCTGTCGAAAAGAGTCTGGGTATATACATCCTGCCTGTAATACCTTGCCCCAT
This sequence comes from uncultured Bacteroidales bacterium, assembly GCA_937915785.1. GTDB lineage: Bacteria > Bacteroidota > Bacteroidia > Bacteroidales > P3 > UBA1219. Next base: position 487 of record CALGGY010000117.1, read on the forward strand.
TGGTATCGAAACTAGCGCCGGCACAAATCACCGGTCGTATGGTATCCGACACCGAAATAACAATTACCAGATTGTGCGCACAACGCGTTGCAGTATCGACAAGATGTTGCGTATATGTGCCGGTGTAGGAATAACGCACATTGTTGGTGTCAAAATACTCGCCCGACGCGAGGGTTCTGTACACCGTGTCGCGCAGGGTGTCGTACATCGTTACGTTCACCACATAGTCGTGGTAACAGCTGTCGGCATCGCGCAGGTATTGGTAATAAACGCCTTGGGCACTATAAGAGCTGCCATTTATAGAAATCGAGGCTCCCGGACAGATGGAGGTATGGACTGTGTCGCGGAGGGTGTCGTTCACCGCAAGGTCGATGACAAGATTGTGGAAACAGCTGTCGGGACTACGCAGATACTGGCAATAAACGCCCGGCAGGTAATACGGTCCGTAGTTCTGTCCACTTACAGGCGAGCAACCCATGTGTCCGTTGGTGTCGAAACGCGCGCCGGCACAGATAACGGGGTGGATGGTATCTCGCAGGGTGTCGTTCACCATAAGTTGCAGAACCACAATACTATCGCAACCGTATTGCGATGTATAGAAATGGGTGTATTCGCCCTGCAGAGTGTACGAGCTGTCGCCCAAGGCGTATCGTGCACCCGCACAGATGGTGTCTTGCAGGGTGTCGCGGAAAGTGTCGTTCACCGCAAGGAAAATCACAAGGTTGTACAAACACCCGTTAGCTGTATCGCGAAGGTGCTGTGTGTAAACGCCTTGCGTGGTGTATGGTGCATAGTTTTGCCCCGACAGCGGCACCAGCCCACGGTGGCCGTTGGTGTCAAGCTGCTGCCCGGCGCAGATGGTGTCCCAGATGGTGTCGCGAAGGGTGTCGAACACATGGATATTCACCACCACCAGACTGTCGCAGCCTTCGGTGGTGGAAAAAGTATGGACAAAGGATGTGTCGCCAGCCTTGAAAACGGTGTAGTGCCATTGGTATTTTGTGGAGGTACCACCCGCACAAATGGTGTCGAACAAATCGGTGCGCGACGAGTCGGGAATACGCACGTGGAGCCGTATTATGCTGTCGCAGCCATAAATATTGGTCAAGTTGAACGTGTACCACCTTTCAGTAATAAGGGTGTTGGGCGGAAACAGATACGTATATTTGCCCGGATGCCCGGTGCACATGGTGTCGAAGAGCGTTGTACTGTCGGTTCGCAAGCCGTTCACTATCATGTAATAAGCGTGCAGGCAACCGGTGGACAAATCTTTTTCGATGAAACTCCATACGGTGTCGGGTTTCAGGGTGATATGATCTGTCTGTCCCGATTGATAAGTAAACGACGTGTCTATTATTTCGTTATTGCAAATAAGGGTATCTATCAATGTATCCCTCACGGTATCAGGAACAAACAGGTGCAATATGTAAACCGAGGTGTCTCTTCCCCGTACAATGGTATCGTAATAGTCGCCTGTTTGTGTAAAAGGTCCAAAAATACTTGGCGGGAACGTGTTTATCATCCAGCTATAACTTTTCCCTGCACAATCCAACGAATCAGTACGTTCCTCAACAACACGGAAACTCTTGTTTTGCGCCAGCAAATTTGCCCCCACCAAAAGAAACAACAACGCCACCAAGCAAATTTTTGCCCGAGCCGCTACACACTTCCCTATCCTGAATATGAGTCTCAATTTACAGTATTACAATAATTAAGGTTATAATAATCCCAAATGCCATCAAAAAAAATGGCATGCAAAGATACTATTTTTTTTCCAAAAAAACAAATCCCGAATGCATAATAACAGTTTGAACGCCCAACCATCTACATTTCTTTGCATCGTACGGCTGTGGCGCTGCCGCAGCCCTAAAACCTCCCGATTGGCCATTTTTAAGATTATCTGAACATCTGACAATCCGTCCGTCACCGTATCAGCAGCACCGACCCCACTTTTTTCTGCTGTTGCGTGGGATAGGCTTTGGTCCTGTAATTTATAACATACACATAGGAGCCCGGCAGACATGGCTGGCCGTTGCAGGTGCCGTCCCAGTTCTGTTCCACGCTATTGGCATTGAACACAAGCAGTCCGGCACGGTTGTAGATAAAAATTTCGTATTCCGCCACATTGTAGGCCCCCACAGTGAAAAGGGTGTTGTTGTCGCCGTCGGGGGTAAAGGCGTTGGGCACCCACAGGTCGGCCCATATCACGGGGTAGGTGTTGGCGGTGGTGTCGGTGCAGCCCTCGCTGTTTTGCACCACCAGACGCACCCTAAACTCTTCGCTTTCAGGCAATGGCTGGAAAACCACGATGCTGTCGTATTCCACCCTGCGGTCGAGCGATTGCGGCGCACTCTCGTGGAAAAGCCATTCGCGATACACCACCTCGCCCACACTGATGTCGGTAAATCGGTTTTTCAGCGACTGTCCATCTATTTCTTCCCTTTTCATAACAGCCCTCAGGCGAGATGCTTTCTCTATCAGCTTCGACGCCGTTGACTGGCAGGTCTTCTCGCGTGGCACAATATCGGCCACCACACTGTAGAGGGTCTGCCGCCTTGGAGCCACATGTATCGTGGTGTTGTGCTCCTGCCCGGCAAGGGTGGAGTCGTACGGCCACGATGTCCACGATACAACGTTGGCGTTTGTCATCAGCCTGAGTGTTGCAACCCCATCCTTACAAAAGCCGGTGGAATCGAGTATTTGCAGCACCGGATAGTCCACCACGGTGATATGCAACCTAACAATACTGTCGCAACCCATGTAGTTGTGCAGATAATTGCGATACACCCCCGACTGGGTTATCAGCTGTCCGCCAAAATAATACGACGAATCGTTGCAAACAGTGTCGTACAAATCGGTTACAACGGAGTCGCAAAACCACAGATGCAGTATCACCACACTGTCGCACAGCCCCCCCTCGCGCTCGAAAAGGTGGTAATAAACCCCTGTTTCGGTGTATGTGGTGTCGCGATAAGTGTAGGTACCGCCATTATAAATGGTGTCGTATATCCGCAGCTGAGGAGTGGCCACCACATGCAGATGCAGATACGTTATGCTGTCGCACCCTTCGGCATTGAGCGTCATATCACGGTAATCGCCGGACAAAGCCAACAGCTGTCCGCCAAAACGATAGACATCGCCTTCGCAGATAGTGTCGTAAACATGGGCACGTATGGTGTCGTTCACCGTAAGGTCGATGACGAGATTGCTGAAACAGCCGCTTTCCGAATCCCTAAAATATTGCGTATAAACGCCTTGCAAGCCATACGTCACCCCGTTGGTATCGAAGGTTCTGCCTGCACACAGTACTGGTCGCACGGTGTCGCGGATGGTGTCGTTCACCGTAAGGTTCAATTCAACAACGCTGTCGCACCCATGCACGGTGTAGAACCGCTGCAGATAAGTCCCCGACAGCGTGTACAACCTGTTGTTCAGCTCGTACGTCGCCCCGGCGCAAACGGTATCGTTAAGCACCACCCTAAAAGTGTCGTTCACCGCAAGGTCGATATACAGACGCTTGTGGCATCCGGTGCCCGTTTCGCGCAAAAACTGGCTGTAAAAGCCTCTGTCCGAATATCTCACTCCATTGGTATCCAGCACCTGACCTTTACATAAAGTCCGTCTAATGGTGTCGCGCAACGTGTCGTTTACCGTAAGCTCTACAACCAAGTTGTGATAGCATCCACTGCCGGCATCACGAGTTTGCTGCACATAAGTCCCCGAATGATAATACGAATGCCCGTTAGTGTCGAAACTGGAGCCAGCGCATATAGCAGGTCTTACAGTGTCGCGCAAAGTGTCGCTCACCGTCAAGTATATCACCAAATTCTGATAACAGCCCGAAACAGTATCGCGGAGGTACTGCATATACCTGCCCTGATAGCCGTACGAATAGCCGTTTGTGTCGAAAAACGAGCCTGCACAGATAGTACGATGAACGGTGTCGCGGAGGGTATCGCTTACCGAAAGCACCACGGTAAGCCTATGCTTAGCACACACCGAAGTGTCGGGCACATAAAAATTATATGTTCTTGGCATTGAAAAACTCATACCCAGAGTGTCGAAAGTGGCACCTGCACAAATTGTACGATAAACAGTGTCACGGACAGTGTCCACAACTTGAAGCGATATCACCACCGTACTGTCGCAGCCCCAAACCGACGCATACCTGACTGTATAAACCCCTGTGCTGTCGAACCGGAACGGTCCGTTGGCATACCTACTTCCAATACATATCTTGGGATAAATGGTATCCCAGAAAGTGTCGTTCACCGAAATATGTATTACCAAATTGCGGTAGCAGCCCGTGGCGGTGTCCCTCAGGTGCTGGGTGTACCAGCCCGGCAGATAATATGGTGCGTAGT
>CALGGY010000118.1 GCA_937915785.1 uncultured Bacteroidales bacterium
AATCACTTGTCCATTTATCAACAAGCCAAATGCATGGTTACTTGCGGAATTTAGGAGCTGTAAAAAAATCACTATGGGTGGGGGGGAGGTTAAGAGTTAAGAGTTAAGAGTTAAGGAGTTAAGAAACTAAGAAGTTAAGAAGTTGGTAATTGGTAGTTTGGTATTCTCCATTGTCCATTGTCCATTGTCCATTTTTTTTCGTACCTTTGCATTGGTTTATAAAACGCATCGAAACAGACAATACGCTGACAAACATCATGTTATCCACGTCAATCACCGTCTTGTACCTTTTTGCAGTGCCTCTGGGGGTGATGCTTTTAGCACGCAAATGGTCGTTTATCAACAAGATAAGTCCCATGATGGTGCTGTATGTCATCGGCCTTGCCGTGGGCAACAGCGGTATTATCGACACTACGGCTTTCGCCACCGGCGAGATGGTTTCCAATATCACTGTGCTCATTGCCATACCGCTGATGCTCATCTGCTGTGATTTTAAAGGGTGGTCCACCAAAAACGTGGCCAAAGCCTTTTTCTCCGGACTTGCCAGCGTGCTGATAGTGATACTTGCGGGATTTTTCATTTTCCGTCCCTCCGACGGCTCGCTCTCCACCGACGATTATGCCAAAGTAAGTGCCGTAATGACAGGTATTTACACTGGGGGCATACCCAATATCGGAGCCATAAGCAAGGCCGTGGCGCTGCCAAACAACTTGTACCTGCTTGTTACCAGCTACGACCTGATTATCACCGGGTTATATCTTGTATTCGTGATATTTTTCGGCAAGGTGGTGTTTCGCCGACTTCTGCCTCCGGCCAAAGCTGTGGATGAAACCGATTTCGACGACTCTTTACAAAAGGGGAACGGAACAAGCCGGGGTTGGTGGAAAAAAGTTGCTGCCGTTGGCCTTGCACTTGTTGTGGCGGCGGTGGCATACGGCGTTTCGATGGTGGTGCCTGTGGGTAACAGCGTAGCGGTTATCATAGTGGTACTTACCACCTTGTCGCTAGTGCTGTCGTTCTGCCGACCTGTGAAACGGTTGGGCAACACCTTCGACCTTGGACTGTATTTTGTATATGTGTTTTGCCTTTCTATCGCCACAATGGTTAATATTCACGACATCAAGCTGTTGGAGAACCTGCATATACTTTGTTATATCGCCTTTACGGTGTTCGGCTCGCTGGTGCTGCAGATATTGTTGGCAAAACTGCTGAAAATCGACGGCGACACGGTTCTGGTGTCCAGCATAGCGCTGATAAACTCCCCGCCCTTTGTGCCCATGGTTGCCGCCATTTTGAAAAACCGCGACGTGGTGATAGTGGGCATTGCCATAGGACTTTTGGGCTACGCCATAGGCAACTACCTCGGCATAGGAATATATTACCTGCTGCGGTAACGAGGGAAACGGGAGGAAATTGAAAGTTGAAAATTAATACTCCTAACTCTTAATTCTTAACTCTTAACTCAATAAAGCGGTATAGCAGCCTTATGCCGAAGCCTGTGGCGCCTTTGCCATAAATGCCGTATTCCTTGTCGGCGAAAGCCACTCCGGCTATGTCGAGATGTACAAAGGGTGCTTTGGCGAAATGGGCGAGGAACTTGCCGGCGGTAATCATTCCGGCGTTCGCTCCCGCGCCGCTGTTCTTGATGTCGGCAATGTCGGACTTTATCAGGTCGCCATATTCGTCCCAGAAAGGGAATTCGGCTATACGTTCGTACACTTCTTCTCCGGCGGCTTTCAGCTGCTGCATTGTTTGGTCGGCCTCTTGGTGCATGGCCACAATGCCGTATTTGCCAATGGCTCGCTCGGCGGCGCCGGTAAGTGTTGCGGCGTCTATTATCACACTGGGATTGAAACGGTTGGCGTAGGCGATGGCGTCGGCGAGTACAAGGCGGCCTTCGGCGTCGGTGTTCACCACCTCCACCATGGTGCCGTCGTACATGCGCAGTATGTCGCCGTTGGCGTAGGCGTTGCCGCCCGGACGGTTGTCGGTGGCGGGTATCAGGGCAACCACATGCACGGGCAGCTGGTTTTTGGCCACGGCAAACAGTGTGGCGGCCATTGTTGCGGCTCCGGCCATGTCGCTTTTCATGTCGTACATGTAGGTGCCGGTTTTGATGTTAAGTCCGCCGGTGTCGTACATTATGCCTTTTCCCACAAGGGCTATGGGCTGAGCATTTACGGCATTTTTGGGTTTCCATTCGAGCACCACAAAACGTGCCTCGTCGATGCTGCCGCGGTTCACGCCCAGCAGTCCGCCCATTTTCAGCGACTCTATCTGCCTCTGTTCCAGCACGGTAGCCTCCACTCCAAGTTCGGCGGCTTGTTGGCGGAGCAGCTCGGCAAAGCGCGGGGCGTTGAGCTCGGCAATGGGCTCGTTAACCCAGTTGCGGGCGTCGTCCACGCATTGTATAAGGTTCTGCAGGGGCTGTGTGTCGGCGGCGGTGAGGTCGGGACAGGCAATTGCTACTTCGGCCAGCGGATGCGATTTTTCGGTCTTGTATTTGTCGAAACGGTAGTTTGACATCAAAACGCCTTCCAAAAAAGCCATGGCAGACGGCTTGTCGGCACTTGCCACCGTCATGGAGTCGGCTTTGGCGGCGTCGAGTTTTTCGCATATTTCCTTGGCGGCGTCCATCAGCTTGTGCGGATGCTGATTTTTGTTCCACACCACATATTTCCTATTACCCAACGCACTGATATCCACCATTGCGGCATCGCCATCGGTTTTTGTGGCAAGGTATTGCTTTTCGGATTCGGAAAGGGGGAGTGCGCCCCATGAGGCAGGGTCGTTTTGTGCTATTACAACGGTATTGTTGGTTTCTTGGTATTTTTCAATAAGGTTTATTTTCATAACGGTGTGTGTTTCAACGAAAAGCGACACATAGATTGTTGTGTCGCTTCTGTATTTTACGTAAGGTGTTTGTTGTCAATTATCTGAACGACATTGTTGTCCAAGTGTCCTTGGTTTTGCCGCCGGGGGTCATTGCCGGTATCTGTTGCAGTCCCTGCAGCGACGACTCGAAGGAAACGGCCTCTTTCACATTGGTGAACATATCGTCGTACGAGAGGTTGCCTTTTGTCTTTTTCAGCTCCTTGAGCAGGAAGTAGGTGAAAAATCCGTGCTCCTGTTCTTTGAAAGCGTAGCTTGTGGCTGTGAAATCGGCCGAGGAGAACACCACCACGTCGCCACGTATGCGGAGGGCTTTGTTCTTTTTGGCTTTCGACTTGCCACATTTTTTCTCGTCGGGGGGGAACAGATATTCGCCGTCGCGCTGCACGCCGTTGAAATTGGCGTCGAGGAAAAGGGTTACGCTCTGAGCCTGAACGGAGGTGAGCATGGTGCAGAGTTCGGGAACGGAGATGCCCTGCTCCACCAGGCTGGCACGGTTTTTCTTGCTAAGCGGCTCTTTGCCCAAAGCCCCCTTCACAGGAATGCAAGCGTCTGAAGGCAGTATGTACGGCACATTGGAGGCGTCGAGCACTCCATAGCCGGCGTAGTAAACGATAATCTTGCCTTTGCCACGGGTTACTTTCATCAGGTCGCTGAGCCATTTAACGCCGTTGTTGGAGATTTTGGCTTTGTTCACGTTTTGCAGCAGTTTCACTTGGCGTTCGGGTATGCCGAGGGTTTTAACGCAGTATTCGCGGAAAATGTTGGCGTCGTTGGCCACGTATGGCATATATGGGAAAAGGGTGTCGTAGAGGTCGTTGGCAATGATAAGGACAAAGGTGTTCGTGTTGTCGGAGGGGTTCACAGGTATGTTGATATCCACGTTGGGGTCTTCCTCTTCGAGGGTGGCAAGCATGGATTTCACCTTGTCGCTGAAAGCGTCCTCCACGGTGATTTCGATAGAGCAACGGCGGTATTGCGAGCCGGTCATCTCGTAGCTTTTGGTGTAAAACTCGTAGTTGTTCACAGTTCCGCGCAGGTTGTCCACAGCTGTTTCCAGATAGTTTTTCACGCTCTGTCCGCGCAGAAAAGCCAGCTGAGCGTTGTTCACAATGCCTTCGGTGGCGTTTACGGATATGCGTGTGGGCTGGTCGTTGAAAAACACCTGAAAATAACGGAAATCGCCGTACTCGCCTTTGTAAGGCACCCCGCTAACGGCGGTGGCGTCGGTGGAGCTGGTAATCTTTATCAGCAGTTTTTTGCCGTTCACAAAAATATCGCGCAGGTCGTTTTCCACGAACTGCTTGGTGAGTGTGCAGATGGCACGGCAGGCGTTGGATTCGGTGTAGTTGTACGCTCCGGCGGGATAGTCGTCGGTTTGGCCGTCGATGTGCTTGCAGTTGTACGATATTTCGAAAGTGTAGCTCAGCTTTCCGCTGTTTTCGGCAGTCTCCACCAACGATGTCTGGATAGTTACATCGCCCTCGTCGTATAGCTTTTCGTTGTTGGGCAGCGAAAGCAGCATATCCTTGGCTTTCTGTTGCATAACAATCTGACGGCGAGCCACTTCCTGCTGCAAATTCTTAACTACTGTACGTTTGTACTTGATATTTGTCTGCGTTTCGTTGGAGGAACTTACAATATCTTGAGCTGCGGCGGTTTGAAAGAAAAATACGGCGGTGACTGCCATAATTGCCACCTGACGGAATTTTTTGGTGATGATTTTTGTCATATACATCAAGTTTTACTTGTCGTTTTTTTTCTACAATAGTACGTTTTTTACGCAAAAAAAGGATTTATGTTTCTTTTTCGGCTGTTTTTTTTCGATATTTACGCCATTTTTTTAAGGCTTTCTATAATTTCTTTCTCCTGCTCGCTGAATCTCGCGAATTGCTGAACAATCGTGAACGCATTTGAATAGAATATAATTGTGAACAAATCTTGTAAATTTTGCATATTACATCTGCTTTAGGCAGGGAAAAACTGATAAATAGAAGTTGCTTTAGATATAATTTTGGCGAAGTTGTTTAGAAATGCAAAGTTAAGAAAAAAAAATGGTTTTTGCAAATTTTTTGTATTTCTGCTGGCGCAAAAAGAGTGTTCCTTGTTTTGTTTTTCGGAAAAAAATGGCGGCACTTTTGTGTGTCGGCCTTTTGTGTTAGGCAAGGTGCGAAAAAGTTATTCTTTGTCGCCGGTGAATTTGAAGTTTCTCATCTGTTCAACCAAGTCGTTTTTTTGGTTGTTGTCGAGGCTGTTGAAATGTTGCTCGATGGTGGCGTAGGAGTCTTTGTTGGCTATTTTTATTCCGAGGGCGCCGGTGCAGAATTGGTTGGCTTTTTGTGTGCTGTTTTTGCCGTTTTTCCACTGATTGAGGATGGCTTCAAAGTCTTTGGCAATCTGGGCTTCGGCTTGAGCTGAGTTGGCTTTTTTGGCCGATGCGTTTTCGGTGTTTTGGTTGGCGGTGTTGCCGTTGTCTGCTGTAATGGCAGGGGCTTGTTCGGCAGAGGTTTCTTCCTCGCCTGAGAGTTTCATTTTCAGTTGCGATATTTCCATTTCGAGTTGTTTCACCCTTTCGCCTTTTTCATCGGCGTCGGCTTTAAGCTGGTCGGCTTGTTTTTGAGCTTCTTCGGCATCGGTTTTTGCTTGCTTGGTGCCTTTCTTTTTGGCTATGGCGGCTTTTTGGCCGGCTATTGCCTGCGCGCTGTCGGCTTGTTTCATGGCGTCGGCGTAGTCTTGTTTGGCTGTGGCCAGTTGGGCTTCAAGGTCGGCAAGTGTTTGTGTGTCGGTTATGGAGTCTTCGGTGTTTTCGGGTTGTGGTTGGTTGTGGCAAGCCGAGAAAAGCAATGTTACTGCTGCGAAAAGGAGAGCCGCAGCAAGTGTGAGTGTCAAGGTGTTTTTTTGTTTGTTTTTGAAGATGTTTTTTGTCATGATTTGATTGGTTTTTGGTTATTTATATCTTTGTTGCTTTTGATGTTCCGCTGTTTTTGTTTGTGGTTGTTTGGGTGCGTTTTAGTATAAAAAACCGGTTGTTCCAACAAAGACCCACACAACGATGCCCAATATTATTTCCACAGCGCCTGTGATGAGGCCGGCCAAGCCAAGTCCGAAGGCTTTTTCTTTTCGAAATGTTGCTATAATGCCACATATAAGTGCGGCTATGCTGGTGAAGAATGTCATTAAGAGATATGGGTGAATGCCGATTACCGCGTGAGAGAGGGATATGATGCCAAGTATGGGAGGTTTGCGTTTTTGCACGCTGCCGGATATGTATTGCGGTGGGTTGGATTGGAACGTGTTTGGATAGTTGCCGTAGCGGTTGAAATAGCCCATCCAAGGAAGCATGGTGTTGCCTATGCGCACTTGGTCGTTTGGTTGGAGTGCGGTTTCGCCGTAGCGGCGCACCCCGTTCACGTAAGTGCCATTGGTGCTTCCGAAATCGGCGATGGTGAAAGTTCCGTTGTCGTGCCGCACTATCTGGCAGTGGTTGCGCCCGACGTAGGGGTCGGGTATTATTATGGTGTTTGTTCTGTCGCGTCCTATGGTAATGGTTGTCATATTTTTTTCTTTGACAAGTTTGTGCCAGCCATTTTTTTTATGGGCTGTTGTTGTTCTATTGCGATTGCAGGATTTCGTTTATGTTTTGGCAAATGTGCTGTGCAAATTCTTCGGTGCTGTTGTAGTCCTGCCGTTGAAGATAGTGTTTGTTGCAGATGTCGTATTGTAGGGTTTTGTGGAAATGGGCGTTGTCGATTTTTATAGGGAGGATATTTTTCCGTAGCTTTCGGCTAAGCCAACTTTTTTAATTGTGTTTGCAGATTGGTTTGATTTTGGGGACGATATGAACAGCAGTATTTTGCAGTGCGATAGGGCGTCCACGATGGTTTCTTTGAAATCGAGGCCGTGGCGGATTCTCGATTTGTCCACCCAAAGCGACACTCCCGAGTTTTGGAGGGTAGAGCACAATTCGCTGACAAACATCTTGTCTTTGTGCGAGTAGCTTACAAATACGTCGTAGGGTTTGTCGTGGGTTTGTTGTTGTGTTGGTTGTATATATTTTTTTCGTGGTGTAACGGTTGGCTGATTTGAGTGTTGGGCGGTGCCGAAAAAAGTTGCCCATGTCAGTATTGATCTGCCGATTCTGACGCGGTCGTTGGGTTTTAGTAATGTCTGTTTGGTTATGCGTTTCCCGTTTACGCAGGTGCCGTTGGTGGAGTTGAGGTCGGCAATGCGGTATGTGCCGAGTTGGTCTTTTTCTATTATGCAATGGTAGTGGCTCACAAGGGGGGCTTTTTTAAAACTATTGAGTTGTTTGAGCTGCGTCCTAAGGTGATGGTTGCCATTGTTATGTTTTTTATATAAAAAAAAGGCTTGTGGCTGTACCGCAAGCCTTTTTATGATATGGGTGAATTATTCGGCGTTGTAGTCGCGCTGGTATGTGGTGCCCACTTGGGCGTCGATTTTTTCGATGAGCCAGGTGCTGTTTGTTTCGTCGTATTTCATGGTGAAGGATTTGATGGTGCGGTCGGCGTATTTTTCACCTTTGTAGTTTTTGGGGTAGAGTTGGGTGTAGTTTTGGTTGAGGCGAATCACGGCGGTGCTGCCGTTGTTTTCGAGGAAGGCTGTGCGTGGAGTCATTTCGAACTCGGCGCGTGGCATTTTTGCGAGGTAGCTGGCGGGTGTGGTAGGTTTATCTACATATTTGGTGTTTTCGTTGCCTTTTTTGTCTATGAGGGTGAACTGTATGCATTTGGCTTTTTTGTCCACAAACATACCTTCCAGTTCCTGACGGAGTTGTTTGTCTTTCTTTTCGGCGCTGGCGTAGGTGTTGAGTTTTTTCATGAAGTCGGAGACGGTTTGACCGGCTGCTCTGAGGCGGCGTTCTTTTTCGGGGTCGGATACTGGTTTATTGTTTTTGCTTTTGTAGGCGACGTTTACTATCTGTGCTTTTTTTGCGTCCAGATTGATGTCCACAGTAAAAGTGGGGGATACGTTCCAGCTGGCTTCAGGATTGGTGTAGAGGCTCTGCTCATTTTCGGGGATGAAATCGTAGGGGTTGATGGCGTTTACGTTGATGGCGGGCATGGAACCTACGGTTATGGTGCCTTTGGCGGTGTTGATGTTGGATTCGGACACTTTGATTATTGATGGGTCAACGCTTTTGAGTGGTGTTACGCATTTGCTTTTGTCGAGGCCTGCTTTCTGATATTCGAAGTTGTTGTTTACATCGGCGTACCATTCTTGTATGGCTTTGGTTACAAGACCGGCCATCTCGCGTTTTTCGGAGGTGAGGATAGGGATGGCGTTTGTGGTTATGGAAACTATGTCCACAGCGGACTTTTTAATTTTGCTGTCGGTTCTCAGGGCACCTTTTTTCCAAGCGTCTTTTTTCTTGTCGTAGTATTTGCCCCAGTTGATGCACCATTTTATGTTTACACTGTTTCTCGAAATTTCTTGTTCGCCGTTGTATGTGGTGACCGATTTCACTTCGTAGGTGGTGGTGTAGTAGCTGAGGGATTCTTTTGTGGACTGGTCGGCAGATGTGCCCATGTCGAAATGCACGAGCTCCACGGTGATTTTTTTGTTATCTTCCATGACGTCGAACTGGCCTTGGATAGAGGTTTTCTTTACTCCGTATTTGGAGATGTTTTCAACAAGGAACTGCTTGCCGTTGTTGCCCACATTGTACCAGTTTGGCCCTTTTTTGGAGCTATGTGTGGAAAATGCTGTGGCTATGTCTTTGAAAAACTTTTCGCCACGTATTTTTACGGCATCTCTTTCCATTTGTTCGCGATTTTGCGCAATGGCCCCAAGCATAACCGACATGGCCATTGCAAACACTAATAATTTTGCTTTCATTATTACTATTTTTTAAAAAAGGGACTTTGATTCAAGATATAAATCGTTCATTTTTAGGATATTGTAAAGTCCCGTTAAACGAATGCCCTTTAATGACGATTTTGCAAATATACGTTTTTTTTTGCATTTAGGAATTATAATTATTGTTTTTTTTTGCATTGTTTTTTGTTTTTGGCTATTTCGGGCAGTGTTTTTTTTTTGGGGGGGGGATTGGGATGGGGTAAAAAAAACGGTGCGGCGAAAAAAAATCGGGCACCGTTTTTTCGGGATTTTTGATTGCCTTAGGGTTACTATTCTTCGGTATTTATGAGTCCGGTGGTTCCTTTCACGGCGTTGATTTTTTTCTATTTTCCACAACATGGATTCGTGGTCGTAAATAAGGTAAAGTTCTTTCTGTGTTTGGCCGGCGTATTTTTTGCCTTTGTATTTTTTGTGGTAGTTTTGTTTGTAGGTTTGGGTGAAAGGTATCATCACGTTGGTGGTTGAGCCATCAACAAACATGGCGTTGTCGAAGTTCATTTCGCTGTTGGCGTCGGGCATGCTGCGCAGGTATTTTTTTGGCACGGTTGGTTTATCGACGTGTTTTTGGTTTTCGTTGCCTTTTTTGTCTATGAGGGTGAACTGTATGGTTTTTTTTTGTCCACAAACATTTCTTCAATTTCCTTGCCGAGTTGTTTTTTCATTTTTCGGTCCTTGGTGGTGGCAAATTCGGTGAGTTTGTCGTTGTAGCTGCCTGCAAACTGTGTGGCCTCGGACAGGATGCGGTCTTTCTCGCTGTCGCTCACGGGTGGGATGAACCTTACGTTGGAGAGGTTTACGTTGGTTATTTGCGCTGTGTTGGCCACTATGTCCACATCGAGGGTGAACACAGGTTTTATTTTCCTGTAGGCGGAGATGGGGTCGGTGTAGTGCGACTCCAAGCCTTTGAGCACGGCCGGCCATGGGTCTTGCATAAAGAGGCTGAACTCTTTGCCGGTAACGTTGATGGTTTGTCGGCTGGAGTTGCCGTTCAGCTCCACACTGATGGCCGGGCAGTCGATTTTGCTTGCATCGAGGGGCTTGAGGGCGGCGTTTTTGGTTATTCTGGCAAGGTCGGGGTTGCTGTTTATGTCGCGATACCAGTTGCAGATGGCATTTTTGGCGGTGACGATGGCTGCGCTTTTTTCTGTGCCGATGTACTCTATGTACTTGGAGTCGATTTTTTCGAGGGTTACTTTTTTGTATTCCGAGATGTTTTTCTTTTTGTTTTTCGAGAAATTCACTTTCCAGTGCAGAGTGATGTTGTAGCGTCCGGTGCTTGAGGCGGTGCTTTCCTTTTTATCGGTTTTTGAGGCCGGGGGCTTTACTTGGCAACGGGTGGTGTAGTTGGTGCATTTTTCGATATTTACCACAACACCTTTTTTGTTTTTTTCGCCTTCAGATATTTTTTTCGGCTTGGGCTGTGGTGATGATGTAAAAGTCGGAACTGACGTTTTTGTCTATTAGTTCTTCATATGTTTTTCCAGACTGATTTTTTCAATTCCGAAAGAGATGAGTTTTGAATTAACCACAAAGAATTGTTCCGAATTGTCGGCATTTCCCCAAGTTACTTTTGGTTTGTCCTTGTGTGTGGCAAAGCCGTTTTTTCATATTGTTCACAAAGGCGTTGTGCGCTTCGTTCACTTTTTGGGCAGCTGTGGTTTCATCTTTTGGCAATTGAGCTGCTGCGCTCAAGGCTAAGCATTAAGTAGCTGTAATAAATAAAAATTTTTTTTCATCTTTTTTTTAGTTATAATATGATTTATTTTTTCAATACTAATCTGAATCCAGTGCTTGCGCTTTTTTCATCGTCGCAGTAACGCTTGAAAATGGAAACAGAATTTTCTTTGGTATCTTCGAATGAGCCGCCCCGCACCACATGCCCTTTTTCGGAGAATGTCGTGTTTACTGGGTTGTTGGAGCCTCCGTTGATGTAGAAAGAGTCGTTGTACCAGTCGAGGCACCATTCGGCCACGTTGCCGCTCATTTCATAAATTCCCAGTTTGTTGTGCGAGTGTGCCACCGTGTCGTCCACCATACGTGCGTTGTCGCTGTCCCAGCGTATGTTGTCGGGGTGTCCGGCAAAAGGGTGTCCTTCTTCGCCAATTTTTCCGCCACGGGCTGCGTATTCCCATTGTGCTTCGGTGGGCAGGGCGAAAGTTTCGCCCGTTTTTGCGTTAAGTTTGGTTATGAACTGCTGCACTTCGTCGAACGATACGTTCTCCACGGGGAAACGGCCTTTTTCGTCGTTGGAGAAGGCGTGTCCCGAGTGCGATTCGGAGGGTTGGTATTCGGATGGGTTGTAGCCCATTATCGCTTGCCAGAATTTTTGCGACACTTCGAACTGCCCTATGTAGAAACCGTCGAGGGTTACGGTGTGTTCGGGCATGTCCCCCTCATCATCATCTTCGTTTTCTTTGTTGTTGCCCATAGTAAAGGTGCCGCCCTCCACCCAAATCATGGGATATATGTCCATGCCGGTGAAGTCCTCGGTTTCTGCTATGGCTTTGCCATTTTCAACAATGGTCTTCACCAGCCATATTGCAAGTACGGCTATTAATGCCACGGCAGCCACGATGACCCACATCACCCATTTTTTGTTTTTTTCCACCACTATGGTTTCGGTTTTGGCACCCAAGGTTTCGTCCACCAGTTCGGAGGGTTTTACGTTGAGCAGGTCGTCCATAAACTCTTGCACCGACTGGTGCCGGTTTTCGGGTTTTATCTGCATGGCTTTTAGTATGGTACGGTTCACCTCGTCGGGTATGTCGGGGTTGAGGGCCTTGGGTTCTTGCATGGTTTCGGACATTCGGGCGGCGGCTTCGAGGGGCTCTTTGCCTGTGAGCAGGAAGTACATTGTGGCGCCAATGGCGTATATATCGGTATAGGAACCTTTGCGGCTGTTGCGGGTGTATTGTTCGGTAGGCGCGTAGCCGCGGGTGAGCATTGAGGTGTGGGCTTGGGTTTTGTCCTCTTCGAATTCGCGAGCCGAGCCAAAGTCGATAAGTATGGCTTTGTATTCGGCGGTAATCATTATATTATCGGGTTTGATGTCGCGGTGCAGTATGTGTCGTTGGTGTATGTAGCCCACGGCAGCGGTTATCTGTGCCACAAAGTTGATGACGTCGGGGGTGGAAAGGGGGCCGTTTTTCTCCACTATGCTCTGCAGGCTACGCCCTTCGATAAAGGGCATCACCATGTACGAGGTGTTGTTTTCGTCGAACACGTCGATTATTTCCACAATATTGGGGTGGTGCAGGTTGGCGAGGGTTTTGGCTTCGCGTACAAACGACTGGCGGAAACGTTCGTAATCGTCGTCGCTAAAGCCTTGCGGCCGCACGGTGCGGGCTTGGGTGTTGCGCAGGCAGCGTCCGGCCGGGAAATACTCCTTTATGCACACTGTGCGGCCAAGGCCTTGCTGCACGGCGCGGTAGGTGATGCCGAAACCGCCTTCGCCTATCTTTTTCTCAATAATATACTTTCCGGCATTGAGAGCCGTGCCTGGCTGGAGTTCTTTGTATAGTTGTTGGTTTTCTTCCATGTTTTTTTATTAGTAAACATTAGCTACTATTATGATGATTATTATTGCGGCTATGGTCCACAGTATGCCCAATATCAAACCGGCGATGCCGAGACCGCGAGCGGGTTCGCGGCGGCTTATTGACACTATTCCGAAAATAATGGCTAACAGGCTGATACCGAGCAGCCCCAGTATGAATGAAGCTATGCCAAAGCCGCTGCCTTTGTGGGGTTCGGGTGTCGGTGGTGCCACGTAAACATTAACTGGCGATTTCTGCTCGTATGGCTGGTAGTTTTGCTGTGGCTGCACATAGGTGGGGCCTTGGTTTGGAGATGTGCCTTGTGCCCTGCTGCCGAAATAGTTTTGCCACGGCAGGGTGGTGTTGCCTATGCGAACTATGTCGCCAGGCTGCAGTTGGGTCTCGCCTTGACGGCGCACGCCGTTGATATAGGTCCCGTTGGTTGAGTTGAGGTCCAAAATGCGGCTGTTGCCATAGTCGTCCATTATAAACTGGCAGTGGTTGCCACTTACGGTAGGGTCGTTCTGGATTACGATGTCGTTGGCGGTGCTGCGACCTACTCTTATTATTTTCATGGTTTGATGTTTTGATTATTATATTTATTATTTGGTTTTGCTTTATTCTTTTTATGGCGGCTTGCTATCGTTAATGCCACACCCCCTGGTTCTGCCTCATTGTTTTTCTCATGTTTCGTGGAGTGTGCACGCCGTTTTGTGCATAGTCGAAGAAAAGCCATTTGCCGTTGACTTTTTTCATGTAAAAATCCAATTGTTTGCGACCATTCCTTTTAAACCGTACCACAACTGTGTTGTCGCCAGTCTTAATGGTTTCGGCTGGTAATGTTTTGTAGGCTTGTATGGCTTTTTGCCTGGCGACGTCGTCATCAATCTGCATACCGTATTTGAATTATTCCATGATTTCGTTGTACATGTCGTTTGTGCTAAGAGAGCGGATAGTGCGGGTGTCGCCTTCGCACATGGCAACAGCAACACGCCGTGCAGTCTGTTCGGCGGTGTTCACGGTTATGCTTTCGCTGCCGGAAGATGAGCCTTCGGGAGTGTATGAGAGCCCGTGGCAGTTACATACCGCAATTTGTGATACGCGCACTGACGAGCAGATGCTTTGATACACAGAAGCTGATATTGCCGATACTTGGAAATAGCAGTCGAAACAGGATGGGTTGGCCACGGCATGTATTGCCTCAATCTGCGATGATGTGAACTGGCTGTAGCTGAAGGCGAAATAGGTGCATGTGGCCTCGTCGTAGGCTGTGATATATTTTTCGTAGCGGTGCGCCCAGTAGTTGTAGTAATAGTAATCTACCATAAACGTGAGGTCGGGATAGACTTCCACCATCTCTCCCCATGTGCGGCCAACGCTGATGTTTTTTTCTGTATTGTAGCTTTTGCCCACTGTGGTGAACGAGTAAACTTCGTCGGTTTCCGATCCCATGCTCACGGCCACCTCGCCGCCTATGAGGTAGTAGTCGAAACTGGAGATGGAAATCACTATGTCCTCGAGGTTTTCCGAAGTGTATTTTTTGATGTTTGCCGATGGGTTGGCCTCACGCAGTTGGTCGATATTCATGCCAAAAGCCAGTTCCACGTCGTTTATGCGGAAATGCCCGGGTTTGGGGTTGGAGGGGTTTTTCTGTGCAAGTAGCACTATTATTACAACTATTGCGGCCAAAAGCAGCACTCCGCCCACAATGCCGAGCACTATGCCCGCAGTGTGCGAATTGTTAGTTTTGAAATACTGCTGCCACTGCACTGGCACGTTGCCCGCGCGCACTTGGTCGGAGTAGGAGAGTTGCACTTCGCCCGCTATGCGGCGGCCGTTCACATAAGTGCCGTTGGTGCTTCCGAAATCGGCGATGGTGAAAGTTCCGTTGTCGTGCCGCACTATCTGGCAGTGGTGGCGGCTTACGCTGGCGTCGCTTATTGTAATGGTGTTTTGGGGGGTACGCCCTATGGTTATTATTTTCATGGTGAAAATATTATATGTTGGATATTTGTTTGGCAAAAATGGCTAATGGCAGAAACAGCAGCCCCGCTACAAGGCCGATGTTGGCTAGACGTATACCCGCCGATGAGATTATGTTTGTTTTTGTGCCAAACGCTTTGTTGAACAAATGCGCGAGTCCGCCGAAAAGCATGGTGGCGATTATTCCGAACCAATGCCCGCCGGTGCCCATGGCGCCGCGCAGGTGCAGTGCAAACAGCTGAAAAAAATTGTTCTGCGATTCCACGTATGAGTCCACTTGGCCTTTGAAAGAGACGAAATAGCTGAAAAACAGGTATGTGGCGATTGCCGTGGAAATCAATCCTGCAACAAAAGTTAGCATTGCTTTGTTGTCGTATCCGGTTTTTGTGGTTGGGTGGGCGTGTTTTCTTTTTGTGTTGTTGGTTTTGTGGATTTGTGTGGTGTGTTGAGGTTGTGGCGCTGTGTTGGCGTCATTGTTTTCGGCGTTGCCCCGGGTGGGCTGTTTTTGCGCTGGTTGTGGAGCCGCCGAGGGTATGTGTTGCTCTGCGGTAGGTAGGGGTGGTGTTTGTGTATATTGGGTAGTTGGAGGGGGTGTCGGGGTGTTTTTTCCCGGGTTGGTTTCGAAATAGTTGAGCCAAGGCAGCAGGAAGTCGCCAAGAAAAACTTTGTCGCCAAGGTGGAGAGTGATTTTGCCCTTCACTAAGCATCCGTTTACGAAAGTGCCGTTGGTGCTGCCGAGGTCTTCTATGGTAAAGCTGCCGTTGCTGTGTTGCTCTATTCGGCAGTGACAGCGGCTCACTTCTTCGTTGATTATCTGCACGTCGTTGTTTGGCAGGCGTCCGAATGATATTGTTTTTTGGGGAACGGTTTTTGGTGCCTTTTGGGTGAAGAATTGTTCCCAATGCAGTTGAAAATTGCCGAGTGTAACTATGTCGCCCGGGAGCAGGGGGGCTTGTCCGCTTATGCGCTGGTTGTTTACGTAGGTGCCGTTTTTGCTGTTTAAATCGGCTATGTAGAAAGCTCCATTATCGCGCTGCACTATTTGGCAGTGGCTGCGAGACACACTCTCATTGTCTATGACAAAGTTGTTTTCGGGCAGTCGCCCAATGGTTATCTTTCTCATTTTTCAAGTTGTGTTGGTTTAGTTTACTACTCGGCGATGCTTTTTTTCGTCGCGCATTTTTTTAATTTTCATGTAATATTCCAGAGCATCGGAAAACTCTTCGCAGGTTTGATAGCGAGCCAGCGGGTTTTTGGCTGTGGCTTTTTCCACTATGGTCTGCAGTTCGTCGCCAATTATCGGATAGAAGTCTTTCATTTGCGGAGTGGGCTGGTTTTTAATCTTGGCGCGTATTTCGGTGATGCTGGAGCCGTTGAAAGGCAGGTGGCCTGTAAGCATTTCGAAAAGCACCACTCCAAGGGCGAAGATGTCGGAGTATTTGCCGAGGTTACCTTTTTCCGATTGTTCGGGGGGCATGTATGCCGGTGTGCCGAAGCCTTGGCCGGTGCTTGTGCTGTTTGCCGATATGCGCGAGGCTATGCCAAGGTCTATGAGCTTTATCCTGTCGCCTTGCTGCAGCATTACGTTGTTCGATTTCAAGTCGAGGTGCAGCACTCCGTTGAAAATGCGCAGGTGTGGTATCACAGCCTTATGCAAAAAGCCAACGGCATCCAGTATCTGCAAAAATATAGGCAACGCTCTTTCTTCGGGCAACAGGCCTATTTGGCGGTAGATGTAGTCTTCGAGGTTCTGGCCTTCCACAAATTCCATCACAATGAACATCTGTTTGGTTTGCGGAATGTCGATAAAATCGACAAGGTTTGGTATGTTTGGGTGGCGTGCGTAAAGCATGAGCTGTGTTTCCATGTTTCGGAAATTGTCGCGTATGGCCGTGTTGGTCATGTGGCGCAGTTTAAGTTCTTTTATGGCCACGGGGAAACCGCTGCGCTTGTCTATGGCCCAATATACGCGGGCGGTGCCGCCCTCGGCCACAAGATGCACTATGTCGTAGTATTGCAGTTGGGGAAATCCGTTCATGGTGTTAGTTTTTGGATGTGTTGGCGGAGTTCGTGTTTTGCTTTTCTGAGCTTGTGTTTGGGTCTGTGGATGTGGACAGTGTTTGTTCGTCTATTTTTTTTGCACTTTGGGCAGTGCTGATTTTTGTTATCCAGTTTTGGCGTTCTGTGTCGTTTTTCAGGTTATCGAACTCGTCTTTTAGTTTTTGGGCTGTGTTTTCTAGTTTCTTGTTGGTGGTAGCGCCATGTGCCATTTTTACATTAAGTTTATTACAAGCAACTGACAGCTTGTTGTAGTCGTTTTTAATTTTGTCCACTTCGTCGTAGAATCGTTTTTTCAGGTCTTCGGTTTCCTGCGGCTCATTGCTTGCTGAGGTTTTATTGGAGGCAGTGGTTGTGTTGGTTGGTGTGGTCTGTTTCTGTTTTTGAAGTTCTTCTATCTGTTTTTTCAGCTTTTCGTTTTCAGTTTGCAGTTCTTTTGTTTTACCCTCAAGCTCAGTTTGTTTTTTCTGATAACCAGTGTTTTTGAGTTTGGCCACGGCTTTCAGCGAGTCGGCAGTGCGTTTGGCTTGGGCTGAGCCTGTGCGCTTGGCTTCGGCCAGAGCCGTCTCGTAGTCGTTTTGGGCTTTTTCGGCATCTTTTCTTAGCAGGTCCACCTCTTCTTTGAGTATCTGGTTGGTGAGGTCTTTGTCGGCATCCTGCTCTTTGTTTTTGCCGCTAATCACTGTCCAAGTTATGACTCCGCCCACAAGCAGCAAAGTTAGTGCGCCTATGATTATATACAGCCAGAGGTTTTTCTTGCTTTTGCCGCCTTGTGGCCATGGTTGTGGTGTGGGGTGCTGGGTGGGAGGCATCGGAGTTGCTTGAGGAGAAAAATAGCTTTGCCAAGGCAGGGTGGTGTCGCCTATGCGAAGGGTGTCGCCGGGGGAGATAGGGCGTTCGCCGTGTATGCGCTGGCCGTTTACGTAGGTGCCGTTGGTGGAGCCAAGGTCTATTACGGATATCTGACCATTGTCGGACTGCACTATTTGCAGGTGGTTGCGGCTTGCTTTGCTGTCAGTTATTACTATGTCGTTGCCGGTTGCGCGGCCAATGGTTAAGACTTTCATATTGCAGGTGAATAATGTGCGTTATTACTCTTATTGTCATTTGTTTTGGAATCTAAATCTTTTGCAGTTTATCATCCAAATCTTCCAGCATTTTTTTTCGACCCTCAGGCTTCTCATTCTTGAATTTTCCAATAGCTGCATTCATTATTCGGACATTTTCTGTTTTGTTATTTTGGTTGTTCTCAACACCTAATTTCCACAAATCGTTCAACTGTAGTAATGCCTTTGATTTTTTTTCTAACTTTTTTAGTTGTTCTTTGAATTCTTTCTGTTGCTGAACGTTAGTGGCTTCGTCATTGGCAGGCTTCTCACCATTTCTACCTTGATTATTTTTCTTATCGCTAACACTAACGCCTTGTCCATTCTTGTCTTTGCTGTTTTTATTTTTACTATCTATACTATCTATGTAGGTCTTTAATTTTTCCTTGCTATCTGAATATTCCTTTTTTGCCTTCTCCATTATTTCTTTCAAACTATCGCAAGTTGGGGATGATATTCTATTGCATTTTGTTGTGTATTTAGAATATGCTTCAAAGTATGCCATGCTATCTTTTTCCACCTGTTTTTCCAGTTTGCGGAGTTCAAAATCGGTTCTGGAGAGTATCAGTGTCGCCGCTACAGCGGCCACGGCTACTGCTATAGCGGCAGAAATAAGTATTATAAGTTTTCGGGTGCCGCCGCTGTTGCTTGGGTATTGGCGTTCCTTGGGGTTGCAGCTCATGAACCGGCTTTTTTTCCATGGGCTGCTGTCCACTTTTATCAGTTCAAGTGTACAGTTGTCTTTGCCGCCCGGAATTCCGTTTTCGCCCTGCATGGCAAGCGCAATCAGTTTTTCGCCTTTTTGGTTGACTGGGCTGTTTTCGCCCAGCACTTTTTCTATGGTGAGGTCGCATATTTCGCCGCTAAGGCCGTCGCTGCAAATAAGAAATATGTCGCCGTTTTTTGGGTGTATGGGGCTGTTTTGGTAGTTGAAAGAGGGTTGAAGCTCCGGTTTTATGCCAAGGGCTTTCAGTATGCGGTTTTTGTTTGGGTGGTGTTCGGCTTCCTCGTCGGATATCTGTCCTTGGTCCACAAGTGTTTGCACATACGAGTGGTCTTTGGTTATGCGGTGCAGCTGGCGCTCTTTGCCTAGGTAAAGATATATGCGGCTGTCGCCCACGTGGGCTATCCACACGTCGCTGTCGCGCAAAAGCAATATGCAGGCGGTGGTGCCCATGCCTTGCAGTTCGGGGTGTTCGCTGGCATAGCCCAGTATCTGCATGTTGGCAAACTGCAGGGCTCCGTTCAGTGCTTCGATGGGGTTGCGGTAGAATTCTTTTTTCAGGTGGCTTATGATGCTGTCCACGGCTATCTGCGATGCTTTGGCTCCGCCCACGTGTCCGCCCATGCCGTCGCACACCACGAAAACGTCGCCGTTCGGGGTTTTCAGTGCCATGTCGTGGCTGTCTTCCTGGGCCTTGCGCACATTGCCTATCACACCTTTTTTAAAAATATTGTCCAAGTTGGTTACTAAGCTCATAGCTGATGTATTTATTTGTTTTTACATTCCAATAATTGCTAATTGATTATCAATTATCGCGTCACACATCTTAATAAATTCCTTGCCAGTCATGTGAGTGTTACCAAATTTTATATCCGATTTACAATGAATCATTATACTCCCCCCCCTGTATCAATCAAATAATCACTTTTTATCTTTGATGCCCAATTCCACACCCAATAACCGATTCTCACATCATAACAAGAATATTCTTTCCCGTCAACTACCACTTTAAGAATTTGGTTTGCACTTCGGGCAATTATATGATACCCTGCCCCAGTATGCATATCAACGGATCCCACCACCTCTTTTTCTCCACAATATGGGCAAGCATTTTTATCCGTATAGGCATGATGATTAGGACATACTCTACTGCCATGAGATGGAGCTATACCATAATCCTCATATATCACATGGTTGGGCTCTGTCATGGTTCCACAATATGGACATCTGTCAAACTTCCCACTTTCATAGTAGTGACCGTTGGGGCATTTCATGGCTTAAATTGATTTTTGTTCATAAACTTTATAAAAACTCTCCGGCAGATAAACGTTCCTTATCTCGTTCTCAATGGCCTTGAAAAACAATGGGGCAATCTCTTCAGGAGTGAACCCGGCAATGCCGCAGCCAATTTCTGTGACCAAGAAATCCAATTCGCCATGCACCGTGGCAAATTGCAAGAAATCATCCACGTATGGTTTGATGGTTTCCACACCGCCCTGCATGGTAGGTATGGCATACGTCTGTCCATACAAGCCAACTCCATTACCCCATACAGCACCAAAATGTTCGTAAGCGAAACGTGCTGCTCCACCGCCGTGCATTCCTTGCAGGTTGCTGCCAAAGACAAATACCTCGTTGGGGGCAAGGTGGGTTATTCTACCTGATGATATGCGTTTTTTGTTCATGGAAATTCATAATATTATGTCCAATCTGCATGGAAGTCTAATTGTTCCAACAGTGGCGAATTCTTCAAGGCACTTATTAAATACTTTAATTCATTTATACTGATAAATGTAGTTTTAACGCCTTCAATATTATTACGTTGTTCTATTTCAACACCAGAAAGTCCCACAAAAGCGTCATGCAGAGTATATCCTTCCGCACTCATTGCATGGACTTGTCGCTGCGAAACTCTCACTATAGTTTGTCTATCATTATGCGGGGAATCAATCCTTTGTGTCATTGTTATGGAAAAATCATGTCCACAACTCTCGCATACCCCTTTCCAGTTATAGTTCCATGGTGTTTTCCCATCAAAGGCATTTCCCTCAATGGAACCAATATTAAAACAATGTGGGATTTCTTTCCTCACCGGTTTTCCGCAGTGCGGACAAAGTGGAATATCAGTGCCAGCGATAGTTGAGGTTGGCGTATCTGTGGGATAAAAAGTAGGTTTATGCTGATTTGGACCATCTGTACGAGTGGGACGCATAAGACCAGAGTTCGGACAACACTGTGTCGGGCAGTACGGACAGGCATCGCCTTTATAATAGTGGCCGCGGGGGCATTGTTTCAGTGCAGTCATGATTTATTATTTTATTCCAATAATTTCCAGCAACTGACACCGTTCTTCCTGATTTGCAGGATAGCCCAAAGTGCGATCGGTCCATTTATGGAGCCAATCAAACCCCCTATCACTGCTGGTGAGGTACCGGCAATTATTATGAGGATTATTGAAGATATCAAATTTATGGCTGCATTTGATGTGTAAAGCCAGAAACCTGTCTTTTTCCATGCCAGCATCAATATGGCTCCTGTCAACAGCAACAATGGGGCAATGTCGGCGAACAGCTGCACAAAAAACAAAGCTGGCTTATAATTGTAATAAGGAATGATTTTGATAGTTCTAACTATGGCTAAAATTGTTGTGAACACGCCCGAAATAATCATTAGTATCAGCCAAAACGTCACAAAACCGTTGCGGCGGCGTCCGCCTTGCTCCGCCACGGGATTGGGGACGGGATTCGCATAGCTTGCCGAAGGCGGCATGTGAGGCTCAACGTGCGGTTGTTGGAAATACTGCACCCATGCCACGGTGGTGTTGCCTATGCGTACCACATCGGTGGGGTTTAGTGGTGTTTCGCCGTGCACCCGGGCGCCGTTCACGTATGTGCCGTTGGTGCTGCCAAAATCGGCCAATGTATAGTGTCCATCATCATGTTGGATGATTTGCATGTGGTGGCGCGAGGTGCATGGGTCGTTCACCACCACATCGTTTTCTTCGCTTCTTCCTATGGTTATAAGTTTCATGATTTTTTTTAAAGATAAAAAGTGACTGTGGTTTCTCCAAAACCTATCTTGTCGCCGTTTTTGAGCGAGGTGTTTTGGCAGAATTGGCCGTTTACTATTATGCCTCTGGTGTACGAGTGGCTCAGGTTTACCAGCTCGAAGGAGCTGCCGTTGAACCTTATTTCGGCATGCACGCCCGAAACGGTGCCGTTGTTCAGCACAAGGTCGTTGTCGGGGTTGCGGCCAATGCGAGTTACGGCTTTTCCAATGGCATAGCTGAAGGTCTGCCCGGGCAACTGGCATTGCAGTCGTGGGTACATGTTTTTGTTGCGCATAAGGTTGTTAAGGCGGAGGTTTTCGTCTTCCTGATGCTTTTGTTGCAGCTCGGCTTGGCGCAAACGCTCTTTCTCTTCTTGCTGGCGTTTCAGATCCTCCAGGTTTCTGTTGGCAGTGTCTATTTGCTCCTGGGTAATGTCCAGCTCTCGGTCGCGTTTGGCCTTGGCTTTACGTATAAGCGCAATGGCCAGTGCCACAAGGCCTATAAACACTATCATCAATATTATAAACAGCACAAGGTTTTCTTTAACCCAAAGCCCAAAGGTTATGTTCGGGGCGTTGAAAGCGGGTATGTTCTGTTGCACTTTGTCGATGGCAAGGTTTATTTGGTGGGTTTTGCCGTCGCGCTTTGCCGAGGTGGTGAATGTTATCTGATAATCTCTGCCGGATAGGGCGAAATTCAAATTGTTGTAGATGTTTTCCAACTCTTCAAGTGCGATGTTGACGTTGCTGTTGTCTATTGTGCCGCCATATGTGCTGTTGGCCAAGGATGAGATTTCGGGCCGCCCGTCTTTACCGGAAAAAGGGTAGTTCACCACATATATGGGTATCCCGGCATCAAGGGCGTTTTTCTGTACCGATGACATTTCGGTGTTGGCTCCGGCAGCTTTTATGTTCAATCCCGCAGTAATCACCACAATCACCCCAACGCGGTCCGAAGGCTCTTTCTTTAGCAGGTCCACGCCGCTGTTTATGGCCATGTACAAATCGGACATGCCCGGATAGCTTTTGTAACGCTCTTTGCTTGGATTGTAGCTTGTTACGGCTGTGTATAGCTGCGAATAATTCGATGTTATGCCGTCGCCCAACAAGGATAGCACATCATGAAAGTCGTGTTTGCGGTTGAAAACGGCCACTCCGAAGCGATCGTCAGTTTTTAACTCCATGCTGAAAAAGCCCTGAAGCAGTTTTTTCGCAAATATCGATTGATTGTTGTGGCTTGCCATGTCCTCCCACAAAAAGAGCACTGTTTTTTTGTACTTGGCATTGGTTTGGTCGAGGACCTTCAGCTGGAAAGGCATTTCTTTTCCGTCCTCGGTGAGCACAAACCGGGATTTCTCCAGAACGTCGGGGTTGGCGGTGTTCCACACAAAACTTATATCGGGATAATTGTCTGTGTTGTAGCTGCCTTTCAGTCCACGTTGCAACTGGGCACTGACTCCAAAAGCTAAGGCTATGAGCAGCCCCAGAGATATGATTTTTTTCATAATGGTTTTTAAAAAGAAGTTCTGAATTTGAAAGATGTCCTGCCCACCACTATCTCGTCACCGTCGGAAAGGTAGCAGGGGTCGAGCTCTATGTCCTGGCCGTTTACAAAAGTGCCGTGCGACGACTGTTGGTCGGTAAGCGAGTATTTGCCTGAACGGTACAGCAAAACTGCATGTTTGCTGGAAACCATATTGTCGTTCACGGTTATGTTGCAGTCCATGTCGCGGCCTATTATGTTACGCCCTTCGTATAGTTTGAAATCTATGCCCATGGCATCCAAAGTGTAACTTACCAGCCATCCCACCAGTTTGCGCGTGGTGCGGAATGTGGGCTGCCCGCCTTGGGGTATGGGGGCGCCGGGGGCGAACTCTTCATCGCCAAATTCTGTGCGCGACCCCGGTCCGGTGTTTCCGCCAACGCCGTTCAGTACCCTTGTGGCCGCATCGGGACCCATGGGCGCCGCGGAGCCAAAATCGTTGCCATACACTTGGGTTTTGTTACCGCCGGTTGCAGCTCCACTATAGGCCTGGGTTTTGGTTTCGTCCAAACCTCCTCCCATGTCAAATGCTTGGGTCTTTTCGCCGCAGTTTCCTTTGCAATAGGGACAAACAACTCCCTGATAATAGTGCCCGTTGGGGCATTTTTTATATTCTTGTTGCATTTTTTTTTTGTTTTTTTTTGTTATAATTAGCGTTTGATTTTATAGTTTCTATGTTGTGGTGTTAAATTGATTTGTCGTTGAAAATGAGCCCGTTGTTTTTTTAAAGTCTCTTTATTTTTTTCTAAAAATCAATTTGCAAAAATACATTTTTTTTCAACACCACAAAGTTAATTACGGTTTTTTTTGAAAAAAATGAGAACACAATTTCTGTTTTGCTTTTTGCTCGTTTTTGCGTATCTTTGCAAACTCAAAAATGTAAGATAATAGTAATTAAACTGCACATTATTATGAAAATAACCAAACTTTCCATTGCGCTGGCCCTTGTGCTGGCTTCCGTTTCGCTTCGTGCGCAGGAGGAACATTTAGTTGGCGCCAACTGCACATCGATAATGGTGGGCTGCAAGGCTTCCGCCGACGGTTCTGTGATAACCTCGCACACCTGCGACGGCAAATACCGCACGTGGGTGCGCATGGAACCCGCCGCCGACCACAAGCCGGGCACCATGCACAAAGTGTACAAGGGCACCATGCACACCGAAACGCCCGGCTCTATGGGCGGCGTTACCCTTGCCGGCGAAATTCCAGAGGCGGCCCACACCTACGCCTATATGAACACCGCCTACCCCTGCCTCAACGAAAAGCAGCTTGCCATGGGCGAAAGCACTTTCTCCGGTCCCGACACCTTGGTGAACAAAAACGGCATGTTCATGATCGAGGAGTTGCAACGCATTGCCCTGCAGCGCTGCGACAACGCCCGCGACGCCATACGCCTCATCGGCGACCTCATCAAGCAATACGGCTACGGCGACGGCGGCGAGTGCATCACCATTGCCGACAAAAAAGAGGTGTGGCAGATGGAAATCCTCGGCGAAGGCCCCGACAAAATCGGCGGCATGTGGGTGGCTCAGCGTGTTCCCGACGACCATGTGGCAGTGAGCTGCAACGTGTCCCGCATCGGCAAACTCGACCGAATAAACAAGGACTATTTCATGTGCTCCGACAATATCGAAAAAGTGGCCAAGAAATACGGCCTGTGGGACGGCAAAGGCGATTTCGTATGGTGGAAAGCCTTCCCGTCGAGCTACTCGGGCAAAAAGAATTTCAAAGAACGCGAGTGGTACATTTTCAACGAGCTGGCGCCTTCGATGAACCTCTCTTTCGACGCCGACGAGCTGCCATTCTCCATCAAACCCGACAAAAAAGTTGACATACAGCGTGTTATGGAACTTTTCCGTGCCAACTACGAAGGCAGCGAAAAACTGGACCAGACCAAAAACCTGCTTGCTCCGCGCCGTGTGCGCAAGGATGGCAAAATAGTAACCGACACCGCCGTGGCCGCCACTGCCAACCCGTGGATGAGCGGCACCGAACGCGAGCTGTACAACATGCTTAAACCGGGAACCGTAACTTTCTACCGTGGCGTGGCCATGTCGTGGTGCTCATATTCGTTTGTCATCCAGTGCCGCAGCTGGCTGCCCGATGAGGTGGGCGGTCTGTGCTGGTTCTCGGTGGAAAATCCCGGACAAAGTCCCCGCATACCCATTTTTGCCGGCAACACCCGCCTGCCACAGGGGTTCGACATCTGCGGACACCACCGCTACAACGAAAACGCCGTGCTGTGGCATTACCGCAAAGCCAACAAACTGTCGCAGGTGCAGTGGGGCAACGCCAAAAAACTTATCTACGACAACGTGTTGCGTTACGAACAGAAAGCCTTGGACGAGCTGCCTGGCTTGGAAAAGAAAGTGGAAGCCCTGCTCAAAGACGGCAAACACAAGGAGGCTCAGCAACTGCTAAACCAATACACGTCCGATTTTGCCGGCGCGACACGCCAAACGTGGTCGGAGATAGAACACACCCTGTGGGAACGCTACTGGACAGGATTCTGACACTCCCCCACCCCACTCTGTAAAACAAAAAAAACGTGGTCTTCCAGACCACGTTTTTTTATGGTTTTTGCGGTAACCGCCTATTTCACCGACAGCAGCTCTATGTCGAAAACAAGTGATGAATAGGGAGGTATCACGCGTCCGTCGCCAGCGCCGTAGCCCAGCTCCGAGGGGACGATAATTCTTACTTTCTCGCCCTGACACATGTTTCTAATTGCCATGTCCCAACCTTTGATCATCGCCTGCTGTCCGACAACATATTTCAGGGTTTCGTGAGCTTCGGGGTCTTCGTTTGGGTCGCTGGTGTCGAAAATTGTTCCGTCGAGGAAACGTCCTGTGTAATTCACTTCCACGGTCTTGCCATCTTCCACATGCGGGCCATTGCCTTTCTTGATGGGAATCACATACAAGCCTTCGGCAGTGGGAGCCTGCGATATGCCGTTTTCGGTAATGTATTGTTCCAGCGCTGCTTTCTCGCCGTTTTTGCGCGATTCCATATCGGCTTCGAAGTCTTTTTTCAGCTGTGCTTCCGATTTCAGGGCGTGGAGTTTAATCTTGTATCGTATTGTCTGTCCGCTGCCGCTCTGATACTTTTGTGGCATTTTAACTCCGTGCTGGCTCAGGCTGTCGGCGTTTACTGCGAAAATGGCTTCATCGCCCACATGCATCATCAGCAGGCCTTCGTTGAGGCAGCCTTGGAAATTGCCTTGCTCCTCAGCTTTGAACAGTGGTTCGGGGTCGCCAACAACGGAACCCAGCTCCTCCTCGTTGAGATACAGGGTGCACTCGCAGTACAGCACGTCGCCGGGCTTCACCTTGTCGCCCTTGCCGTTTTCCGAAAGGAATTGATAATGCAGGCCTGATTTTGTCTTGTCAAATCCTTCGATGTCCGATTTTGGGCCGCAGGCAACCATCAGCAGGGCCGAAAGGGATGCCAGAATACCAGTTTTTACTATATTTTTCATCTTTCTTGCTACTTTTTTAATTTTGCTTTTGACTTTGCAAAAATACGAAAAAAAATCCATTTGGCAAAAACCTGATTACCGAAAAGCAAAAAAAAGTGCCCCGTTTGTTGGAGCACTTTTTTTCAACACAGGCTGTTATATCTTATTTTTTCTCGGCTTTAGTCTCTTTCACCGAAAGCACTTCGAAATCGAAAAGCAGTGTGGAGTATGGTTCCATCATCATACTGCCTTTTTTACCGTAGGCCATGTTGGAGGGGATCAGCACGCGTGCTTTGCCGCCTTGTTCCATCTGGGCCATAGCTTTTTCCCAACCGGGTATCATGGGCTGCTGTCCAACTACATATTCTATAGGTTCGTGGGCCTGGGGAGCTTGTGTGGAGTCGCTGCTGTCGAAAATTTTTCCGTTGAGGAAACGTCCTGTGTAGTTCACCTTTATGGTTTTTCCGTCTTCAACCTTGGGACCGTTGCCGTGCTCCACGGAGAGTATATAGATACCGTCTTCTGTTGGCTGCACATCGAGTTTGTTTTCGGTCAGATAGTTTTTGATTTTTTCTTGTTCGATGGTTTCATTCATCAGCTCGCTCACTTTTATCTTGTATTTCAGAGTCTGTTTTTCGCCTGCTTTGAATGTGGCGGGCATCCGCATACCAATTGTCTGAAGGCTGTCGGCGTTGAAAACAAATTCCACTTCGTCGCCTTCGTGCAACATCATAAATCCGTCGGTAAGCAAGCGTTCGAAATAGTTGCCACGCATTGTGGTGTCGGTCATGAACAGGATTACGGGGTCCCCTTTTACAGAATCGAGTATCGAGTCGTTGAAAATAACCACGTATTTACCTTTTATCAGGTCGCCGTTGCTGACCTGCTGACCCTCTTGGTTTTGTGATATGAATTTGTATTTAAGTCCGGATTCGGTGGTTTGGTAACCGTCTCCGCAAGCCGCAAATGTCAGTGCGGCCAATGCTGCCAATGCAGCGATTTTCAGTGTTTTTTTCATTTTTTTGTCAGTTATTGTTATTGAACATTTTATAATATTTCCAAATCGAAAATCAGGGTGGCGTTTTGTGGCACTTTGTCGCCGTCGCCTGCCACTCCGTATCCGGCGTATGCCGGCACTATCACTTTGGCTTTGCTGCCTCTGCGCAGTTCAAGCAGTCCGCTGTCGAGCCCGGGCACAATGTCGCTTTTGCCCACGGTAACGGTTTTTTCCACGCCGCTGTAAATGGCGTCAAGCGAAATGGCCGACAGGTTGTAGCGAATATTCACCACGTTTTCGTAGGTTAGTCTCGCACCTTGTCCGGCACTGTATTCCCACACCCTTACGCCGTTGCTCAGTTTTTGGGCCTGCCAGCCGTTGCGCCGCACCAGCTCGTCAATCTGCGTATCCTCGGCTTTGGACATGTAGCGGTTGGCGTTTATCATGTTTTCCTTGATAGAGGGTTTCTGCTCCATTTCTATCACGGGCACATCGCGGCTACCGCAAGCGGTGGCAAGTGCCGACACAAAAACAATTGCAAGCCATCGGTTCATAGTGCTGTGGGTTTCAGTTCGTTATACAGGTGTTCCATAAGTTTTGCCTCTGTGGTGGCGAAATCGTATGGCGATGTGGCTCCCGATGCCTTGCGGTGCCCGCCTCCTCCGAAATACTTGGCAGCGAACTCGTTCACGGCAAAGTCGTGCTTTGAGCGGAACGACATGCGCACATCCCCTTTGGAGGTTTCTTTTATCATCACCCCAACATGTATGTTCCTCATGCTCAGTGTGTAATTCACGATGCTCTCCATATCGCCCTCCTCAAGTCCGAAACGCTGCTGGTCGGCGTAGCTCACGGCTATGTAGGCGGTGTGTATTTCGGAAAGCACGTGCAGGCAGTTGGTGAGGCAGTAGCCCAGAAAACGCACGCGGCTTTCGCTGAAAGTGTTGAAAATGCTGTCGTGTATGGCGTTGATGTCGATACCTGTTTCGGCAAGGTTGCCGGCGGCGTCGTAAACGCTTTTGTGGTTGCACGAGTAGCTGAACGAGCCTGTGTCGGTGCAGATGCCGGTGTAGAAACAGGCAGCCATGGTTTGGTCCACATATTCTGTGCCATACATCTGGCACACAATCCAATAGGCGAGCTCGGAGGCCGACGACACCTGTGTGTCGGAAAACATCACAGCCAAATCGGCAATGTCGGGATTGGGGTGGTGGTCGATAAGAGCTTTTGGGGCGTGGCTTTGGGCAATGGCTTCGGCCAAAACGCCGGTTCGACGCAACTGGTTAAGGTCCACCATTATTACAAGGTCGGCGGCGGATATGGCAGCTTTGCAGCTTTCCATGTTGGCTTGGCCAACAAGTATGGATGTGGCGGCGGGCAGAAAGTTGTAGTAGTCGGGGTATGTGGTTGGCAGTAGCACCGACACATATTTGCCCTGCATGGCGATAGCCGCGCGCAGGCCCAAAGCGGAGCCTATAGCGTCGCCGTCGGGATTCACGTGCGACACAATGGCCACTTTGTGCGAGTGGTCTATCAACTGCCGGAGGGTGTCAGTGCTGGAGTGGTCCAAAAACATGGAACGATGGTTGCCGTTATTGTTTGCTTCCTACAAAATTGATTATCTCCACTTCGCCTTGAAACACCTTCATCTTAAGGGTGGAGCCGGTTACGGTGCCGTCGATAGATTCTATGGTGCTGCTGCCGGAAAGGGTGTAGTTGTCGCCGCTTTTCTTCACGCGAACCTTGAATCCTACTGGCGCAAGTTCCTTGTCCATCAGTTTCTCCTCTTCGGTGTTGGCATCATACTGCACTGTAACATACTCGTCGTCGCTGCGGGTTATCACCACTTTGCTTTCGGTCTCAATCTTGTAATTGTTGGTTCCAACGTATGTGCCGGCAATTTGGGCTGCATAGTCCTTGTCCTCCTCGTCGCATGAGGTAAACACTGCTGCCGACATCAAAACTACAACTGCAATGGCAAACAATTTTTTCATAATCTTTTATGTTTTAATGGGTTAAAAAAATCTGTCGTTTTTATTACGAATTGCAAATTTACGTTTTTTTGGTCAAATTATTATGTTTCGAGCGTTATTTTTTGTTTTTTTTGCGATAGATGGACATTGTTTGGTGGAAAAATCGTATTTTTGCAGGCTGAAAACGATATGATTATGACAACCTGCGACGAAGTTTTGAAAACCATGCTTGCGCTGAAAGACGACGAACAGAAGGCCGTGCTTCAACGCTTTTTCAAAACGGGCAAAGGCCAATATGGCGATGGCGATGTTTTTCTTGGCATAAAAGTGCCTCAGACGCGCGCCGTGGCCAAACGGTTCTGGAAAGAATGCTCTGCCGACGATTTGCACCGTCTTTTGCAGTCGGCCTACCACGAGGTGCGCCTTGTGGCCCTGCTGATGCTTGCCATGCAGTACAAACACGACCGCGGCAACGCCGCCTACGCCGATTTCTACCTGAATCACACCTCACGCATCAACAACTGGGACTTGGTGGACCTTTCGTGCTACGACATTCTGGGCAATTGGCTTTTGGACAAGGACCGCACGGTGCTCTACTCCCTTGCCCGCAGTACCAATTTCTGGGAGCAGCGCATAGCCATTGTAAGCTGCATGGCTTTTGTCCGCAACAATCAGTACGACGACTGCCTTGCCATATCCGACATGCTACTGCACCACCCTCACGACCTGATACAGAAAGCCGTGGGCTGGCTTCTGCGCGAAGTGGGCAAGCGCAACAACGAGGTGCTCACAAATTTCCTTGCCACTCGCTACCGCACCATGCCACGCACCATGCTGCGCTACGCCATCGAAAAATATCCCGACAACGTGCGGAAACAGTTTCTGCATGGCACGTTTTGAACGAGCAACGTTTTTTTTTAACTTATTATTTACGAATAATTTGTAACAAAAAAAAAGGTAGCGTGTCTATACATCAAAACACGCAACCTATCATCATAATCTATAAAGCGATTTTTAGGTACAGCGGGAGGGAGTGGATGCCCCTCCCGTTGTTTCATTTCCTTATTTTGGGATGCATGGGCAGAAATATGTCGAACTCCGACCCTTTGCCGAGCTCGCTATGCACTTTGATGTCGCCGCCGTGCATCTGCACAATGCGAAGGGCGTAGTTAAGGCCTATTCCGTAGCCTTTCACGTCGTGGCGGTCGCCGGTGGGCACACGGTAAAAATTTTCAAAGATATGCTCCAACGCGTTTTTCGACATGCCTATGCCTTTGTCGCTTATTTTCACCACAATGCCATTATGGGTGTCGGCGGTGGTGACGCTGATTTCGGGAGCTCCGTCGGAATATTTCACGGCATTGTCCAAAATATTGGTTATAACATTGGCAATTTGCAGCTGGTCGGCCTCTATCATATTGTTGGTTGCGGAGAGATGGCGGTTTATCACACCTCCGGAGTTGCGTACAAGTATCTCCGAGCTTTCCACAACGTGGCTTATCATTTGGTGAATGTCGAACTGCTCTATGTTAAGTGCAAAATGTGAGCTGTTGATACGCGAGTGCTGCAGAAAAATGTCCACCATTTTTTTCAGCCGTTCGGTTTCGGAGGCTATTATTGGCAGGTACGACTCCACCTGCTCCTCGCGGGTTGGCTTGTCCTCCAAGTTTTTGTCCAACAGCAATTCGCAGGCCAGCGAGATAACTGTAATGGGCGTTTTTATTTCATGCACAATGTTGTTTGTAAAATCGTTTCGTGTCGATTCGGCATAATACTGCCAGTGCGATATTATTATGCCAAGAATATAGGTAAGAACGATAAGCAATATCAGTGCTATACCGCTCACAGTCAGCAATATGTAGTTCGACTTGAACACAGAGATGAACAGAATGGCTATTGTTACGGCAAGTAATATAATGATGACCGTAAAAACAGCCCACAGGATATTGCGTCGGCGCTTGGGCGAATAATCTACAAAAAGTCGCATATCTATATAGTTATTTGTATGTCAGTATTTTGAGTCTGGTAGTTTTTTGGCCCATGCTCCTTTTTGGACTTTCGCACGGTTGCCACATAGTCGGGGGCAAACACCTTGCGTTGCGAGTAAAGCAACAAGGCCGCCAATGCTGCACCCAGCACATCGCAGATGGTGCACGAGGCAAAAACTCCCGTAAGGCCACTGCTGCCTACGCTCTCGAAAACAGGTGGCACGACAAACATCATAGGTATCAGAAACAGCACCTGACGCGAAAGGCTGGTAACAATGGCTATCCACGGTTTGTCGATACTCTGGAAAAACTGCGAGTTGGTAACGGTAAAACCAATCAGCGGAGCCATAACCAACAGCAGCGGCATTGCCAAGCACGAAATGTCTATCAAATCGGGGTCGGTGGTGAACATGCGTGAGATGAGAGCCGGAAAACACACCGAAGTTACAGTGCCAAACACGCCTACCGCCACACATATTTTCATTGTCAGCACATAAACGTCTTTCAGCCTGTGGCTATGTCCGGCGCCGTAGTTGTAACCGGCTATGGGCTGCATTCCCTGACACAAGCCGAGCATCAGCATCAGTATAAGCGAGGCGTAGGAGTTCACCACCACGTTGGCACCCACGGCAAGGTCGCCGCCATAGCGCAAAAGCTGGTGGTTGAGCAGGGCCACCACCGCCGATCCGGCAAGGTTCATCGAAAACGGGCTGATGCCTATCATCAGTATGTTGCGGAAAATGTATACCTTAGGTTGCCAAGCGTGCCTGCGGAAACGGATGAAAGAGCTCCTCTGAACAAAATGCCACACCGAAAACACTGCCGACACAGCCATAGATATGGTGGTGGCCCATGCCGCTCCGGCAATGCCCCAGTTCAGCTTGTAGATAAACAGTGCGTCGAGCACGATGTTGAGCACAGCACCGCCGGCCAGTATCAGCATGGCTTTTATGGGATAGCCCGATGCACGTATCAGGCCCGTGAGGTTGAAAGTGAGCGTGGTAAGGAACATTCCGGGCAACACAATTATCATGTACTCGCGGGCAAAGCCTATGGTGTCGGCTGAAGCTCCGAACAGGCTAAGAATGTTGTCCATAAAGAGGTATCCGCCACTTACAAAAAGGAACCCGAAGAAAAAGGTAAGAAGCATGCTGTTGCCGAGGATTTTTTCGGCCCACCGCTCGTCCTTTCGGCCCAGCACAATGCTCATGCGCGCCGCCGAGCCGGCTCCCACCAGCGACCCGAAAGCATGTATGATGTTCATCACAGGCATGGTGATACCCAATCCGGTGATGGCCAAAGCGCTTACACACTGTCCGAGAAACATGCGGTCCACAAGGTTGTACACCGATGCTATCACCTGACTGATAACGGCTGGCAGTGCGTATATCAGCAGAAGTTTCCCAATTTTCTCAGTTTCAAGCTCTTTGGTTTTGTTTATCATCAGAGATGGTTATTTTTCGAGTGTGCAAAGGTACAAAAAAAATGGCAAAAATCAAATGCCCCGCTTCGAGTTTTTCTCAGCGGGGCATCAAAAGCTATGTTTTTTTCAATCTCAATGAGGCAGCTGTATGTCTTTTACAAACCTTACCGAGTGGTTGAAATCGCGAGTGCATATAGTGCCTGGGTTGTACACGGCATTAACCGTTCCGCCGATGGTTCCCAGCAGCCCAAAATTCATATAGTAGGCGCAAGCCGGATTGGTGGGAGATGATGTCTCGGTCCAGTAGAAGCCTTGCATACCTTGGTCGTGGCAGTGGTATGGACGTGAGCGGTGCAGGTATCCGCAAGCGGGGATAAACACGGCTCCCTGCGACTCCATGGCAGTCCAGAAAACGCCGTGGTACACATTCACTCCCCATGCGTTGGCTGTGGGCTGGATAGTGCATCCCAAGGGCATTCCGGGCCAGTCGTCGGGCAGGAGCAGAAGGCCGTTGATGCCATTCACTGTGGCCAAGGCACGTTTGTTCACGGCATCGGGACGCCGGTTGAAAATAAAAGCAAACTCATCGTAGGTGGGTGTGCGCCAAGTGGCTGGGCTGAAAGTCTGGCTCCGGAAGTCAATGCCGTTATAGTAGGCCCAGTCGTAGGAGGTGCCGTTCAGGCTGCTGAGGCCGTTGCCGTAATCGGTGCCCACAGCGCTGGTGTCGGTGGGGAAAATGCCGTTGTAGCCGCTTGTCCCCCAAGCGAACATGTCTATCCACCCAGCGTATCCTGTATCCACCTGCGAGTTGCTCACCTGTCCGGCGGTATCCCACTGGTGGTCGGGCATCTTGAAAGCGTTGTCGCTCGGACGATACCACAAATTGGCTGGCGAAAAGGTGATGGCCGTGGAGTCGGAAGTGTAGAAAAATCCCACCCCGCTGCTGAACACGCTGTCGGAATAGATGCGTATCATCACCAAGCTGTCGATGCTGCGCATGCCGTCGATACGCAACGAAAGCAAGCTGTCGGTTTGCGACAAACGGTTGCGGTATATGGCTGCAAGGCTGTCCAAACCGGTGTAGTATAGTGCCTTGCCCGAAACTATGGCGTAAGGCACGCTCCGCAGCTCGGTGGTTTCGGATATGGAATAGTTTGAGCCTCCGTTGGGGTCTATCTCGGTTTTCACGAAAAATTTGGCATCGAGCCATGGTATGTCGGCAAAAACTCCCGACAGCAATGTGCCCTTGCCAACCTCAAAAGTGGCCACACCATTGGCACTTGTAGTTGTAGCGTGGGTCTCGGAATAAACCAATGTTCCGGAGGCCGAGTTGCGCAGTATGCTTATTTTTGCGGCTATGTTGGCATTGGAATAAACGGTGCCGCTGTGCCGCACCACGGTTTGCAGGCCAAAGCTCTGTGGCACTTGGGCAATAGCGGCCACAGCCATGCAAAATACTAATATAAAAGATGTTATATTTTTCATCATTGGATACGTTTTAATTGGTTATCTGTCGCAGAAATGACCTATGGCACGATTTTCAACTGCTTGTTGGCGAGGCGGTTCGGCGGGCTGTTCGTTTTTGGTTGCCGCCAAGGCAGTGCGCAATGCACTGAGTGTGGTTTCCATGGAAGCCTTGCGCAGGGCCAAAGACTGAAGCTGGGCAGGTGCAGGTGCCGGACTGCTGCTTAGTGTACGTATAGAGTCGTTGAGCTGGCGTATCTGCACGTTGAACACTGCTATAAGGCTGTCGGCACGGCGGAAACGGGAGTCGAGCACCGCCAAAGCGCTGTCCACATCTGTCAGTTTGCTGGTTTTACCCGAAACAAAAGCGTATGGCACACTCAACAGCTGCTGTGTGGCCACAAGCTGGTAGTTAGAACCTCCGATAGGGTCTATCTCGGTTTTCAGGAAATGCTTGTCCGAAAGCCAGTCTATAGTGGCAAACGTTCCCGAAACCACGGTCCCGCGCCCCACTTCCAAAGTAAGCACTCCGTCGGCAGCAGTGGTTGCTGATTGGGTCTCTTCGTAAACGGCTGTTCCCGTGGCACTTGTTGTCAGGATACTAACCTTGGCGGTGACACGCTGACTGCCAAGCACATTGCTTGCACCATTGTGCAAAACAGTCTGATACATAAAACTTTGTGGCAGTTGGGCCATAGCCATTGTGCCAAATATCGTCATCAGTAGAATAAATATTTTTTTCATGGCTCAACTTATTTTATGGTTACACTTTTTTCTTTCTTCATTTCGGCGTTAGCAGACTGTGGTTCAGCAACTTTCGAGGTATCGCCAATAGGGGTTGGGGCAATGGGCGAATTGCTGTTGCTACGCAAAACACGTATCAGGCTGTCGGTTTGCCGTATGTCGTCCTGAAGTCTTACTATCAGCTCGTCAACGGTGTCCAACGACCGTGCAATTGTAGTATAGAACAGCTCGAAGTCGGCAGAGGTAGAAGCCCTGTCCGAAACAATGGCGTATGGCACGCTTATGAATTGCGTGGTGTTCGAAGCAAAATCTTCGGGCACGTCGGAAAACTCGAAACGGCAGTTCAGCAAATACTCACCTTGCTCCCAACGAATTTGGTCGAAACGTCCGCCGCACGATGTGCCATTGCCCACCTCGGCTCGCAAAAGTCCGTTGGCGTCGGTGGTCAAACTCTGTGTCTCACAATAGGTTATCACATCCGAATTGTCGTTTGGTGAGATGGTGAATTTTACGTTTACAGGCTGGTTTTGTCGCAAGTTGTTGCTATTGTCGCGCACAACGGCCTGAAAGCTGAAACTCTGCGGCACTTGGGCGTAGAGCATAGCCCCCGCCACAAAGCACATTATAGCTACAAAAATCTTTCTCATGACTGTAAGTTATTTTTTCATAATACGATATGCACATTGCAGTTTGCCGTTAGAAACCCGCAGCACATACACGGCCGGGGGCAGGCTTTGCAGCGATATGGTGGTCGACACATCCTCCAGCACCCCTTTCATAATTTCGGCTCCGTCGGCGGAAAACAGGGTGTACGCAAGTTGCGACTTATGTTCATCTACACGATACAGGCAAACGGCATCGGCGGTGGGATTGGGATAGACCTTCATCTCTACGTTCAGGCGCAACGCCTCGTCGATGGACATCTCGCTCACCTGAATAGGCTGCTGAACGCCCTCGAACATCCTAAAATCGGCAGTCTGAGCCGTGCCCGTAGCTATCTGCCCAACGGAATAGCTCACACTCGACGTATTGCACGAAGCTGCACCACCTGTGGTTACAACGGATTTTTGGGCCATGCCATACGTTGCAAACAACAATGCGGCAACAGTAAAAATCATTTTTCGCATATTCTTGTCATTTTTGTGTGATATTATTTTGCAAATATACAAAAAACTGGTTATCGCCGGCGGAACTCGCTGCAGGCGATGGCCGTGGCGACGGCCACGTTCAGGGACTCGCTGGTATGGGCGCCAGTAGGGAATGGCGGAATGAAGAGTTTGCGGGTGACGGTGGCCGCCACCTCCGGGGAAATGCCGTTGGCCTCGGAGCCCATCAGCAGGACGCCCCCGCGGGTCAAATCGGCCTCATAGATGTTGTCTCCTTCGAGAAAAGTTCCGTACACCGGAACCTCCGTCATACCCGGCCCAGCCGGGCATCCCAAAACCCGCGGCAGCCCGCAATAATGAACACGGACCCGGAAAATGGCGCCCATGGTCGCCTGGACG